>DASXKZ010000039.1:0-3373 GCA_036496525.1 Candidatus Angelobacter sp.
CCACGGCGCACAATGTGATGTTTGTATGAAAGAGCTCTATTACTCATATTCCATGAACAAGCAGGGAAAGACGGCACGGCAGATCCGGCAGGGAATTATCGGTGGTGAGTGGAGAAAAGTAGACCTGCAAAGTTCCGCTAAATTGAACTAGAATCTGGCGCCGGATACGTCTTTGTGGTATGGCAGCCTCAGTTGACGGTTTGCCACTGGCGCGTATAACCTTGCACGCAAAGCATTAAGAGTTGAAAGTTGAGTTTTCCACAAGCCACTTTTAAGGGCCAATGACTGGCGGTCATGCAAAGTTTGGCCGCAGGCGGCATCAAAGCTTGGGGTGAGCTTGATGGGTTCAATACAAATTCAATCAAGAGAGACACTTACGAAGAATCGAGGACAAGTTCTCCAGATGGCTCAGAAGACGCCGGCTAAAAAGGCCCACGCTGAAGATCCTCATTATTCACAGGCTGTGCAAAACTACGAGGCCGGTCTCCGTGCGCTTCAGGACCGCAAATTCGACAAAGCGCGCACTCATTTACAGAAGGTCCTCGAAGGTCCGAAGGAGTTGGCGGACCGGGCGGCGGTGCACCTCAACATCTGCAACCAGCACGCTGAGAAGGCGGCGACGCAGTTCAAGACTCCTGAAGAGCACTACGATTTTGCCGTCTCTTTGATGAATGTGGGCGATTACGTTAGTGCGCGCGAGCATTTGGAAAAGCTTTCCAAGCAAGTTCCCAAGGCCGATTATGTATCTTACGGTTTAGCGGCCCTGGACTGCCTCACAGGTCATGTGGAGGATTCCTTGCGTCACCTTGACCAGGCGGTGAAGTTGAATCCGGTGCTGCGTTTTCAGGCACGTAACGATTCTGACTTCCAAAACCTGGCTGAGGACCCCCGCTTCACCGAACTGCTTTATCCCGATCCCGGTGGCGAAATGCTTCCGATGACGGACATATCCGGGGAATAACTTTCAGGACTCGCCTATGGCGAATGTTTCGCCACGAACTTCACAGCCGTTCCAGGATTTGCCTAATGACGGCCGGGAGTTACGCATTGTTTCCATCGGGGGCGGGACTGGTTTAGCCACGCTTCTAAGCGGGCTCAAGCGGTACGTTAAGACCAGCAGTGAACTTGCCTCTCCGCATTACTTTCCTAATCCAGATCAACCAGTCATCAGTGACCTCTGCGCCATCGTTGCGGTGAGCGACGATGGCGGATCAAGCGGACGCCTGCGGAAAGAGCTGCACATGCTTCCGCCGGGCGATGTGCGCAACTGCATTGTCGCCTTGTCGGAAGATGAGGACACGTTGTCCAAGTTATTTCAGCACCGGTTTGATAAAGGCACTGGATTGGAAGGGCATAGCTTTGGCAATTTGTTCCTGGCCGCGCTTACTTCCATCACCAGGGATTTCGGCGAAGCTGTGCGGCTTTCATCTGAGATTCTGGCCACACGAGGACACATCTATCCCGCAACAACAACCGATGTCCAATTGGAAGCTTTGATGGACAACGGAACTCGCGTGCGTGGCGAGACCAAGATCACCGCCAGTCCAGGCAGGATCAAAGAATTGTTTATGCTTCCGCCGGATGCGCAACCTCTTCCGCAGGCATTGGCCGCTATCGAACGCGCGGACCTGATCACCATCGGGCCGGGGTCACTGTTTACCAGCCTCGTTCCTAATGTGCTGGTACGAGGAATTGCGCAAGCTATTGTGAACTCTCCGGCGAAGAAAGCTTACGTTTGCAATTTAATGACTCAGGCGAATGAGAGTCTTGGGTTGACTGCCGCAGACCACATTCGCGCGCTGAACAACCACGCTCGAACGAAACAGTTGTTTGACTATGCGCTGATCAACTGGGCCCCGGCTTCCTCCAAGATGAAGGCCAAGTATGCGTTGGAAGGTGCCAATCAAATTGTTGCTTATCTGGAGGCCATTGAAGAGTTGGGAGTGATTCCCGTGCAGGGGGATTACTTGATTGAGGATACAGTGGTCCGCCATGCTACGGACCGCGTGGCTGCGGATCTGCTTGGGTTGGTTTTCTCACCTACGAAACATTCCGAAATTGCTCAAGGCCGCTCTACTAGTGTCTGAAGGAATTCCCTTAAATCCTGATCGTGGCAGGGTTCCTCCGCGTTCTCTGCGTTAACTCCGCGCCATCTGCGTTTAAGATTTTAGGTCCAGTCAAAACAAAATCTTTGAACGCAGAGATCGCGGAGAAACCCCCATGGTTAGGAGAAACAATCGAATTTTGAAGAACTGTATCTAATGTGGCATGGTCGCTATGCGTATTGCCGAACTGTGGCGCTATCCCGTGAAATCCATGGGTGGAGAGAAACTGCAATGTGCCACACTGGATTCTCTCGGTGTGCAGGGGGACCGGGTGGTGCATGTGGAAGATGCGCGCGGCCGGTTTATCACATCACGGACGCATCCACAGTTGTTGGGGCATCACGCAAAGCTGGATTCTTCCGGTCAACCTGTAGTCGATGATTTGCCCTGGACAGAACCGCAGGTGCTCCAACAAGTGATCGAGATTGCGGGGCCGGACGCGCGTCTGGTGAGGGATGATTCTGCGCAACGCTTCGACATTCTGCCGTTGCTGGTTGCAACCGATGGCAGCATTACAGCCTTTGGTCGCGATGGACGGCGGCTTCGACCCAACATCGTCGTTGGTGGAGTGGACGGTTTGGAGGAGCGCTCGTGGGAAGGGAAGTGTCTGCGCATTGACAAGGTGCTGATTGGGATCGAAGACCTGCGCATGCGCTGTGTGATGACCACCTTTGATCCTGACACATTGAAGCAAGATCGCGAAGTGCTTAGAGATATCGTCCGCAGGTTTGATGGCAAACTGGCGCTGAATTGCTGGGTGATTCAAGGCGGTGAGATCTGCGTCGGCGACAAGGTTGAATTGATTGAAAACTGTGAACGTGAAAAGGCAACCGCAGGGAACCCGCAATAGGGCAGCAGAGAAAGAACGGCTGCGCCGGGGATATCGGCCCGCTCCTGTAAGGATATTGTTTGTCGGCGAAGCGCCGCCTGCCTCGGGAAGATTTTTCTATCAAGCGGATTCCGGGCTCTATCGCGCTTTCAGGAACACATTTCAAATTGTATTTCCAGCCTTGAGCGATGCAGATTTTCTGGAATCATTTCGTGAGATGGGCTGTTATCTGGTTGATCTATGCGGGAAGCCAGTAGATCATTTAAGCAATTCACAGCGGAGAAAAACTTGCCTTGGCGGTGAAGTTCGGTTGAGTCGAATTCTTAAGGAACTACACCCACAAATTGTGATTGTAGTCGTTCGATCCATTGTGCCCAATGTTCGTCGCTCGATTGAGAAGGCAGGGTGGAAAGGGCAGCTATTGGAACTGCCCTATCCA
>DASXKZ010000040.1:0-10754 GCA_036496525.1 Candidatus Angelobacter sp.
GTGCCGGATGAGCATTGAATCGTCGATAACAAGGGCAAGCATAGACATACGTTCTTTACGGTAAAGGCTTTCATTTCTTGCTGGTCTTTCTTTTCTTAAAAATTATCTGGGTAAGGCAATGCAGGCGCGGACGTGAAAAAGGCAGGAAATCGCCTCCACCAATACAACGGTCATTGAGCCGCCAGCGCTCGGGAAAAACTCAGGCCTCTTCCGGCCTGATGTTCTCTTCAATGGCCATGTCTTTGAACTCGCTCGATTCAAAAACGTCGCCACACTCCTGGCATTCAACAAATTCAGCGTCTTCTTCGCGCGCAACTACACGCACGCGGGGATGCTTGCAGGGTTTCTCCATAGGTATTGGTTCGGGAGGCCGTTTCGAGATAGATGGGTTCTGCGTTGGATTCATATTCGGGCCAAGGCGCACTTCTGCCGATGCCTGTTCTCGAATAGGCGGTATTTTAAGCTTGTCTGTGCGGATGTCAAGTGCTTCTGCGCGTCGCGGGAGTGCCATATAGCAGGAAATGGATGATGAAAGCGAAGGCAGGGTTGCTGCCGTTCAAGGCATCGGATAGATGCCGGAAGACCGCGCTTTTTCCACCATCACCCGAGTGATTGTCGAAGGAAGGTGGCTGGCCATGCCGGTCTGGGCTGAGGCCACAGCGGCATCAAAAGTGCTTCGCCCAGTCAGGGCCACATCTATGAGAAGAAACTTAGGCGAGCCCTCGGCGACCCGCACACCGGCATAGGCATGGCCAGACACAATAACAATGCTGGCATCCATGCCCAGATTCTCAAAAAGGGAAGCGTACATCACGGCCGCATCAATGCAATTGGCGCTGCTCTGCGTAAGGCTGATCCGCGGCATGCGGATACGCTCACTCACTCCTTTGTGATCACCCAGCGTTGCGGAACTCTTTACGTAAGAAAGCCCCATTCGTTGCAATGCATTGAAAATGGCACGGGCCTCGCGATAAGTTTCCTGCTCCTGCTGCGCGGCTGTCTTCCAATTTTCATAGCCCGGCAAGCGACGGTCCGCCGTGTACCCCTTGGCACGAGACAGCACACTTTCCACAGTGCGATCATGCGGGGTCACCCATGAAGCAATGAACGAAGCATATTTAAAGCCGTTGCCCCAGAACATGTCTTCAGCCGAGCGTAGCCTTACCGGCACAGTGGTTTCATAGGAACTGTTAGAGGCTGTATCCGTAATCGTAACCTGGGCTGTGGCCGCAGTGATCTCGTGATTTTGATACAGACGAGGAAGAAATGCGGGCGCAAATACTATAGTCTGCGTTGCGCCGGGGGCAATCTCAACGGTCTGGATCTCCTCGTCACTCCAGCCAGGAATCCTTACACTAACCCGGCGGAACAGTGGATCAGCCGATGTGTTGGAGAGTGTTACCGAAACCACGCCAAATGTCCGGTCGCCCTGGCGCTGCAAAGAGGCGTAATTGGCGAAGACGGGATAAATCTCACCGTCAATGCCGGCCTGGATTTTATAGCTGGGAGAAATCTGGCGGACGGGCGCTGGAGGACGGATATCGCCGCGATCAGCACCCGCATCTCCGGCATTGGAGCGAGGCGCGGATAATAAGCTTAGTAAAAGCGCTGCGCCGACAGCCGATTTCGCCCATGAAAGCATGCCATTAAGAGCATAAAAGTAATATTTAAAATGGCAATCAAGCTTATGCCTTAAAAAGCGTTGTAAGAGCATGAGCGATGCCATTAGAAGCTATTTCGTTGCCCCAGACGAAAAAATATTCCAAATTCAGAATACCTGCTTCCTGAGAAATCCATTAATAAGTATGTAACTCTGAGTTAAATTAACGCAACTTATTCATTCTTTACAGTTTGCGACGTGGAACTCTGATTGCGACACAACTGGCCACGGGCTCAGTGGGGGCACTGAATGAACGTATAGGCCAAGACGCCCTCCTGTTGCCGTTTTCACCAACCAAAATGGAGAGAAGAGAATCAATGAACACAAAACTGCGCTACATCGCGTTGTTTTTCGCGATTACGCTGGCACTCGCGTTATGCATCCCGTCCTTCGGGCAGGTGGTCAAGGGCTCAATTTCTGGCTCAGTGATCGACCCCCAGGGCGCGGTTGTGTCCGGTGCTACGGTAAAAGCGAAAAACGTTGGAACAGGGACTGTATCCGCTACCACAACTGACAGTGCCGGTTTGTACCGGTTGAACCTGCTGCCCGTGGGAACATACACGGTGGAAATCACTGTACAGGGATTCAAAACAACGAGCCAGTCGAACGTGCAGGTAGGAGCGGGTCGTGACACTGGTTTAGGCTCAATCCAGGTCGCTGTGGGCGAAACCTCAACCACGGTAGAAGTTACCGGTGAAGCTCCCCTGATTGAAACGACGCAAGCCCAGATCAGCAGCACATTTTCCGGCACCACGTTAAGCACGTTTGCCGGTATCCAGGAGAATGAAGGCTTGGATCGTCTGGCCCTGTTCGTACCAGGCGTGGTTGCCAGCCGCAGCGATAACTTCTCTAACACCAACGGTGGTGGTTTCTCCAGCAACGGCCTGCGCGGCCGCAACAACGATCAGGAAATTGACGGCCAAAACAACAATGACAACAGCGTAGGCGGCCCGGGACTCTTCCTATCCAACGTGGAGTTCGTGCAGCAATACGTGATCGTCACGAACAACTTTGGTCCGGAATACGGACGCAACGCCGGTTCGGTTGTCAACATCATCACCAAGTCAGGCAGCAATGCCTGGCACGGCAGCGTCTTTGGCTATGAGAACAGCAATTTCCTGAACTCCCTGTCGAATACGCAAAAGAACACCAACAAGCCCGGAGCCGTGCCTGTAGGCACGCCGGGGTCCTCAAATGGCGCTTGTCTCCCCGCTTCGCCGCTTTGCAATCCGTTCACTGGCCCACCGCGGAGCAACAACGAATTCACCGGCGGGACCATTGGCGGTCCGATAATGAAGAACAAAATGTTCCAGTTCTTCGGGTTCGACGATCAGCTGATCGCAGCCAACACCGTTTATACGACCTCGACTCCAACCCCGACGCCAGCTGGGCTGTCAACGTTGGCTGGTTGTTTCCCCAGCGGCATCAAGGCCAACGCGGTTGCAGCGCTTGCCAAGTTCGGCCCCTGGGGCATTAGTGCCGGCAATCCGACGGTAAGGCCCTCAAGTCAGCCAGCGGTTACACTATGCCCGGGAGTCCAGTTTGGCGGCGTGACGCGTGTGCTATCGACTCCGAGCCATGGTTTTGACTTTGTTGAAAAAGTTGACGGCCAGCTCGGCGGCAACGATAACTTCATGGGGCGGTATCTCTTCAACCGCAACAACAGCTTCAACACCCAGGACAACGGAGCTGCTGGTTATGTAACCAACGTTCTGGCTCTGAGCCAGACTGCTCTGGGAAGCTGGACGCACAACTTCTCATCGCACATGGTGAATGAAACGCGTATTGCCTTTGGCCGTCTCAATGTGCAATTCGGCGGAAACTCCATTGGCAACACCGATCCCACAATGGCGAATATCCTTCAGGGACTGACCAACGTCACCATTGGAGGCGGACTCGGCTTCGGTCCGGCGACCAACCTGCCGCAGGGCCGTATTGTGAACACCTGGCAGGGACAGGACAACTGGAACTATGTTCGCGGCAAGCATGCGTTGAAGGCTGGCGTGAACTTCACCTACCAGCGTTCACCCAACGTCTTCCTGCCTACGGTCAACGGAAGCTTCCAGTTCGCCAACTATAACGCTTTCTTTAACAACACGCCGGCCGCAGTCAGTGTGGCTGAGGGCAATACGGTCAGCGATTTCCGTGAGTACGATACCTTCATCTACGGCGGCGATGACTGGAAGATCAGCCAGAACCTGACCTTGAACCTGGGGCTCACGTGGTCCTATTACGGGCAACCAGCCAATCTGTTCCATGACGAGACTCTGGCCCGTGAGAGCGGACCGGGTGGCTTCTGGAATCCTGCTCTGCCCATCGGCGTACGGACCTTCCCAGAAACTCCAGCGCCCAAGAACAGCTTTGGGCCTTCCGTGGGCTTTGCCTATTCGCCGCAATGGGGCGGCTTCATGACCGGGCACGGCAAGACGGTGATCCGTGGCGGGTTCCGTGAGCTGTATGATCCCGCGTTTTACAATATTTATTTGAATATTGCCAGCGCCACGCCTGTGGTGCTCAATCAAACACTCTCCCCTGCAGTTTCCGCTGTAACCCCCCTGCAGGCCATCCCTACCGGCCCCAATGTGCGTACGCAGCTGAATCCTGTCGTTACTCCTGGGATATTCGACCCCCGGACCTTTAACCAGAGCACGGTTTCGCCTAACTTTGGCCCAGACCGCGTCTATAGCTGGAGCCTTGGCTTTGAACGCCAGATCGGCAAAAACTCGGCGTTTGAAGCGCGCTATGCTGGAAACCGCGGGACCAACCTCTTCCAGTCAGTTGATGCCAACCCATTCGTTGGTACTAGCGCTGTTCCGGGCTTTGCAGGCCTGGCGCAGGAGTTCCCCAACCTGGTTCCAGCCGGCGTAACCGGTTGCGCAGCCACACAAGAGGTACTGGCTCCTGGGCAGACTGCAACGGATATTGGCCGCCAGTTCTGCGGTATGGGCTCGGTTCGTATGCGCACCAACACTGGATACTCCGACTACCATGCGGTGCAGACGGAGTTCCGGGCAAACAACCTCTTCAAACAGCTAACGTTCAGGGCTGGCTACACGTTCTCCAAGACCACGGACAACGTCAGCGAAATCTTCGGAACAAACACTGCGGGTAACAACGTGGCGTTTGCTCAGAACCAGTTTGACTTCAAGAATGCCGAGCATTCTCTCTCTGGTCTGCATATTCCAACTGCCTTTAACATCAACCTTTATGAAACCCTGCCGTTCTTCCGTGAGCAGCATGGATTAGTTGGTCATATCCTGGGTGGCTGGCAGTTCTCAGCCGATTACATATTTGCTTCAGGCCAGCCCTATACCCCACAACAGCTGGCTGATGCTCGCTTGAGTGCGGCTGCCGCTGGCTTCAATTTGTATGACACAACGTTTGTTGGCGCTTTTGTTGGTGGAGTAGATACGGCTCGTCTCTTTACGGGGAATGTCAACGCTCCGTCCAACAAAGTGGGAGTGTTTGCCGGTGACGCTTGCCAGCGGGGTATTCAAACCGCGCTGACCTGCCCACTCGGGGCGACGACCCTGGTTAGCCTCAACTCGCTCAACTTCATCAACCCCGCCACAGGACTCGGGGCACCTTCGGTTGTTACCGTGACTCCGAATGACGTGCGGTTCATCATGAACGCCCATGTTGCCCAAACGGTTTTCGGAACCCCGTTTGGCAATTCGCCGCGCAACTCGCTGGTTGACGCTCCGTCCAACATCGCGAACGCGACCGTGATCAAGGGCATCAAGTGGGGTGAGCGTGGCAATTTTGAACTGCGCATGACAGCAAACAACGTCTTCAACCATTTCAATTTCCAAAACATCGATCCCTTTATCAATGATGCAGGGAAAGGCCAATTTGGAACCGACTTTGCCAACCCGAGCGTAACCCCCGCCGGTGGCCGTACCGTGTTTGTGGGAGCAAGACTTACCTTCTAACCTAGGATCGCTTCTGGATCTGGGCCCGCCGGCCGCAAACCGGCGGGCTAAACTTTTTGAAATAAAAGAAATGTTTCAGGCATTCTTCAAAGTGTCATCGCGCCGCGTGAACGCTGCGCCGGCCAGCGCCAGCACCACAGGAAAGCATTCCAGCACATAACGCGGTTCCGGATTTTCCAGCGAGCTAAGAAAGAAAGACCGCAGCAGAACAAAGCCGATAACGAAAATGCCGGCAATACCCAGACGAGAAATCAGCCATCCGCGCAAAGCCGCAACAATATAAAAAAGGTTAAGACCGGCCCAGAACAGCGCGAACCAGCTTTCTTTCTCATGCTGCCGGAACTCCCACCAGCGGGTTTCCACGTCCAGCAATTCAGTGCGAGGCCGCAGCCACATATCTGTTGTCCGCAGAAACGGAAGCCAGAGCATATAGCGTAGGCAACTATGTTCTTGGCGCAAGTGGGCAATCTCTTCAAACTCGGCATCCATTTGCGGATCGATGTAGAGTTGCTGGTTGTAAAGCACGATGAGTGCTAACGTTTTCTCGTATTCAGCGCGGCTGTCAAAGGCTCGTTCAGGAAGTTGCTGCGGGTCAATCGGCTCGCCGGAAACCTTCCAGTACACCTCATCCACTGAGACAAAATCAACCAACCAGGTCTTAACCCAGTGATTGAACCCGCGCGGAAGAAATTCTCCGGGATCGTTGGCATAACGCGAAGCTAGCGGCTGCCACACGTGAAAGACACGCCAGTTGCGGACAGTCCACGGAACCAGCGGCCCTAAGCTGGTGATCGCCAAGACTATTCCTGCGAAAACCACCCACTTCTTATTTGTGTTGCGGAAGAAAATCACCAGCAATGCCAGTCCCATCGCGGGCAAAAGGAGTCCGTTATCAGGACGCATAAAAATTCCTGCAGCGCTCCACAGCCCCGCAATTGCCCATAGCCTGCTTGCAGGTGAGCCCTGCTCCAGCGCTTTTAATCCGCGGACGCCGTAGTAAAGCGCATGCGCAACGCAGCAGATAGCCAGCGTCTCAGAAAGCGGAGCAGCAACGTAACTCGCCGTAAACGGACATAGTGCCGCCAGCAGGTAAGCTGCTTTAGCCGCGCGGGTATTCGTCAATTCCAGCGCCAGTCCGGCGATTACCAGGCAGGTGTTGGTATCGATCAGCGCTTGCGCAATCATCACAGCCGTGTAGTGCTCTCGGCCAAAGACTGCAAACATGGCCGCCAGGAATCCGGGATAACCTGGCAGGCGGATCAACGTAGGTCGGATTTCGCCATTGTCGATAAGGCCAAAGATTCCATGGTCCAGCCAGTTTTTAGCGATGTCGCCATATACCCATGTATCGCCTGCAATGTGCGGATAGCGAAAGACAAAGAAGAGCCGCAAGGCCAGCGCGGCCATGGTCACCAGCAGGAAGAAGAGCCAGTTGCGCCGTACCAATTCAATGAGCTTTATCATGGATAGGGATGCCCTAGTGTAAAGGGCATGTTCGCGGACGTACAACTCTAAGGGGTACGCAAGGGCAATGCCCGATTGACCTGCATCTGCCTGCCGCTTACGATGGTTGTAACAATCCAGCAATGGCAAAATCCATTTTTTATGATCCTGACCGGAAGCGCTGGGGACGGCTGCGCATCCTGCTGAGCGTGCTCGGCGCGATCGTCGGCAGCCTGGTGCTGTTTTTCATCATTACAGTCTTTGTGCAGTCAGACCCGCTGCCGCATGTGCTGATGCCGGAACATAACCGCAACCTGCGCGCCTTGAAGGAACGCGAACATCGCAAACGGGCCAATACGAAAAACACGCACCGCAAAACCAAGTCCTCACCTTCACAGGTAGTACTGAATACTGATGAAGGCATCCGCGCCGCCTATTACGTCACCTGGGATGCAGCCAGCTTTGTATCGCTGAAGGAATACTACCCTCAGATCGATATCCTCTTTCCTGAATGGCTGCATGTGCTGACCCCCGATGGACATTTGCAGGGTTTTGACAGCGTGAACCATCCATTTCCGGTGGTCGAAAACGGGACCGTTCATTCCACTGACGATCGGGTAATGCCTTTTCTGCGGGCTGAAAAAGCTGACGTCGAAGTTTTTCCGCTGATCAACAATTATGAAACGGTCAGTAAGCAGTGGCTCACGAACATTGGCGACTTTCTGATGGATCCTGCGGCACGGCAGACATTCCGCACGCAGCTGCTACTTTATCTGGCCAGTGACCGATTCAAGGGCGCGGCCATTGATTTTGAAGAGATACCGCTCAAAGCGCAGCCCGGATTTCTGGCACTGATCCAGGAATTGGGTAATGACCTGCATGCGCACGGCCTCAGGCTTTACGTGAACGTCCCAGTTGCCGATAAAGACTACAATTACCCGGCACTCGCCGCTGCAGCCGACGGCCTGGTCATTATGAATTATGACCAGCATCAGGTCACCAGCGCTCCCGGTCCTGTGGCTTCACAGGACTGGTTTACTGCAAACCTGAGGCAGGCAGTAAAAGACATTCCTAAGACGAAGATCATCTGCGCGGTTGGCAGCTACGGGTATGACTGGAAACTTTCCGGCCGGAAGAAGCGCATCACTAATGTCGACACCAACAATGTGCAGGAATCCTGGCTGCATGCGCGTGAATCCAGCGCGGAAATTGAACTTGATTCCGACTCGCTCAATCCTCATTACGCGTACATGGAAGATGGCGGCCAGGAGCACCAGGTCTGGTTTCTGGATGCTGTTACGGCGCTGAACCAGATGCGCGCGTCGCGTGATCTGGGTATCCGCACGTTTGCGTTGTGGCGGCTGGGATCGGAAGATCGGTCGCTTTGGCGGATATGGGACAATCCCACGGAAGCCGGCGCTGAGCAGAAACTCGCAGTGGTTCCTGCCGGTGAAGATGTGGATCGGGAAGGAGATGGCGAGATCCTTTATATCCAGCACCAGCCCAGTCCCGGCCAGCGCGAAGTCAAGCTTGATTCAGACAAGAAATACGTTATTTCGGAAGAGATGACGGTCCTGCCGGAACCTTACGAGGTAAGGGTTTATGGCTGGAAAGAAAAGCAAGTGGCGCTCACGTTTGACGATGGTCCTGACCCGGCATACACGCCAAAGATCCTTGACATTTTGAAGCGTGAAAATGCCACAGCCACATTTTTTCTGATCGGGCTGCAAACACAGAAATTTCCGGCGCTTGCCAAACGCATTTATGACGAAGGCCATGCCATTGGCAATCACACCTTCACGCACCCGGACATCAGTGACGTTTCCCAGTGGTACATGAAGCGGGTAGAACTGCAGCTGACGGAAAAACTGTTTGCCAGCAAGATCGGTGTGAAGCCGCTTTATTTCCGCCCGCCTTATTCCATTGACCAGGACCCCGACATCGCCGACCAGGTTCGCCCGCTGGAACTTGTTCAGGGCGAAGGCTACATTACAGTGGGATCAAAGATCGATCCCAACGATTGGAAAAAAGGACAAAGCGCCGCGGAAATTGTTACTGAGGTTATGGACCAGGCAGAGCGCGCGGCTACCAACGGCTGCCAGACGCGCGGTCCTTTATATTGCGGCAACATTATTTTGCTCCACGATGGCGGGGGTGACCGGACTGCCACCATCGAGGCATTGCCGGCAGTCATTGAAGGATTGAGAGCCCGCGGCTTCAAGATTGTGAGCGTTGAACAGCTGTTGAACAAAACGCGGGCTGATGTGATGCCGCAGCTCCCTCCGAATGAAATCCTGAGCGCGCGCCTGGATGGCTATGTTTTTCTTCTCGGGCAGTGGCTGGCCCAATTCATTGTTTTTGTATTCTTCATTGGCGACGTTCTTATGAGCGCGCGCCTGCTTGGCATTGGCGCGCTCGCCACGTTCGATCGCTTGCGTACACCTGCCCCCGTCGGCGGCCCGGATTACAAGCCCAAAGTCACCGTGATTATTCCGGCATTCAATGAAGAAAAAGTAATTGAGAATACTGTGCGCTCCGTGCTTGCGTCAGACTACCCGAACCTGAGGACGATCGTGGTGGACGACGGATCGAAAGACGCGACATCCGCAGTAGTTGAGGAAAAATTTGCTCGGGAGATTGCTGACGGTCGCGTTCTCTTACTGACCAAGTCCAACGCTGGGAAAGCGGAGGCGCTCAATCACGCATTGAAACATACGCAGGATGAAATCTACGTCGGCATTGATGCCGATACGGTGATTGCGTCCAACGCTATTTCCATTCTGGTTCCGCATTTCGCTAATGCAAAAGTAGCGGCGGTTGCTGGCAATGCCAAAGTAGGCAATCGCGTGAATCTGTGGACCCGCTGGCAGGCGTTGGAATATATCACCAGCCAGAATTTTGAGCGCCGCGCTCTCAACGTGTTTGGCGCGGTAAGCGTAGTCCCCGGAGCGATTGGCGCATGGCGCGTCTCTGCTGTCCGCGAGGCCGGCGGCTACCATACCGATACCGTTGCCGAGGACGCGGACTTGACCATGTCATTGCTGGAGAACGGCTGGCGCGTGGTGAATGAAGATCGCGCTCTGGCGTTTACTGAAGCGCCGACGAATGCGCGCGGCCTCATGCGCCAGCGCTTCCGCTGGTCATTTGGCATTCTGCAGGCCGTATGGAAACATGGCGCTGCCATTCGCCGCCGCAGCCGCCTGGGCTGGATCGCCTTGCCTAATATCATTATTTTCCAGATCATGCTGCCGCTGGTGTCGCCGTTTATCGACATCATGTTCCTGTTTGGCATGCTGGAATACGCGGCCGCGCGTTACTTTCATCCTGAAAGCACGGACGCAAGCAGCTTTGAGCGCCTGGCATTTTATTTTGCCATCTTTCTGGCCATTGATTTCATTGCATCGGCGCTGGCATTTCTGCTGGAGCGGCGCGTGGAAGGCACGGGAGAAGATGCGCAGTTGCTGCTGCACTTGTGGCTGCAGAGATTTTCTTACCGCCAGCTTTTTTCCGCGGTGCTGGCCAAGACGGTAAAGCGCGCCATTGACGGCAAGCCCTTTGCCTGGGACAAGCTGGAGCGCACGGCGGAAGTTTCACGCAGCCGCACCTGAGCTTATTGCGTCGCTAGCGGCTTGACGATTTCGCTAAGCATGTCCGGCGGCACCCCGTTGCGTTCAAGATGAGGGTATCGGTAGCCTTCGTGGTAATTCACCTGGTAAGTG
>DASXKZ010000041.1:0-9931 GCA_036496525.1 Candidatus Angelobacter sp.
AGGCATTTTTTGTATAGGAGAG
Source organism: Candidatus Angelobacter sp. (assembly GCA_036496525.1). GTDB lineage: Bacteria > Acidobacteriota > Terriglobia > Terriglobales > Acidobacteriaceae > Angelobacter. The sequence goes on from DASXKZ010000041.1 coordinate 23, forward strand.
TGAAACGTATGAAACGCACACTCACGCTGTTAGGTTTGTCGCTGATGCTGTCGGCGGTCATGGCATTCGCACAAAGGCCCATGGATGACGCCGATGAACGCAGGGTCCGCATTGTCCGCGGTCCGGACATCGTCAATGTGACTGACGACTCCGCAACGATCAACTGGATCACCAATTCTTCCGGCGCAAACCATGTGCGCTATCGTGTGGCCGGCAGCAATGACCAGTGGCAGTCCGCTTACCATCAGGGCGGCGGCACCAACCACTCTCTGCAACTCACGGGGCTGCAGCCCGGCAGGACCTATGAATGGCAGATCCTCACGCGTGACGGAGATCTGCGCACTTCAGGACAGTTCCAGACAGCTCGCCGCGATTATCGTGGTGGCGATTACGATCACGACCGCGACCGGCGGGACCACGACCGGGATGATGACTTCCGCGAATACCGCAACCGGGTACCGTTGTATCGAGCCAGCAATAGCCAGGGCAGCATCCATCTGTACACGACGAATGGTAATGAGCAGAATTCGCGTGGCTTCCATGCTGAAGGCACTACTGGTTACATTCTGACGTCGCCAAGGCGAGGAACTGTGCCGCTCTATCGCATGTATGGTCCCAATGGCGACATGCTGCTTACCGTGGAGCAGGATGCGGTGGCAAAGATGCGAGGCTATGGTTATCGCGATGACGGCGTTCTGGGATATGTTGCAGCTACGCAAATGCCCGGCACTCAAACTTTGTTCGCGCTGGTGAACCAGGATGGCAGCCTCCATTTCTTCACCGCTTCTGAGCGCGAGCGCCGCCAGTTCCTCCACCGTGGATGGCAGGAACTAGGCCCAGCCGGTTACATCTGGACACAGCAATAGCGGCAAAAACAAAGCGATCGAGCAAGAAATCCTTTTTCGTGAAATGTCCAGCCACCCCTTTTTGCGGGTGGCTGTTTTTTTTGCACTGTTCAAAAGGTGAATCTATTGAAGCTTTTTGATCCGTGTAAATCAGTGTCATCAGCGGTGAGGTTTAGGTTTTTGGTGCTAGAGCTAATACCAAGCCGTTTCTAAAGCCGTTTCTAAAGCCGCTTCTACTCTGCTTATCCAGCTCTGATTGTGCAACCCGCGCTTGTTTACTTCCTTCGAACTAAGTAAGTCTGAAATCGTGCGCATTCATGCCTTTTCGGCTGGTGCGGGTTTCACGAGCAGGGCCGCTTCGTCGCGAAAGTCATCCAAAGGAATTTTTTTCTTCGAGGGGAAAAGTATGAAACGCACATTCACGCTGTTAGCTTTGGGGCTGATGCTCTCGGCGCCAGTAGCTTTTGCACAGAAATCCATGGACTCGGCCAATGAGAAAGCTGTAAAAATCACGCAAGGGCCAACCATCTCCAACATCACTGGCAATTCAGCCAACATTAACTGGACCACAAATGCCGCCGGCGCCAACCATGTTCGCTATCGCGTGGCGGGAAGCAACAGCGCATGGAAGTCCGCTTACGCCTCTGGCGGAGGCACAAACCATTCTCTGCAGATAACGGGTCTGGAGCCGGGAAAAACTTATGAATGGCAGATCCTGACCCGTGATGGCGACCTGCGCACAGCCGGGCAGTTCCAGTCGGCGGCAACGGCCGGTGGCACCGCTCCTGACGTGAATGCGAATGCCGGCAACGCTCCTGCGTATCCGACGTCTCCGGCTTCAGGTACCAGCAATGATGGCAAGGTTCCGCTCTATCGCTCCGCCAACAGCACCGGCAACCTGCATCTCTACACCACCAACGCCGGTGACCAGAATGCCAACGGGTTCCATGCGGAAGGCGTAACCGGCTATCTGCTCTCGAGCCAGGGCTCAGGCACGGCTCCGCTCTATCGCATGACCGCCAGCAATGGTGACACGCTGCTCACTCAGGCCATCAATGAGCGCTCCTCCATGCAGGCACGTGGGTACAGTGACAATGGCATCGTCGGCTATATTGCCACTACGCAGGCGCCCGGCACCATGCCGCTCTACCGTCTTGCTAGTTCCGACGGCAGCGCCCATTTCTACACCTCTTCTGCCCCTGAAAAAGCGCAGTTCCAGAGCCAGGGTTGGAAGGATGAAGGCGTTACAGGCTACATCTATCAGCAGCCGTAAGCGACTATTGATCTGCGAAAAGCCACCTGGCAAACTCAGGTGGCTTTTTTCATTAATGCGATTGTCGGCTAAAAAGGCGGGGGGGGCAAAAATGCGAGAGCCTACTGTCTTTCTTTCAGGAATTCCTGAGTGATCTCCGGTAGCTTCTCGCGAATCTGGCTGGGCAGCCGGTCATGGATGCGTCGGGCCTGTATGCGCGCAACGTCCGCCACCACCACTGGCGCAGGAGTGGCCACAGCTACGATGAGCCATACCACACTGAAGAAAAGAAATCCGGCCAGAGCGATCAGTTCCAGCACCAGCGCGTGTCGGGGAGAAAAATGACGTACTGCGCCAAAGGCCACCAGAAACATCACGGCGGAAACTCCGGCCACAATCATTAATCCAATGTCGATGGTGCGGTGCAGCACCTGGCGTGAGCGGCAGTGGGCGCACTCGGCCAGATGCGCTTCATAGTCGCCGCGCATCTCCGGCGCCAGGCCTGAGATATCATATCGCCAGCCGGCGAGAATGTCCCCAACCACGCGATCACTGCACATATTGCTCATCAACTTACCTGACTGCTAAATTCAAAAAGCCTCTGGCCACCCAAACGGGCGGCTGCTTAACCTATTCTCATCTTAGATTAAGGTTCTGTACAGGTATCTTCTCACCCTAGGCAGAGTGGCTGCAATGGGTGGTCCTGCTGGGCCAGGGTTAAGGCGCAGGACTGAAAAAGGTTCAATTTCCCACCCAGGGCCTTATTCGCGGTATCTCGGGCCACTTCAGGGTGATTATTGTGCTCGGAAAGGTGCGCCAGCACCAGGAAAGCCGCCTGGCCGTCGTAATCTTTTTCAAAGAATTCAGCCAGCGCCGCGTTGGAAAGATGCCCTACCCGGCTCATGACGCGCTGCTTCACCATCCATGGATATGGTCCGTTCCGCAGCATTTCCAGGTCATGGTTTGATTCGATCATCAGCCCATCACAGCGCCGCAGATGATCTTTCACGCTGTACGGCAGGTAACCCAGATCGGTCACGACGCCAATCTTTACGCCATCGGCCTTGAAGGTAAAACCGCACGGATCAGCCGCATCGTGCGGAATGGTGAACGCCGTCACGGTAATGTCGGCTATCTCAAAGCTGCGGCCCACTTGAAAGTGTTCGCGGCGCTCCAGCTTGGCCGGCTTGCCTTCAGGATCTTTCGTGGCTCGCCGCCAGCTGTGGTACGTGGCTTCAGTAATGTAAACCGGGATTTGCAGTTTGCGCGCCAATACTTGAAGTCCGGCAACGTGGTCCTGGTGCTCGTGCGAAATCACAATGGCTTTGAGCTTTTGCGGATCTTCACCGGCGGTGTGCATGCGCTTGAGCGTTTCCCGGCAGGAGATGCCGGCATCCACCAGGATGCTGGCCGTGGAACTGGAAAGCACAGTAGAGTTTCCTCTGCTGCCGCTCGCCAGAACTGTCATGCGCATGGCCACTGCACCCGAGCATAGCGGGAATCGCCTCCGCATGGGAGTAGCAAAGTAGTTAACACGAGGAAAAGATGGGCTTCGGAGAAAACTTACCGCGGATTTACGCGGATAACCGCGGATTAGCGCCAAGCCATTGACGGGACAAAGATATTGAACGGGGTGAGCTCTTTCTTATCGAACTCATCCCTTGTGTCCCTGCTGTAAGGTTTTGCTTTCTGCTGTTTCGGCAATAGGCAACGCTAGTGATTTTCTGGATGAGCGCTATCAACCAGCTGGTCCGCGTTTAATCCGCGATCATCCGCGCAAATCCGCGGTAGGCTCTTTCCACCTACTTCATCTGTACATCCACCAGAGTCTCTTTCTCATCCTCGCATTCACGGTAGATCCAGATTTTCGGCGGGTCGGAACGATAGCCAGCCGCGATGCGGTCAAGAATATCGGCCACGGTGGCATTCTTTATTTCTACAATCATCGGCGGTGAAATAACTTTTTTTGCGGTGACCGGGCGGCGCGAGAAGTGAACGTGGTTTCTGCGCAAAAATGCCGTGACTTCCGGAGTGCGCCACAGCGCGGCCATCACGGCATCAGGCTCGCGGTCTTCAATCACGCGAAATTCCCTGAGCTTCAGCCGCAGCAGCCGGGCTTTGATGTCGCTATCCGCCACGCGCACGCCGCTGGCCGGAGATTCACGCCAATAAATGTTCTGGTACTTGGCCGAAACTTCCTGCAGGGCTTTGTCCAGGGGCTCCAGGGTGATTGGCGTTTTCATGCGATACGACTCGGTCACGCCCAGCACGCCGCATTCGCCGCGCAGCATGATCCCGCCGTTGCGATGCGCGGCATTCAGAATGCGCAACAGGACCGCGCCCGCCTCCATGTCATTGCTGGAAGAAGTAGGGCTGGCTTGTGCTGCTGGTTTTGCCGGAGACGCTTCCGGACCCGGTTGAGGCGCGGTTTTGCCGCATCCGGTAAGCACAACTGCCAGCAAAAGGCAGCAAGACGCGGCACTATTTCTCTTGAAAATTGTTTGTAATGTCATGGGCGCGAAAGACTGTAAGCAGGATAATGGCCGGCATAGTCCGGAGAAAGTAGCAAGTTAGCTACAAGAGAAAGTGGAGCAGCCCCGGACCTCTGCCGGTGCGTCCCGGAATTGAAAATCGAGAGCTGCTCCGGTTTCCAAGCCGATCTTCATCTTGTATGATGGCCAGCCTAAGACACTGCCGCAATACCAGATTGCAACGCCCCCGCTGCCGCAGTTCTTAAAAGGTACTCGATGCCTGCATCATCGCAGAGAGACCTGGTGCGGGAACTTCCGTTAGTCCAGGAACGCTCGCGCGCCAGTTCGTTCTTCCTGGAGCTGGGAAAAATTGCGCTATTCGCGGCAGCATATCTGGCTGCCTACGCGTGTTCTAGATTCTTCACCCAAAGAACTGGGACGCGATTGTGGCTTCCCGACTCCGTGCTTCTCTGCACTCTCCTGCTGGTTCCAAGGAAAAAGTGGTGGTTGTACGTGCTGGCGTCTGCCCCCATCCGCTTTGTTCCGGCCGTGCATGCGCCGGCTGCCGCCTGGTTTCTGTGGTTGACATGGACCAACGATGTGGCCAAAGGACTGCTGGCTACCTATCTGCTGCAATATGCCAATGGAAATCCCGTCCGTTTCAACACCGTCCGACGATACGCAACATATTTGGGAATTGCGGTGCTGCTGGCGCCAGTGCTCTCCGGACTTTTCGGCGCGCTCCTCCGTCATCTTGCCCTGGGCCATCCCTTCTGGCCGGCCTTTGGCCAATGGGCCCTCGGAGACACTCTCGCCAATCTGGTGGTGACGCCTACGCTGTTGCTGTGGCTTGCACGGGAATATCGCGGCCTGCGCCCCCGTTTGTTTGAGGCCATCCTCTGGGGAATCGGCTTCGCCTTCTGCATATGCTATCCGGTGCTGTCCGATCAATCGGACCTTGCGATCTATGCCCCATTTCCATTTCTCGTCTGGGCCGCACTCCGGTTAGGAACCATCGGCGCATCCAGCGGGCTTTTTCTCACAACGGTGCTCCTGATATTCGGCATCTCACGGCATAAGGGCCCGCTTTTTTATCCCATCGTGCACGACATGCATTTTCTTCAGTTATTCCTCACCATCCTGGCTTTGCCCATCATGTTTGTCGCCATTCTCTTTGAAGAGCGGCAGCAAGCGGAAACACGTCTTCTGGAAAGCCAGGAGGAACTCAATCAAAATTACAAACGCATTCGCGACCTGGCGGGCGGGCTTATTCGCGGACAGGAAGAAGAACGCAGCAGGATTGCGCGCGAGCTCCATGATGACATTACTCAACAGATTGCCATGCTCACCGTTGGCCTTGACCATCTGGAAAGCATGCCGGCTGACAAGCTGGCATTGGCCCATGGAGAACTTGGGGAGTTGAGGGGCAAGACGGAAGAGTTGGCATTGGCCGTACGAGAGGTTGCGCGCCAATTGCATTCCACAGTCTTGCAGCATCTGGGTCTCTCCAAGGCCCTGAAAGGGTTGTGCAGGACATTTTCACAGCAATACCAGATTGACGCGTCTCTGGAAGCCGAGGAGCTGGAGGACCTGGGCGATGACATCAGCTTGTGCCTGTTTCGCGTGACCCAGGAGGCGTTAAATAATGCCGTGAAGCACGGGCACGCCAAACAGATCACCGTGGTCCTGGCGCAAGAGGCAGGACTCCTCCGTCTCCAAATTAAAGATACAGGCATCGGCTTTGATCCGGACGTAAGGGCGGAAGGCCTGGGCCTGGTGAGCATGCAGGAACGGTTGCGCCTGGTGGGAGGCAAGCTCGCCATCAGGTCGACACCCGGCCAGGGTACGGTGATTGAGGCAGTCGTAGGCTGTTCCCAACAGGGCCAGATCCGGTCTGTGAGCTGATATTCATCGGCAGCCGACGTCGGCCTTGTTAGCCAAAACCTTCAAAACAAAACACTTGATCTTCTGTTGATCCGCGGTTGACCGCGATTTTACCTGCTATGCATTGTGGGCTTTTCGGTCTTTCAACATGATTGCCGCAGGAGGAATCACTTATGCGGCTTCACATTAAAACTACTCAATTCATTCTCGCAACCTTTCTGTTCAGTGCGACATTTGCGTGCTTCGCGCAAGACCAGAACGCGAACCAACCCAAACCGGACGCTTCTACACCGAGCAATCAGCCCGTCAAGACCGACCCCGTTAAGAACAATTCCTACTGTGTCGTCCAGGGAGGCAATCCCGGATCGCCCACCGATACGCAGTGCGTCCCAGCGGGAACCAAAGTGGTGATCATCAATGACCCAGCCCGTCGCGACATGGAAGACGCAGCCGCTTATAGGGCCTTACTGCGCGCCCGTGCAATTCAGCAGCAAGAAGCGGCCCGCCCTCAGCCATATGACCCTGAACCCAAGCTCCACGCCAATCCAGACGCTTCTGATCCGTCTGTGTTGCTCAAAAATTCCAAGGACCACGACTACATCCTGCGTAATTTTCACACCATGTATGTGGATGCGCGAGACGCACAATATTTCGGCAGCGACCAGTTGAAGGCGGCGCTGGGCCAGAATGAGGATTTTGCAAAGCTGAACATCCATATTGTGGAAGACGCGCGCGTTGCCGATACGGTGCTCACCGTCGGCTACACCTTTGCCTGGGACTACCCGTTTGCTCTGCGCCATCAAAACACCACCATGGTTCTTGTTTCCGGCAAGGGTGAAGGACCATTTTCCGGCCCGCTGGGCGCCGCCGACGTGGCCCGCCAGTTTGTGAACGCGGTCAAGGCAGGGCGGGAAGAAAAGAAGGTATCTGGCAAAATAGTAACTGGCAATTAGCCAAAACAACTTCTTACCGCGGATCGACGCAGATAAACGCGGATAGAACAAGGAAGGAACATCTTTGAAATGCGAGCGAGGACTTGGAGGAATCGAAGGTGAAAAATCGAATTGACGGAGCCACGAACGAACCGTCTTGATCCGCGCTTATCCGCATTGATCCGCGGTAACGTTTTTGTTTTTGGTTCCCGCTGGCGCTACATATAAATGACATAAGAGCTGTGCCATAGCGCACTGGGCAAGCTGCCGGGTTTTCGCGAGGTCAGGATCACGTTGTAGTCCTGCGAGACCGGCAGCGCGTCAAGAAACTGAGGATCGCGGCTATCGGGCTGGACTGTGGCAAGATAGCGCAGAAAATCCGCAAGGTGCAGGCCGCCGTCATAACAGGAGCCGGCATAAGAGAGATCGATGTTTTCCGTATTGAAGTGGCAGGCTAGTGACGCCGCCAGGGAGACCGCGCGCTCATAGGCCGGCATCGACACGCGTCCGGGCTCCGGGTTATCAAACACCAGGCGCAGCCGGCGCTCGTCTTCGCGGGTAAACTCACGCACTTTGAGTTGACCGGTCTTGGCTGTGGCTTTCCAGTCGACAAAGCGGCCGGGGTCCTGCGGCGTAGCTTCACGTATGCGGTAAAGTTCAGTGCCGCGTCCGCGCATGAAGGAAACAAAATCACCGGTAATCATGGGTAGGACATCGAGAAAATCATCTTGCTCAAGCAGCGATGGATAAACAATCAGGTCGCGCTCCAGCACGACCTTGCGGCTCTTGATCAGAAAGGAAAAAGGAAAGCGCGTGGCGATGCTGAATCCCTGCTGGCTGTAATGGCCTCGACGCGGAAATGCCACTTCCAGTTCCGTACCGGCGGTGCTTTGCGCGGCCACAAAGGTAAAATACACAGGCCGCGTAAGTATGCGGGCCTGGATAGGGGGCGGGACTTTGCGGCTCAGCGTGTAATCCGGCATGCGCAGCCAGCTCTTCTTCCTGGGGAATGCGAACTCCGTCTTGCGCCATTCCCAGCCGCGTCGTTGTTTCTTTTTGTCGGCGGGACTGAAAACTTTTACCGAGAATGCGGGCATCCACAGGCGGGGATTGATCAGGTTCACGCGCAGCTGTACCGGCACCTTGGCAAAAGCATTCTTCGGTACGATGACGTCCAGTTCCAGCCGTCGCAAGTCGGCAGCGGAAGCAAGGCCGGAGCCCGCAATCGCGGCGAGCATGGCAGCCACTACGATCCAGAGAAGATTGTTTGCCGTGTTGAGGGCCGCAATGCCAATAATGATCAGAACGCCGATGTAGGCCATGCCTTCACGCGTCAGCTCATAATCCAGGGCATCTTTCATTCGGGCCGCAGCCACGCGACGCGCCAGGAAAGGTACCGTCAGCAATCCCACGATCAACGCCAGAGACAACGCCGTAAAAGCAAAAATAGACGTGGCCAGCGGATTGCCGCGCTCGCGCGCCACAGAGGAAAATACCGCCGCAGCGAACGCCAGCCCCAGTCCGGCTACGGCCATAAAAAACCGCTGCCAGGCTTCGCGATCGATGCTCTCCCACGCCGCTTTTAGATGTTCACGCATTACTGGCCTTAGTGTGGCATAACACTGCAAAATCCCGGTAGTGCCTAAAGTGCTTTGCAGATGGTGCCTCGCCCTGGAGGGACCATTTGCTGGTCAACAAAATCCAGGACCAGCCGGTTGAATTCTTCCGGCGTCTCCTCAAACGGCAGATGCCCAGCGCCTTCAATAAGTCTGAGTTGGCACTCCGGCAATATTTGCTTCAGAGCGTCAGCCGAGCGCACGTCCACGGCGCCGTCGCGGGTTCCCCAGATCAGCAATGATCGCGCCTTGATCTTGGGGATCTCTGCGCGCAACGTGTTCACATCCTTTTCCCAGCTGCGCAAGGTGTTCAGGATATTATTCACCCTTCCCGGCCTCATCACCATGGAACGATACCCTTCCACCGTGCCAGCCGGCATGCGTCTGGAATCGCCATACATCCGCGCCATCGCCGTGCGATAAAGAGGATGGGAAACAGGCCAAATCGTCCGTAGAAAAGCTGCACCCAGACGCCCGATCAGGAACCGTATCCGGCGTGCGCCAAAGCTTGACCAGGGATTGACCGGCGCGGCCAGCACCAGGGAGCGCACTTTTGCACTCTGGGCAGCAAGCAGCATTGCTATCGCTCCGCCCCACGAGCAACCCACCACATCCACCTCTTCCAGCTTCAAACGCTCAAGCAGCGCCGCAACGCGGGACGCCTGCATCGCCATGGAACAGTCCAAGTCTCGTGCGGCATCACTTTCGCCATGGCCCGGCAGATCAAGGGCAAAGACTGTGTGGTGTTGAGACAGAGCTTCCATGTTCCTGCGCCAGCAGAACGATCCGCCGAGCAATCCATGCAGCAACAAAAGCGGTGGCCCTGCTCCAGCGCGAAAATAGCTAATTCGGTCTTCGGCAATCTCTGCTGTATGTTTCTCGATCTGTATGGACCTTGGGACCAAATGC
>DASXKZ010000042.1:0-5419 GCA_036496525.1 Candidatus Angelobacter sp.
ACATATTGGTTGCGCAGCTCTATTCCAATTTTTGTAGCCACATCCGCCAGTTCGTTGGGATTGTTGATGGTGAATAAGCGTCCGCCAGTAACGCTGGAGATTTCGCTCAGCAGCGCGGGACCGGCAACCTCTTCCGGTTGCGAAGGCGCCACGCTAAAGATACCGATGGAGTAAATCTGCACATCGGCCTCTTTAACCATGGCTTTAATCTCATTTTCGGTGTAACGGCTGTGATTATCACCACCATCGGAGATGATCAGTAGGGCCTTCTTGCTGTTCCGCGCATCCTTCATCTTGCTCACGCCCATGTAAATGGCGTCGAGCATGGCCGTGCTGCCCTGCGGCACGGTATAAACCAGCTTGCCTTGTATATCTTCAACTGACTTGGTGAAATCCGCGCGCAGCTCCGGCCGATCATTGAACGTGATCATGAAAAACTCGTCCTGCGGGTTCGCGGTCTTAAAAAATTCGATGACCGCTTCGCGGGCTTTCATGATTTTGTCATTCATGCTGCCGCTCATATCAAAGATCACGCCCAGGGAAATGGGAGCATCTTCGCTGGAAAAATGCCGAACTACCTGGACTTCGCTGCCTTCCAAGACCGAGAAATTCTCTTTATCCAGGCCGGTCACAATGCGATTCCAGTCATCGGTTACGGTTACATTGACCAGGACCAGATTTACGTCCACAGCCAATCCCGGCTTGGCATGATTTTTTAGAGCTGGGTCGGCATTGCCAACATCTTCTTTGGTATCAGCAGTTTTCGGAGGGGCAGTAGGCTTGGGTTCAATATGGACATTTACGTCCTGAGCGCTGGTTGCAATGATAAGAACAAGAAAGCACAACAGTGTTAGCGCGCAACGAATCAGCGGCGTTGCAGACGCCTTGATTGAGTGACCGGGGGAACGGTTTGCACCATACCCGCAGCGTTCGAAGCGGGCCATGTGGGAACCTCGTTTTACGGCGATTTTAGCACAGCGACGCGAGACGTAACATAGGAACTTGGACATTGAACCCTTTGCCTTGGTCTTTGCGGCTGCTCAAAAATTAGATGATCGAGAGCTGGAAACAGGTTATCCATGCCGCTTGGTAGAATGCAATAGATCAACTGAAAATGGCTGAAATCATTCCCTTCAAAGCGCTTCGTTACGATCCTGACCAGGTAAAGCTGGAGGATGTGCTGACCCAACCCTATGACAAGATTACGCCAGAAATGCAGTCAAAGTATTACGAGAAGAGCGCACACAATCTCGTCAGGATCATTCTGGGAAAGGCCGGTGAGACCGATACGGATGCTTTCAATGTCTATACACGGGCAGCGGAGTATCTGCACGACTGGCGTTCCGGCGGCATTCTGAAGCAGGATCCAGAACCCAGTATTTATGCCTATTCTCAGACGTTTACGGTCCCAGGAACGCGCGACCTGCAGGAACGCCGGGGGCTGATTGCACTGGGGCGTCTCTATGATTACGCCAAAGGTGTGGTGTATCGCCACGAGCAGACTCTTTCCAAGCCTCGGGCAGACCGCCTAAACCTATTACGGGCCACTCGGGCCCATTTTGGCCAGATTTTCATGCTTTACAGCGATTCATCCCATGAAATCGAAGGTCTGCTCAAATCTAAGATTGACGAAGACCCTGAAATCTCCCTGCTGGATGAATACGAGACCTTGCACCGAGTCTGGCGCATTCATGATCCGGCGCTCATTCATGCCGTACAGGAGAACATGCGGGACAAGAAGTTGCTGATTGCTGACGGCCATCACCGATATGAAACAGCATTGGCGTATAGAAATGAACGCCGTGCCGAATACGGTAGTTCCGATGCCAATGCGCCGCATGAATTCGTAATGATGACTCTCATTCCTATGGAGAGCCGGGGACTGGTAATTCTCCCCACGCACCGCATTGTCCATGGCCTGCTGGACTTCGATCGCGAGCGCATGCTGGAAGCGGCAGGAGAATTTTTTGATATCGACCGAATCGATCTCCGGACAGAAAGCCGCAGCGCCACCACCCTTTTGGGTCAGGCCGGGGAAAACGGAACAGCATTTGTCGCGGTAACACGGCAAGGGCCATATCTGATGCGGGCCAAGCGGGATGCCATTCAGCATGCGCTGCGAGACCTCCCTCCGTTGCAGCGGGAACTCGATGTAGTGCAATTACACCGCGTGCTGCTGGAGCGCGTTCTGGGAATTTCTGAAGAAGCCATCCGTAACCAGGAAAATGTCCGCTATGAGCGCGATGCCTTTGAAGCAATCTCCTGGGTCCGCCAGGGCGCGAATGTCGCATTCCTGATGAATCCGGCCAAAATCGAGCAGGTCCGCGATATCGCCTTCGGCGGCGAAGTGCTGCCGCAAAAATCCACTGACTTCTATCCCAAGCTGTTGAGCGGTCTGACAATTTATGCGTTGGAATAGATTAGGAGTCGGGCTTGCAGTTGTGGCTTTGTTCTGCGTTCTCGCAGTCTCTGTTGCCATTCCGCAACAACACCTTACCGTTTACACTGCCCAAACCAGCTATTCCCTTCCCCTGCTTGACCGTGGCGGCAAGCCATATATTTCTGTCACGGACCTGCTTGTGCCTTTGGGCGCTTCACAACCAACCACAAAGGGAAAAGATTGGCGGACCAGCCTCAACAAGATGGATCTACGGCTGACGGACGGAAAAGATAAAGGCACAATCAACAAGCAGGCAGTCGATCTGGGCGGCACCGCGCTCTTGGAAAATGGCCATTGCATTGTGCCAATGGACGCATTGCTCCCCTTGTTAGGCCGACTCCTGAATACCACGATCGACTTTCATCAGCCGGCAAGGCGCGTTTTTATTGGCAATGCATCCACAAGATTCACAGCTGAATTCAAGAATGGCGACCAACCGTCCTTGGTGCTAAATTTCAGCCAGCCGGTTATGCGGATGGATACCAACCACGACGAAGATCGCGGCGCACTATTCACTCACTCCAATAGAACGACCCTCGTCTTTCGGAAAGATCCGGTGGTTTCCGATCTCAAGACACAGCAATTTAGCGAAGGCGCAATTCAATCGCTCGCTTTTACCGAGGAAAACGGAGCGGCGATCATCACGGTGACGGGAAATAAGCATTTGCAGATTATCCGCAGCGATAATGGCAAAATGATTACGCTGCAAGCACAAGCTTCTGATGCTGCGCTGCCGCTAGCCCCTTCCCAGCCTGGCACACCTTCGGCTGAAGGCCAGAAGCGCGCTTCCGAGTTTTTTGTCATGATCGATCCCAGCCACGGCGGTGCTGATAAGGGTGCTATCTTCGGCTCAAAGCTGGTGGAGAAAGACATTACGCTCCGCCTGGCGCGCGAGCTGCGCAAAGAGCTGGATGAACGCGGAATCGCTGTGCGAATGCTGCGCGAGTCTGACATCGACTTGAGTCTGGATCATCGCGCTGAAATTACCAACGAACAGCGTGCAGGCATCTACGTGGCGCTTCATGCGGGACATCCGGGAAAAGGCGTAAGAGTTTATGCTCCGGTCCTGACCGACGTGCAGCAACCTCTGGCAGGACGCTTTCTGCCCTGGGAAACTGCGCAATCAGCGGCTCTGGGGCGCAGCCAGAATGTTGCGCGCGAGGTTTCTGAAGAGCTCAAGAAAAAAGGCATGACTGTCGTTAATCTGAATGTGCCGTTGCGGCCATTGAATAACATCGCCGTGCCGGGGATTGCCGTGGAGCTAGCGCCTGAGGAAAACGATGTGCAGTCACTCGAAAGCCCGAAGCGGCAAAATAACATCGCAACGGCCATCGCGCTAGGAATTGTGCAGGTCCGGAGCCAGATGGGAGCGCGTCAATGATTCCCCGGCACTTTCAGATTACGATCGCGCTGGTGTTGCTGGCGATATTGATCAGCGGAATAATCATCATCCGCCTGACCCATAAGGAAGAAGCGCTGACACTCCAGGCAGCGGAGCCTGGTCCAGCCGCCCCGACTGTAGAGGGAAAGCAGGAGCACATTCAGTTATTGCTGGCTTACGATGAAGATCAGGCCTTGCGCTGGCGTCCGGCGGAAGTTTTTCTGCCGGCTGACCGGAACTTGCGTGCCCGGGAAACGCTGCGTGCAGTACTTGCGCAGTATCTGCAGACGCCTTCGCCACACCCTCTAGGCAAAGGCTCAGACATAAAAGATGTATATTTCATCAGCAACGATACGATGGTCGTGGACACCACATTACAGTTTGCCGATGGACATCCTTCAGGAATCCTGCTGGAAGAGCTGACGCTGGCTTCACTCATTGAAACGCTCACTGCCAACGTCCCTGGCATTACCAAGGTCAAGTTTCTGGTGGACGGCAAAGAGCGCGAAACTCTGGCCGGCCACGCGGACCTTATGTCCTTTTACCAGGCGGCTGCGGTGCACGAACTGGCCAAGGAGTTTGAATAAGCATGCCGCCGGTGATTGGGGTGTTTGACTCGGGCTTTGGAGGCCTAACTGTGCTCCGCGAGTTGCGCAAGGCGCTGCCAGCGGCTGACTATCTTTATTTCGGCGATACGGCCCACCTTCCTTATGGAGCCAAATCCGTGCGGACGGTGGCAAAGTATGCGATCTCCGCCGCGCATTTTCTTGAAGAACGTGGCATTGAAATGCTGGTGGTCGCTTGCAACACAGCCACAGCGCTGGCATTTGAAGACATCCGAAGCGCAGTAAAGGTTCCCGTGGTGGGTGTAATAGAGCCCGGGGCTGAGCGGGCCGCGGCAATTTCGAAAACAAAAAAAGTGGTTGTGGCCGCTACGGAGGCCACCGTCACAAGCCACGCGTACCAACGCGCTCTTGAGCAACGCGGGATGCAAGCCACGGAAAAGGCGTGTCCTCTTTTTGTGCCGCTGGTGGAAGAAGGTTGGATTGAGCACCGCGTGACGGAAGAAGTGGCTCATATATATATGGACCAGGTCTTTCAGGATGGCGCGCGCGATGCCGACGTTCTGGTGCTGGGCTGCACGCATTACCCGTTAATTCGGCCTCTGCTGCGACGCGTCGTCCCCCAATCCGTGGAAATTGTGGATTCAGCCGAGTCTACCGCTGCCAAAGTGGTAGAGCTGCTGGGCATAGGCCGGGGACAAGGCGCTCCGGGCGATTTACGCTGTTACGCAACTGATTCTGTAGAAAAATTCAGGCGGCTTGGAAGTAAATTTCTGGGTTGTCCTATTGAGAAGATCGAGCTGGTAGACATTGAAAAATAATAAAGACATGTTTTTTCGCTCAGATAAACGCACCCCGGAGCAGCTACGTCCGGTAAACATTATTCCTGAATTTATTTCCACAGCAGAAGGCTCTGCACTGATTGAAGTGGGCAATACCCGTGTGATCTGCACGGCGTCGATTGAAGAAACCGTGCCGGGTTTTATGAAAGGCTCAGGCAAGGGATGGATCACCGCCGAATACAGCATGCTGCCA
>DASXKZ010000043.1:0-18821 GCA_036496525.1 Candidatus Angelobacter sp.
CCGGAAGGGCTGGAATGTGAGTACAAAGTAGCCGGAAAAATATAGACCCGCCAAGAAGATTAAAGATTTTAATGTGGGCGGCGTGAGCCGGATCAATTCATTTTGAAGAATATTAGGCTGGCAGTTCTATTACGCTATGAATTCCAATATGATTGGCTCACATCGTTATTTTTTGTAAGTGAAATCTTGCGGTAAGCGCTTAACCCTTTTGGGTACAGAAAAGCCGCCTTATTAAAAATTCTCATAAACATTCTTCTGTAAACCTTCTGCAATCAATTGCATAGCGCCTTAGCCGGGATTAAAGCACCAGATCAGCATATTCAGGATGCTTGGTGAGGTATTCGGCCACGGAAGGGCAGATCACATCCACTTTCAGGCCTTGTTCGCGCGCCCATTCCAGAGCGGAGTGCGCCAGCTCAGAACCCAGTCCTTGCCCGCGCAATGCCGCCGGCACTTCACTATGGATAAGCTGCAGCACCTTCCCGGCCAGCGTGTATTCAAGGTAAGCCACGTGGCCCTGGCGCTCGATTTCAATCCGCCCGCTGGTGGCCTGCACCGGTTCCGGTTTGGCTTTTCGGTGAAACATAATTGCCCATTTTTTCTGACCGGTGTCCAAAAGCGCAAGAGCTAGCTTTCGCCACAGGCAAGAGCGCATGTGCCACCCGTCCCAGGCTGCTAACATTATTTCCATGATCGGACGCCCATCCTCCAACGAAGCCGCTCCGTATTATTTCGGCTACATCAACCGCGTTACTGGCGATGACATCCTCCACGAGCTGAAAAGCCAGTTGGATGAAACGCTGCAATTTCTGCGCGGCATTTCAGAAGAGAAATCTCTTTATCGATATGCGCCGGAAAAATGGAGCATCCGCCAGATGTGGGGCCACGTGAATGACGCAGAGCGCGTCTTCATGATGCGCGCCTTGTGGTTTGCCCGCAATTTCGATACGCCAATGCCCAGCTTTGAGCAGGACATTGCCGTCGCCGCGGCCGGATCAGACAATGTCCCGTGGGCCCGGCATGTGGACGAATTTCGTGAGATTCGCCTCGCCACCATCTCGTTCTTCCGGAATCTTCCTGCAGATGCCTGGATGCGAAAAGGCGTCGCCAGCGGAAATCCAGTTACGGTGCGTGCGTGCGCGTACATAGTAGCGGGACACGTGACGCATCACGTGGCTGTGTTGCGAGAAAAATATCTCTAACAAACGGCTTTTACTTCAGTATTGCCGACTACACGAACAAGTGGCGGCAACTGTTCGCTCTGCGCTCCGCTCCGACTGCGTCACCGGAAGATGAGGTGGGCGGCTTTGGCCTCCAGGCCCCAATAGACGATTGCGTAGGCGGTAAAGTCATACGCAGCATGCGCGATCATCAACAGAAATAGGCGACCCGTGCGAGCGAAGATAACTGCGAAAACGAAGCCGACAATCATTGCCTGTTCGGTACCGGGGATTCCAAGCAGATGGTAGTGGGCGAACCCGAACCACACCGAGGTAATCATTACGATTGCAGACTTTGCAGTTCGGCTCGTTCCGAAGACATTGCCGAGCCGTTCAAAGGCCCAGCCGCGAAAGAGAGTTTCCTCGCCCCAGCCAGCACCGATTAGGATGGCAAGCACGGCGATCGGAATGGCTGCCCGATTGTGGACGAACTCTTGGAACGCAGGGGTTACCGCGGGTGCGCCGAGCAGCGGCATCACAATGACCTTCATCGTCAGCTTGAATGCGACACCGAAGACCACGCCGATCGCGAGGCTCGCTGCCCAGTTCTTTTCTCGCACGTAGCCAATCTCGCGCCAGGGCGTGCGAGACAGCCAGACCCAGACCACAGCTAATAGAGCGGCGACCGCGATGACAAACAGGCTGGCGACGAGTATGAGCAGAATGGAGCAGAACTCTAGCGGACCAGCTCGTAGGCGCGCGGCAAAGGATTTGTCAGCCGTTGCGACGGGTGTTGGTTGCAATGGAGCACTGGTCATGCGAGAGATTTTCGCAGAAAAGACGCAAGGTCTGAAAGTCGCTTGTCCGTATAACGGGCAATCCGGACAGAGCTGGTTAACTGGTTAAAGAAGAGTTGCTGACTACACACGAAGGCAATGGTAATCGGGCGCAGGGCAGGAGTCTGCGGCACAAGAATCACGGGATCGTGCAGATCGGGGAACCAAAAGTTCGCCGCAGAGACAAGAGAGAACCGCCAAGGATAAGACACATACCGATGAGAGGAGGCAATTCCATGTCTGGATCGGCTACCCGCAGACGGCAGCGCAATAGCTTTGCCTGCTCAGGCATATCTCCTAATCCGTGCTTGGTCGTTACCATGCCGGCAAGAAGAACATTCTCAAGGACAGAAAAATGAGATACCCCTGCTGGCGGCATCTGCCACAGTTCCCGCTACCGCATGATTAAGCGTTAGCTGGCGCCGTTGGCGTTGACACCACTGAGGCGCAAAACGCGCAGCGTCGCGCGGCAATCGGAATCTCGCTCAGGCATTCCGGGCATTTCTTGCTGGTGGGATCGGCGGGAATCGCGTTGCGCGCGGCCCGCGCTTTCCAGGCATTCATCGGCGCGATCATAAAGAAGTAAACCGCCGCCGCCACCAGCAGGAACGCGATCAGCGCGTTCAGGAACACGCCGTAAGAAATCACTGCGCCGTTTATGGTGAAATTGAACGCCGAGAAATCCGGCTTGCCTACAATGGCTGCAATCAGGGGCGTGAGAATGTTGGTGACAAACGCTGTAACCACGGCGCCGAATGCCGCGCCAATCACCACGGCCACCGCCAGGTCTAGTACGTTGCCCCGCAGAATGAATTGCCGGAAACCTTTGAGCATGGTCCCTCCTAATATGCGGATGATGATACAGGATTTGCAGACGGCCTTTGCACGCCTGGCTAAGATTGAAAATGTGGAAAGCACTTAGCATTGTCTTTGCCACGCGGCTCTGAAAGGTTTGATTCAAGGCTTAAGAAATTGAACCTTTACTTTTTTCACCGCCCAAAGCCATGAACAGCGAAATGGCCTTCTCAGCAATCAGAGCCGGCCAGATGAGGGCAACGAATATGTCAGCGGTTATGGACTTATTCAGGCTCTTCTGGAAGGCATAAAGGAGCGTTCCCCAAAAACCGACAACGTAGATTATCCCCAAAAACAGAATCGCGAGCATTCTTGACCTCCTGCAAAGGGGGTGGGATCGGGGGTAGGGATCACGGAAGTGGAAATTATATTAGTCCGGCAAGCTTAAGCATTGCAAGAGGTGCTTTGCTTTCGCAAAAGCTCAACGCGTTCAGCACCTTGCCAGTAATGCATAGGCTAGCTGTTCGCGTCATTTATAATCGAGCGTTTACACCACGAGGTTCAGCCACACAGTGTCCTTTGAAGATAGCGTTTACCAGTTGCGACAGCAGAAGCTGCGTGATATTGAATCCCTGGGCCAGCAGGCTTATCCGCACAAGTTTGCCTTTACCCACACCGTGCCGCAAGTTCTTGCCGACTACGGCGAAAAGACGGCTGAGCAGCTGGAAAACCCACGTATTCCAGTCAAGGTAGCTGGTCGCATCATCTCTATACGTCTCCAGGGCAAGGCCGGGTTTGCCCACCTGCAGCAGGGCGGCAAGCGGCTCCAGATTTACGTGAAACTCGACTTTGTGGGCGAAAAAGGTTTTGCCCTGTACAAGCTGCTGGACCTGGGCGACCACATTGGCGTGAGCGGTTATCTCTTCCGCACTCGCACTGGCGAATTAACCATCCATGCAGAAGAGCTTACATTCCTGAGCAAAGACTTTTTGCCGTTGCCGGAAAAATGGCATGGGCTGAGCGACGTCGAGTTGCGCTATCGTCAGCGCTATGTCGATCTGGTGATGAACCAGGATGTGCGCGAAGTTTTTGTAAAGCGCAGCAAGGTGGTGCAATCGATCCGCCGCTTTTTGGATGCCCGTGAGTTCGTGGAAGTTGAAACGCCGATGATGCAGCCCATCGCCGGCGGCGCAACCGCACGTCCGTTTGTTACGCACCACAACACGCTCGATATTGACCTGTTCCTGCGCATTGCGCCGGAGCTTTACCTGAAGAGGCTCGTGGTGGGCGGGCTGGAGCGCGTGTATGAGATCAATCGCAACTTCCGCAATGAAGGCATTTCCACGCAGCACAACCCTGAGTTCACCATGCTGGAGTTTTACCAGGCCTATGCTGACTATCACGACATGATGCAGCTCACTGAAGACATGCTGGCCCAGGTAGCGCGGGACGTGAACGGCACAACCAAGGCCACGTTCGATGGCAAAGATTTCGACTTTGCCGACTGGCAGCGGCTCTCCATGCGCGAAGCCATCATTAAATACTGGCCGGAAGCCGCTGCGCCCAAGCCGGAAATCGCTGACTTCGCGTCGCAAGAGTCCGTCGCTGCGCTAGTGAAACGCCTGAATGCCAGCCACACGCCGCACATGCCTTACGATCCTAAAGAGCCCGCGGGCAAAACTATTGCCGCGATGTTTGAGCATGTGGCTGAACACCACTTGATCCAGCCGACGATCCTTTACGACTTCCCCGTAGCTATTTCGCCGCTCTCAAAAAACAAGCGCGACGAGCCGGACTGGGTAGAGCGCTTTGAGGTATTCGTCGGAGGGCTGGAGATTGGCAACGCCTTCAGCGAACTCAACGATCCGGAAGAGCAGCGTCGCCGCTTTGAGCAGCAGCTAAAAGAAAAAGAGCGTGGCGACGAAGAAGCCCATGCCATGGATGAAGACTATATCCGCGCACTCTCTTATGGACTGCCCCCGACAGGTGGCGAAGGCATCGGCATTGACCGCCTGACAATGTTGTTGACCGATTCGCGCTCCATCCGAGACGTGATCCTGTTCCCACTGCTGCGCAAGCAGCAGGAGCAAGCAGAAGAAGCCGAAGGCGAAAAGCCTAGAGAAGCGTAACGCCAAAAACCCTGAAACACAGAGGAACGGAGTAAGCAGAGGTAAAAGACGGCAAGAGATCGGATCCAAGGCTTCCCTTCTCTTTGGATTTTCTCCGCGTCTCTGGTAGGTTTTGATTGCGCTCATCCGCGTAAATCCGCGGTATGGGTTTAGTTACAATATTGAATGATGCCGACCGGCTCTGAAATTCGCGAGAAATTCCTGCGCTTCTTTGAAAGCAAAGGGCACAAGCGCGTGCACTCATCGTCACTGGCGCCTGCCAACGATCCCACGTTGCTCTTTACCAATGCGGGCATGAACCAGTTCAAAGACGTATTCCTTGGCGTGGAGAAGCGCGACTACAACAAGGCTGCCACATCGCAGAAGTGCGTCCGCGCGGGCGGAAAGCACAATGATCTTGAAAACGTCGGCTTCACCAAGCGCCACCACACGTTCTTTGAGATGCTGGGCAATTTCAGCTTTGGCAGCTACTTCAAGGCGGAAGCAGTCTCTTACGCGTGGGAACTGGTGACCGCTTCGGAATGGTTCGGCATCTCCCGGGACAATCTCTACGTGACCATCTTCAAAGGCGAGCAAGGAATCCCTCGCGATGACGAAGCGGAAAAGCACTGGCGCGCCGTTGGCGTTGCCAAAGAGCGCATCTTTGAAATGGGCATGAAGGACAACTTCTGGTCCATGGGTGATACCGGCCCTTGCGGCCCATGCAGTGAAATTTATTTTGACATGGGGCCCGCCGCTTCCGACGAAGGTCATCCCGACTGCATGTTCCCCTGCGAATGCGGCCGCTATGTGGAGATATGGAACCTGGTCTTCATGCAGTTTGATCGCGACAATACCGGCACGCTCAATCCGCTGCCCCGGCCATCCATTGATACCGGTATGGGATTGGAGCGCACCGCCGCTGTCCTGCAAGGCAAGATTTCCAATTACGATACCGATCTCTTCATGCCTTTGCTGGCAGCCGCCGCCAAGCTCACGGGAGTCGATCTGGACAAGGAACTGGCAGCGGAAAAGAAATCGCCTTCAGCGGCAAGCCTGCGTGTCGTGGCAGACCATGCCCGCGCTGTGACGTTCCTGATTTCAGATGGCATCCTGCCTGCGAATGAAGGCCGTGGCTACGTGCTGCGCAAAATCCTTCGCCGCGGTATCCGCCACGGACGCCTGCTCGGCGCGACCAAGCCCTTCATGCATGAGATGGTCATGGCCGTCCGCGATCTGATGAAAGATGCGTACCCTGAGCTGGTGGAACAGGCGGATCGCGTTTCCAAAATCGTCTTTGAAGAAGAGCGCCGATTCGCGCACACGCTCGATGCCGGGCTGGCACGGCTGGAAGCTGATCTCAAGTCGTTGCGCAAGGAAAAAGCTGACAGCCAGCGCGCCGCTCTCGCACGCGATCCTCTGGGCGAACAGGGTATGTCTCGCGCGGAGCTGGCGCAGCACCAGTACCAGAGCGCCCGTGAGCTGCGCTATCGCGGTGAAGACGCTTTCAAGCTGTATGACACATTTGGCCTTCCCTTTGACTTCATCATTGATACCTGCCGCGACGCCGGCATCAGCGTGGACGTGGAAGGCTTTGAGTGTGCAATGCAGGCGCAGCGCGAGCGCGCTCGCGCGTCCTGGAAGGGCGGATATAAACAAACTGCATCGCCCGTCTATCGCGATCTAAAGAAGACCGAGTTTGAAGGCTATCGCAACACGCGCTCAAAAGGCAGCGAAGTTCTTGCCGTAGTAAAGGACGGTCAGGGAGTAAAAGCTCTCAACCCGGACGAAGAAGGGGAGGTCGTGCTGGACCATACGCCGTTCTATGCCGACTCAGGCGGGCAGGTGGGCGACATCGGAATCCTCTACGACGAGACGCACTCAAGTATCGTTGCGGAAGTAAATGGCTGCTACATGCCGGTGCAGGGCGTGCGCGCACACAAGGTCAAAGCGCGCCAGCCGATTTTCGTCGGCATGAAAGTTGATCCCGTGGTTCACAGTGAAGTGCGGGATTCCACCATGCGCAACCACACCGCTACGCATCTGCTGCATGCCGCGCTGCGAGAAACCCTGGGCCCACACGTGAAGCAGGCGGGATCGCTGGTTGATCCCGGGCACCTGCGCTTTGATTTTTCTCATTTTGCCGCCGTGGCCGACGAAGAATTGCAGGACATTGAAGACCTGATGAATAAACACGTCCTGCGCAACACGCCGGTGGATACCATTGAGAATGTCCCCATTGACGTGGCCATCAATGAATACAAAGCCATGGCGTTGTTCGGCGAAAAATACGGCGAGCGCGTGCGCGTCGTGAAGATCGGTGAATTCTCCACCGAACTCTGCGGCGGCACGCACACACATGCCACCGGCGAAATAGGCCTCATAAAAATCATGAGTGAAGGCAGCGTTTCTGCCGGAGTCCGGCGCGTTGAGGCCATCAGCGGTGAAGGATCGCTCAAGCATTTCCGGTTGGACCACAAGCTGGAAAACCTGGTGTCATCGTTGATCCCACAGACCAAATCTCATTCGCCTGCTGAAGCCCTGCGCGGCGAACTCGATAAGAAAGACGCCGAAATCAAGAAGCTGCAAAAAGAACTGGAGCAGCTGCGCATGAAGTCCGCAGGCTCCCAGGTGGCTTCCGTCGGCGAGAAAGCGCGCGACATTAAAGGCGTAAAAGTTGTGGCGCAGCGCGTGGACAATCTTGATCGCGGCCAGATGCGCACCCTCGTCGATAACATGCGCAACAAGCTCGGCTCCGGCGTAGTGGTGCTGGGTGGAGTGCAAGACGGCAAAGTAGCGCTGATCGTCGGCGTCACCGCAGATCTCACCGCACGCGTGCAAGCCGGCAAGATCATCAAGCAGGTCGCGGAAAAAGTTGGCGGTTCCGGCGGCGGACGACCGGACATGGCGGAAGCCGGCGGCAAAGATCCCTCACAACTCGATGCCGCGTTGAACGATGCTTACGCTGCGGTGGAAGCCCTGCTTTCGTAACATCCCTCGCTGCGAGGGAACCCTATCGCGCTAATTTGGTTAAGAAAATAAGACTCGCGCCTCGGTAGAGCGCAGCCTGCTGCTCTCTACGTTAGGCTTCCTTGCGAGACAGGACGCTCTCGATACGTTTGTCCGGAATCAGCCAGATCAAGGCTGCGGCCACGTAAACGGCCTGGGCGATCAAAGGCGAATGTAGCGTCGCAACGATTGCAACGAGATAAAGCACCGGCGAGAGCTTGCCTTTCCAATCGCTACCTATCGCCTTTTTCAGGATTGAACCTTCGCCTTGCGCGCGGATGATCGTCTGTTGGAGCAGGTAGTATGCGATCCCCGCCATCAGGAGCACCACACCATAGAGCACAGTGGGCGCGGTGGTGAAATGGTTCTCGCCCATCCATCCGGTGGCGAAAGGAAACAGCGATAGCCAGAACAACAGGTGCAGATTGGCCCAGAGCATTCCGCCGGTCACCACAGAGCAGGCATGCAGCATGTGATGATGGTTGTTCCAGTAAATTCCCACGTAAACAAAACTCAGCAGATAGCTAAGGAACACCGGCAGCAGCGGCTCTAAATCTTGCAGGCGGTCGCCATGCGGGACCTTCATCTCCAGCACCATGATCGTGATGATGATTGCGATCACGCCGTCGCTGAACGCTTCTAACCGCCCTTTGGGCATCTTCCCTCCGCTTCAGTTCCTCGGGCAGGGTCGACGAATTGTCCCCCTGTCGACATCAACTTTTGTCTTCGTACGCTAGACCCTGATGTGGCTGCATTTTATCCTGTCCCGGCGAAGAGCTCCGGCGGCAGGGACATTGGGGCGGGCATTGGACTCGCATTGCAGCCCTTCACTAAAATCCTCTAGCTTATTGCTGTAACGCTCTGTGGATTTATACACTCATTACTGATCGTTGATCATTAATCAGGATCAAGGAGAAACAACTTGAAAAAATTTGTTCTCGGCGTGATTGTCGGCTTATTGATTCCAGCGATTGGTGGATATCTATACATCAAGATGGGCATGATGCCTGTGGCCACGGCGTCCGCGCCGCTGCCGATGGAAGAGAAGATCGCAAAGATGGCGTTGCGCGCGCGGATGGCGAAAGACCCGGTGCAGCAGTCGCCCGTCGCGGCGGACGAGCCCAACCTCACGCAGGGCGCGCATGTTTACGTTGAGAACTGCGCTTTCTGCCATGGCTTCGTCGGCGAAAAAGCCAGCTTCGCAGCCAAAGGAATGTTTCCGTTGCCGCCGCAACTCCTCTCCGGCGATGACATGGTCACCGACGATCCCCCGGGCAGGATCTACTGGAAGGTGGAAAACGGAATTCGCCTGACCGGCATGCCAGGTTTCAAGGACATGCTCACGCCCACGCAGATGTGGCAGGTATCGCAAATGCTGCAGCACGCGGACAAGTTGCCGGAACAGACAAAAGCCGCGTTGGCCAAACCGGCGGCTCTTCCAGTCGCGCCTCCCAGTCCTACACCGGCGGCCATGCAGGGCAAGAAGCCGGATAAGATGGGTGGCAAGAAGTAACTAAGTGATTAAAAGCAGGGCAGCCGCCGCTCAGGGCGGCAGCCCGTGGGGAGTGATTACAGTTTCTCGTGAAATTCGCAGCCAGAGCAGGAAATAAAAATTCCGCCGGGGGTATTGCGTTCACGGTCTTTCACTCGCTTTACAATCCGGGTCGGCTTGCCGCATTTAGGGCAATCAGTGCTCTTGGTGGTGTCCATGATCTTCTTGCGGTCTGCCGTTTTGGCGATCTTAGCCATGATTCAATCTTCTCCTGGAATGTCGGGGTTCCGCGGCCTTAAAGTCGGCGGCGGCAAGTGCGGCGGGAAATTAAGGATGGCACGCTACTTAAGCGGTGCGTCCTGACCACAACAATAATGACCGCAACAATATGATTTTACACTGAGTGGGCTGTTTTCGTCTCTCGACCGTAACGTGCACGCAAAAATCGCGCTTTACATGTAACCTACACTTCGGTTATCAATCAATACATTCTGCAACAGCCATTCACAGGGGAGATTATGAGGAGAATCGCGCTGGTATTGCTTACAGCTGCGGCGTTGAGCGCATTTGCCGCGGAAACCAAGGTTCAGGGTTATCTTGTTGACCTGGCCTGTGCAAGTGAAGAAGGACAGAAACCCGGCTTTGGGGCCAAGCATTCCAAGATGTGCCTGCAGATGCCGGAATGCGTAAAAAGCGGCTATGGCGTGCTGACCGATGACAAAAAGGTGATCAAGTTTGATGCGGCAAGCAATGCCAAAGCCAAGCAGTTCATTGCTGAGATGAATAAAGACAAAGACATCAAAGTCAACGTAACAGGGACAGTTACCGGCGAGAGCATCGCGGTAAGCAAGATTGAACTGCAGTAAAACTGCTATTAAAATCGATGTTCAGGAGGCCGCAGATACTGGCGGCCTCTTTCTTTGTGTTGGATTCCGTAGGTGTGGAGTCATTCCCTCCGGGACGTTACTTTCGATCATTGTCCGCAAGTGTTTGATTCAGTGTGGCTTATCGCCACAGGCAGAATGCCTCTCACCCAGCTCCATCTCACCGTCATTAGCCTCCTGTACTGAAAAGCAAGCACTTAGCCTGTTTGGCAAGCTTGGCCCCTAAGGTGCACTTATACCCGGCGAGGACTTCCCCACTCACTGAAAACTTGGAGGCCCCTATGAAGCGGTATTTACTTCTAACTGTTGTAATGGTCGCCTTGATGCTGGCGACAGGCTGCGGCGGGACTGGCACACTCAATGCCGGACCAACCAATGCCACCATCAACACTAGTGACGGTCTGAACGATCAGATCGTGAAGTTTGAGCTTTCTGTCAGCTCGCTGACACTTACCGGAAGCGGAACCACAGCCACCACAGGCAACCTGCTGTCGAAAACGTCCGAGGTCGAGTTTGTCCACCAGGCCGGATCGTTTGAGCCTTTGGCCCTGGTCAACATTCCGCCGGGAACCTACTCCGGAGCATCGCTCACGGTTTCCAATCCTGAAGTCGTGGTACTGAACAATGCTGTTCCGCCCGCGCCGGTAAAAATCCCGGCCACACTTACCAGCGGCAGCGTAACTGTGACTTTTACTGCTCCAATTACGGTGACCAGCAGCAATTCGTCAGTCATTAACTTTGATCTGGATCTGGCAAATTCGGTCGTGCTAACCGGCACGCCGCCGACTTCGGCGACTGTGACTGCGAAATTCAACGTAACCACGGCCACCGCTACCAACACTGATGAAGACAACGGCGAGATGGACGACGTCCACGGCAGCGTAACGTCCATTGCCGCGCCGAACTTTACTATCCAGACCAAAACCAGCAGCATCGTATTTGCTACTGACAGCACCACGCAGTTCAAAGATGGCATCACCTCGCTTTCACAACTCAAGGTGGGTGACATTGTTGAAGTGGACGCAACCACCAAGCCTGACGGCAGCAAGCTTGCCACCAAGATTGGTGTGGAAGAAAGCCAGAGCGGCGAAGAAGCTGAAGGCATAATCACCGCAGTGACCGGGGCGCCGGCCACGCAGATCACGATTGCGCATCAGGTTGATTCGTCTAATTCCGCTACGCCGCCGGTGACCGTGGACCTTGCCATTAGCGCGAGTACCGCGTTCTCCGTGCGTACGGACAAACTGAATCTGGGTGGAACCACGCTGGCTTTTGATGCCAGCCACATTGGCAAGGGCCAGCGCGTTGAAGCCGACACAGGCAGCGGCACCGTTTCGCCGATGCCAGCAGACAAACTCAAGCTGCGCGAACAGGCCCTGGTGGGAACAATTTCCGCCGCAAGCGCGTCAGGCTTTACGCTGACGCTGAACGCCAGCTCCGCTTTTGCCACCCTGACAGGTCAATCGACCATCGCGGTGTCAATTGTGAGCGGCACTAACCTGAAGGTCACACCCGTAAACGCTAACACCGTGCGCGTGCGTGGTCTTATCTTCTTCAACGCCGGCTCGTACAGTATGATCGCGTCGCGCGTTGACGACAACAAATAACCAGCATCCTTAGCTTTCCAAAAACTGGGTCCGCTTCGGCGGGCCCTTTTTGTTTGCATTGATAAAGGGACAAGCTTAATGCGCCGCTGCTACTCCGCAGCAGTTGTGCTTGCTTTCCTCAATCACCACATTGCGCGTCTGGCCCAACGCGCGGTTCAGTGATTGCTTCGGGATCGACGTTACGAGCGGTTTCAGCAGCCATCCCAGACCGGTAGGGATGTCGCGCGTCAAAGACAGAGCTTCACATTGCAGGTAAACGCCGCCATCTTTTTCTTCAAAGCGCCAATAGGTATTCAGCCGCCAGAGGTAGCCATGTCCGGTGCCCACCGGCAACTCTTCACCTTCAGGCTTGGCCGGATCTTTTACCTCAGCTATGCGCGTACTGATGGAGTTGGAATATACCTTGCTTGCGTCCACGCTGCCCCAATGCACGTCATATGTTGTGTTGAAATCGACCGTGGTAAATCTCTTCTGATGCAGGCGCAGGAACATCTTGAAGTCGTCGCCATTGTGGGCGATGGTGCGTGACGCGCTCACATCCGGCTTATAGAGTTCGGCGCGGCGGTCATAGTCCTTGACGATGGGCAGCGTCTTGGCCAGGGTGGCGCCGGGAATAAAGATAAGTCCAACCCAATGGTGCACTATGCCGTCGGGAACGTCAGGGCTCACTCCGGGCGCTTTGGTTTCAAGCTTTTCCACCAGGATCTCGCCACCCTTGAGTTGCTCATAAGCCTGCCGTTTGGCGTCGGGGTTCATGGCGTCGATGTAAAGGAACGTCCCGCCCGGACGCAGTTCATTGGCAAATCGGGCTTCTGTGGCCGCGACATAGCGATCAAAGGCAGAGTTGGTCTTTTGCTTAAGTTCGGCCGCCGTTGCGACAGGACGCAAAGCCGCGGCCAGCAGCAGGGCGGAAAAAACACCAATAATAGAAAGTCGTCTCATAAATGATGGAATGTTGGAATTCTGTCTCTTCAGTAAGATGCACGGTTCCCGGCACGGTAGCAAGGCGTTTGAAGGCAGGTTATCGATAATTGAGGCAGTTGATCTGGAATTTACCCGGGTCTGCGGCCCGAAAAATCCCAGGGCGTTAGTACTTTTCGGCTTCCCTAAAGTTTTAATACCTATGGAAGCAGCTTCCCAGCCATTCTGGGTTAAACTCTTGTTAACCCTTCCCCCATGTTGGCTCGATTAGAGTATGGCGAATAACCACCGGTCTGACATCCTGTTCTTTTTCGGCGTGATCCTTGCCTTGTGGGTCGCCTATAGCGTCCGTGATGTGGTGATGCTCATCTATGTGAGCGCGCTGTTTGCCGTGGTGCTATCGCCGGCTATCGGCATGATTCAGAAGATCCACATTGGCAACTGGCGCGCCGGACGCGGCTTTGCCATCATTTTTTTGATTCTGATCCTGGCGCTGGCGGGCACTTTGTTCGCTGTGTTTGCCCTGCCGCCCGTATATCGCGACGGCCGCAACTTCTCCGCTGACTGGCCCCGCCACATGACGGAACTCACTGAGGGAATCAAACATATTCCCTTCGCCGCCAAGATTGATCCCGCTGGGTTGCAGAAATATGCGGCGGAAATCGCCGGCGGCGCAGGCGGGCTCTTCTTGAACCTGGCCGGCGGCATTTTTGGTTTCTTTACGGCCATCATCCTCACCGCATACTTCATCATCGATGGCGATCGCACCTTCCACTGGGCCGTCTCCATGTTCCCGCTTCACCAACAGGGCCGGTTGAACACGACTCTATTGCGCGCAAAAGCCCGCATGCGCAACTGGCTGGTTGGCCAATCGATGCTGATGATCAGCCTTGGCGTTTGCAGCCTGATCGTCTATTGGGCGCTCGGCCTGAAATACTTTTACCTGCTGGCGATGTTTGCCGGCATCGCCAATATCCTGCCCATTGCCGGCCCCATCAGCGCCGTAGTGCTGGCCTCGGCCGTGGCCATTATGGATTCGCCCCAGAAGCTCGTGGGAGTGATTATCTTCTTTGCCATCTATTTCCAGATTGAAAGCGTCTTCCTCGCGCCGCGCATTATGCGACATACTCTCAACCTGTCACCGCTCACGGTGATCATTGCGCTTTCTCTCGGAGGCGCCCTGGCCGGAGTCGTAGGCGCACTGGTTTCTGTCCCGACAGCAGCCTTGGTTATGGTCTTGGCCGATGAATACCTGGTCAAGCGCAAGCCTGCGGAGGCGGCGAAGGCAGCCGCAGCGGATTGAGCTGGTTTTCTGAAATCCCGAAGCGCAGCGAGGGAACCCTATGATTGAAAGGATCCTCTCCGGCGCTGTACTTTCAAAATATCTGCGCGTAATGATTGGGGATCTACCAGCATTAGTGGCTGATAGGGATCTCTCGCTTCGTTCGAGATTTCAGAAAATCTTCCCGCCGTTCTCAGTGCCTCCGTGTCTCCGTGGTGAGATTCTCTCCTGATGCTAAAATCTAATTTCAACAGTCACCATGACCAGCAAAATTCCAGTCGGCATCCTCGGCGCTACCGGGACCGTCGGGCAGCGGTTCATCCAACTGCTCCACGAACACCCGTGGTTTGAAATCACATGGCTCGCAGCATCAGACCGCTCGGCCGGCAAAGCTTATGCCGAAGCCGCGAAGTGGAACCTGGCCACGCCGATTCCCGCCAATATTGCCGCTATGAAAGTCTCCGCCGCCGCGCCGGACAGCAGCACGCCCAAGCTGGTCTTTGCCGCGCTGGACACAACCGCAGCGCAGCAGATTGAGCCTGCATTCGCCGAAGTAGGCCACGCCGTGGTCTCGAATTCCAGCGCGTTTCGCATGGCGGAAGACGTTCCGCTCATCATTCCTGAAGTCAATGGCGACCACGTTCCGCTCATCAAGACGCAGAAGTGGTACAAGAAAAATGGCGGCTTCATGGTGACCAATCCCAACTGCTCCGCCATTGGGTTGGTGCTTGCACTCGCCCCACTGTACCGCCGTTTCGGCATCGACAAGATTTTTGTTGCCACCATGCAGGCCATCAGCGGCGCGGGTTATCCCGGCGTGCCGTCCATGGACATCCTGGGCAATGTGATTCCCTACATCGCCAAGGAAGAAGACAAGATGGAAGCGGAAACGCGCAAGCTATTGGGATCGCTCAACGGCTCGCGCATTGCTGACGCCGATCTCACGCTGAGCGCGCACTGCAACCGCGTGGCCGTAGAGGATGGACATACCGAATCGGTCTCACTCAAGCTGCGCAAACCCGCGAGCGCCGAAGAAATCATTGAAGCGTGGAATGAATTTCGCTGCCTGCCGCAGAAGCTCAAGCTACCCACTGCGCCGGAACAGCCGGTGATTTATGAGTCCGCGCCCGACCGTCCCCAGCCTCGGCTGGACCGTGATCGCGGACGCGGCATGAGTGCAGTCTGTGGGCGGCTGCGTCCCTGCAACATCTTCGACTGGAAATTTACCGTGCTGTCACACAATACGATCCGCGGCGCCGCCGGTGCCGCTGTCTTGAACGGCGAGCTGCTCAAAGCGCAGGGATTCCTGGGTTGATGAACGGCCTGCGCAAGGCACAGTGGAAAAGCATTTCGATAGTGACGGTAGTTCTGTGTGTGGTTCTAGTCTGGTGGGTGTGGATCGTGCCACGAACCCCACAGTTCAAAAGATATAAGCGAAAGACCGAGATCAGGGCGAGGTTGTATAACGTTGAGCCGCCTCGCGGGGTGCGAGTAGTAGATGTGGATGCGATCGAACTCCCATCAAAAGAGTGGATGGCGTTCGGGACGTACTCGGGCCTCGTGGAATGCGATGCCGTAATAGCGCATTACAAAGAGCAATTTCCGAAGCAAGGCTTCAACTTGACGGACGAAAAACAGGACGCACAGAAGCAGGAAAAAAGCCTTACTTTTCTAGCGTCCGATTATCAGGCCATCCTGAGTTGCACCGGCCGAGAATTACCACAGACATATATGATTTGGATCTTTCCAAAGGGATTTCATCAGGTCGAGGATCACCAATGATCGTTATGAAATTCGGTGGCACTTCCGTACAAGATGCGCAAGCCATCGACCGCGTCGCGGCCATCGTGCGCGATCGCCTGAATGAGCGCCCTGTGGTCGTGGTAAGCGCGCTGGCCAAAATCACGGATCAGCTTCTTGCCATGTCTTCTGCTGCAGGAACCGGAGATCGTGCAAAAGCGCTTGAACTTTCCCGCGCTGCCCGCGAGCGCCATTACAACTGTGCTTGTGACCTGTTGGGCACGCACGCTTTTGAGCAGATCGCGCCAGAATTAGAAGCCGACTTCAACGGCCTGGACGAGCTTTTGCGCGGCGTTGTTGCCGTGGGCGAACTCACGCCGCGGACCATCGACACGATTGCCGGATTTGGCGAGCGTGTGTCATCCAAGATCGCTGCTGCGGCGTTTTCTCAGCGCAATATTGAAGCTGCGCACGTTGATTCGCGCAAATGCATCGTCACCGACGCCACTTTCGGCAAGGCCGTGCCGCAATTTGAGGAGACGGATGCCCGCCTGGCGGAAACCGTAAAGCCGTTGCTGGATCGCAAGCGCGTCCCGGTGATGGGCGGCTTTATTGCCGCCACGCGGGAAGGCATTGCCACCACGCTGGGGCGCGGTGGATCGGATTTCAGCGCTGCGATCGTTGGCGCGGGGTTAAATGCCGAGCGCATTGAGATTTGGACCGATGTGGACGGCATGATGACCACCGATCCCAATCTTTGTCCCGATGCGCGTCGCATCAAGAACATCAGCTTTGAAGAAGCGGCTGAACTAGCCTATTTCGGCGCGAAAGTCTTGCATCCTGCCACACTGCTGCCGGCCATCCAGAAAAATATCCCGGTACTGATACTCAACTCCCGCAATCCCACGTGTGAAGGTACGCGCATCACGGCTACGGCACCCAAGAGCAAAAACATCTTTAAAGCGATAGCCGCCAAGAAGCGCATCACCGTCGTTGATGTAGTGGCGACGCGCATGCTCATGGCGCATGGCTTTCTCAAAAGCATCTTTGAGGTCTTTGCCAACCATCGCTGCCCGGTGGACATGGTTTCCACTTCTGAGGTCAGTGTGTCTGTCACGGTGGACTCGAACGAGTCCATTGCGGCCATTGCCGCGGACCTGGCCAAACTGGCGGATGTGAAATATGAAGGCCGCAAAGCTATCGTCTGCCTGGTGGGTGAAAATATCAAGAGCACGCCGGGAATCGCAGCCAAGGTTTTCAGCGCCATACCTGAAGCCAACATTCATATGATCTCCCAGGGCGCGTCAGAGATTAATATAGGTTTTGTGATTGATGAAGACGCGGTGCCTGACGTAGTCTCGCGCCTGCACCGCACATTCTTCGCGCAGGTGGACCCCGAGGTATTTGCATGAAAGGCATTCGCGTGAAAATTCCAGTGGTGCTCTCGTGAGAATCCTGGTGCTGGGACGCGGCAAAACCGGCGCGCTGGTTGCGGAAGTGGCGAAAGAACGCGGGCATGAAGTCCGCTCGTTGGCCAGCCAGGAAAATCAGGACGGTCGCGCATTGACCCCCGCCACCTTGAACGAAATCGATGCAGCCATTGATTTCACTACGCCGCATGCCGTGATTCCCAACATTATCCGCTGTGTTGAGGCTGGAGTGCCCATCGTGGTGGGCACCACGGGCTGGTATCAACATATAGACAAAGTGCGCGAGCTCACCGATGAGAGAAAAGCTGCAGTGCTTTACGGCTCAAACTTTTCCATTGGAATGAATTTTTTCTTTAAGGCCGTGCAGGCCGTTGCGCCTATCCTGAAACATCAGTATCGCGGCAGCATTGTTGAACGCCATCATGTTCACAAGAAAGACAAACCTTCCGGGACGGCTGTGACCATTCAGAAGATCCTGGAGTCCGGCTCCGGCGAAAAAGTTGAAGTCGCCTCTGTGCGCGAAGGCGAAACCGTGGGCATGCACCTGGTGATGCTCGACTCGGCCAACGACACGATTCTTTTCACCCACGACGCAAAATCGCGCGTCGGCTTTGCTGAAGGCGCCGTGCAAGCAGCCGAATGGATCAAGGGCAAGACCGGGTTTTATGAGTTCCCGGAGATCGTGGACCAGCTTTAGTTTAAAACCTTTGAAGCACAGAGGAACGGAGTAAGCAGAGGAAAAACAAAATACCTGCAAATATCCTCGGCCAGTCTTCAAACGCTCTAGAGATCCGCTATCCTTCAACTTTTGAAATCCTCCGTTTCCTCCCTTCCTCCTAGCGAAGTCACCTTCCTTTGTGTTCCTTCGTGTCCTTTGTGGTTAAGTTTTTGTTATCCTAGTTCCGACCATGAACCTACAAGGCTGCGGCACCGCGCTCATCACCCCGTTCAAGCAAGACCAGAGTATTGACGAGAAAGCCCTTCGCTCACTGGTCGAGTGGCAGATTACCTCCGGCATTCACTTCCTTGTCCCATGCGGAACAACGGGCGAAACGCCGACCCTGACCAAAGACGAATGGCTGCGCGTGATCGATATTACGATTGAGGTGAACGGTGGCCGCGTGCCGATCGTGGCCGGAGCCACGTCGAATTGCACCGCTGAAGCCGTGGAGAAAGCGCGCGAGCTGAATCGCCGCAAGGGCGTGGACGCGATCCTGACCGCATCGCCGTATTACAACAAGCCAACGCAGGAGGGCCAGTACCAGCACTTCAAGGCGATTGCTGAAGCCGTGGACAAGCCGATAATGCTGTATTCAGTGGTTGGTCGCACCGCCGCCAACATCGAGCCGGCGACGCTGGGCCGCCTCGCCAAAATTCCCAACATCATCGCCGTGAAAGAGGCCAGCGGCAATATTTCGCAGATCGCTGAAGTTTTCAACCATGTGCCGGAAAGCTTTTTGGTCTTCTCCGGTGACGATGCCGTGACTCTGCCGGTAATCGCTTTGGGCGGCGTGGGAATCGTTTCCGTCTGCTCGAATGAGATTCCCAAAGAGATGT
>DASXKZ010000044.1:0-6191 GCA_036496525.1 Candidatus Angelobacter sp.
AACCCCTCCATGGCCATGCTGAAGCACTCTTCCACTGAAGCCGGAAACAGCAGAATGTGTTTGGTGTCGCCATGAGAGAGAAACGCGCATGAAAGAACGTCGCCCTGCATGGTGCGCGTGGGCAATCCCGTTGAAGGGCCAACACGCTGGATATCAAAGAACACTCCGGGCAGCTCAACGTAATAACCCAGGCCAATGAATTCCGCCATGAGTGAAATGCCGGGACCGGAAGTTGAAGTCATGGATCGCGCTCCTGCCCAGCCTGCGCCCAGCACCATGCCTGCGGCGGCGAGCTCATCTTCAGCTTGCACTACGGCGAATGTCGCTTTACCGTCTGGGCCAATGCGATAGTCCTTAAGATAGTCAATCAGCGTTTCCACCAGCGAACTTGAAGGAGTGATGGGATACCACGTCACCACCGTGACGCCGGCAAACATGCAGCCCAGAGCGGCGGCAGCGTTGCCGTCCACAATGATCTTGCCCTGGTTCTCATTCATGCGTTCCACCCAGAACGGGTCCTGCTTGGTGAAGGTGGTAATGGCGTAGTCATAGCCCGCGCGGATAGCGGCGGTATTCAGCTCTGCGGCTTTTTTCTTTTTGGCAAAATGCTTGACCAGCGCTTTTTCTGATTCCTCACGCTCGATGCCCAGCAACGCATCCACCACGCCCACATAGAGCATGTTCTTCACCAGGCGGCGCAACTTGGCTTCAGGACATACGGGGGCCACCAGCTTGTCAAAAGGCACAGAATAAAAAGCGATGTCCTGGCGAAGACCGGAAAGCTTCAGAGGCTCGTCATACACACAAGCAGCGCCTGCCGGAAGAGACATCACGTCTTCCTGCGCCGTCTCGGCGTTCATCGCCACCAGAAAATCAATTTCTTTTTTGCGCGCGATGTAGCCATGCCTGCTGGCGCGGATGGTATACCACGTGGGCAAGCCTGCAATGTTCGATGGAAAAAGGTTCTTGCCGGAGACCGGAACGCCCATCTGGAAAATACTGCGCAACAGCACGGTGTTGGCAGACTGTGAGCCCGAGCCGTTGACCGTAGCCACCTGAATGCTGAAATCATTTACTTTGCGGCCCGGCTGCGGCGTGCGCGCGGCTTTTTCCTGAACTCCGAGTTCAATTGTTGTAGCCATGAATTATCCTGTGCGGCCTGGGGCCGCAATTTACCTGATTA
The DNA here is from genome assembly GCA_036496525.1 of Candidatus Angelobacter sp. Lineage (GTDB taxonomy): Bacteria > Acidobacteriota > Terriglobia > Terriglobales > Acidobacteriaceae > Angelobacter. The sequence goes on from DASXKZ010000044.1 coordinate 1,184, forward strand.
TTGCGCCCTGCTAGTGTGAGGTAACTCCTTATTATAAAACAGTGAGCGGGATCACATGACCCTAAAGACACCGTACAAGGGGTGCAGTTCTAGTAATTTATCCGCACCGACACTTTAAATTCCTGATAATTCGAATACTCCGCAACATACTGTCCGCTTACCGGCACCTTGGGATTTGGTACGGTTTGCTCAGCCGTGACGGTCTTGGGCATCCAGAAGGTTTTGTCCTTGATGACCACCGGCGCGTAATCGACTGCAAGCGTAAGCACGCCTTCCGGCATCGGCGGATCAAGATATTGGATTTCCAATCGAAGCACATTCATGGACGCAATATCGATCCACGCTTTTCCGCTGCCCTTCATCACATACTGGGTGCCAAACAATTCACGGTGCAGCAACGCCGTTGGTCCTTTTTTGTCTCAAACTTGATGAGCACCGCAGCCTTCTCATCGACCTTGTCAGCTCCAATCACTTTGTAATTGAAATACCGGGAATTTTCCGAGGAGAAGATTTCAACCAGAATCGAACTGAAACCGCCGCCAAAGAGAAACGGCCCGGTGAGTTGCTGACCTTTTGGCGCGGGCCGCCCGTCAATCGTCTGGATGTCTCGCCATTCGGTAAATGGCTCGTATTTTCCGTCTGGATTTTTATCTTTGTTCTGCGTGCCCCTGAAGGTAGAGTCGATGTCGGTCTCATGGATGGTCTTGCCGCCCATCAGTTCCCGTGAGGTAATTTTCTCGTCGCAGATAAAGTCCGGAAGAGAGCTCTCAAATTCCTTTACACGCTGCTGGATGCGGGGGAGTATCTGGTCCAGCTTAGGCACAGTCTGCGCAAGGCCGGCGCAGCACAACGCGATATGCAGCAATCCCACGCAGGCCAGCGATCTCAGGCTCATGCCGCATTCCCTCCTGCGCCATCTTAAAGCGGACGAACACGCTGCCGCATCCTTTTTTCATCGCAACCGCCTCAGGTCCATGACTGTTTGCGACAGACTATACATCGCACCCGCCGCACCTGATAAATTGTTAGCGTGAATATTGTCCTGAATGCTGCTGAAGCCAGGGTGCTGGGTGCGCTGATAGAAAAAGACATTACCACGCCGGATTACTATCCGCTTTCACTGAACGCGCTGATCAACGCCTGCAACCAGAAGAACAATCGCGAGCCTGTAACGACTTTTGACGAAGAGACCGTCCGCCTGGCGCTGCGCAACCTGAGCGACAAGCGCCTGGCCGGTCCAGCCGGCGGCGCTGACGGACGCGTTACCAAGTATGAGCACCGCGTGCAGGAAGTATTTAACTTCACCCGGCAAGAAACTGCGTTAATCTGCGTGCTATTGCTGCGCGGCCCGCAGACTCCCGGCGAGCTGCGCGGACGCACCGAGCGCATGTACCAGTTTGAGCATCTGGACGATGTGCTCACCGGGCTACAACAGCTCATGCGGCGCGAGCCTCCACTGGCCAAGGCGCTGGGACGCCGTCCGGGAACAAAAGAAATCCGCTACGCGCATTTACTTTCCGGCGACGTGGAAGCCTGGGAGCCGCCGGCAGAAACGGCATCAAGTTCAGGATCGGCCGACGCAGAGCGCCTGATTCAACTGGAAGAGAAGGTGGCGGCTCTACAAGCCGAGGTCGCCGAACTGAAGCAACAGATGGCGGAGTTCAAAAAGCAGTTTGAATAGAGGCTCACCACTGATTTTCGCTGATGACACTGATCAGGAATTTCTACCGCGGATTCACGCGGATGATCGCGGATTAAACCGAAAAAAACCTTTCAATAGCAGATAAGAATTCAGAGGGAATCGTCAAACCTGACGTAGAGACGTAGCATTACTACGTCTCAAAATCAGTGCCAAGCGGCGTTACAATGGCACGCATCGATAAGGAGCAGTCATGTCAACTTCGGCGCAACCGGATAGCGGGATTGAGCAGCTATTACACGCGGAAAACGAACTTCTACCGCCAAAATCTCTGGTCCAAAATGCGCGCCTGAAAGACTACGCTGCGGAATATAAACGATCAATCGACGATCCGGAAACGTTCTGGGCTGCCGCCGCGAGTGAGCTGGAATGGTTTCAGCCGTGGACGAAAGTTTTTGAGTGGAAGTATCCGACATTTGAGTGGTTCCAGGGCGGCAAATTCAACATCACGCATAACTGCCTTGACCGGCAGGTAAAATCCGGCCGCAAAAATAAAGTCGCGTACATATGGGTGGGTGAGGACGGCACGGAACGGCAGGTGACTTACGGCCAGCTTCTGGACCAGGTCGGCCGCACGGCGAATGCCTTGAAATCGCTGGGAGTGAAAAAAGGTGATCGCGTCATTATTTATATGCCGCTATGCCTCGAGGGCGTGGTTTCCATGCTGGCATGTGCGCGCATTGGCGCCGTGCATTCAGTGGTGTACGCGGGCTTCAGCGTGGGAGCGCTGCGCAGCCGCATTGAAGATGCCCAGGCGCGCGTGATCCTGACCGCAGACGTAACATATCGCCGCGGGAAAATGGTGCCGTTGCGCGCGATCGTGCAGGAATCGATTGCCGGGCTGGAGTTGGTGGAGAAAGTTGTGGTGCTGCGGCGGGTGAAGCCGATGATCGAACTCACGGAGCGCGAAGTGGATTTCACTGAACTGGTGCAGGCGCAGAAAGCCGAATGCCTGGCCGAGGTGATGGACGCTGAAGATCCGCTTTACATCCTCTATACCAGCGGGACCACTGGCAAGCCCAAGGGAGTGGTGCACGTTCATGGCGGTTATGCTGTCGGAATTCACTATCATATGACCCGCTTTTGGGACGCGAGAGATGACGATATTTATTTCTGCACGTCTGACATCGGCTGGGTGGTGGGACATTCTTACATCGTTTACGCGCCACTGCTTGCGGGCGTGACAACGTTGTTCCGCGAAGGCGCCATTGACTATCCCAGCCCGGGCATTGCCTGGGAGTTGGTGGAAAAATATCGCGTGTCCGTGGCATTCACCGCGCCCACGGCGGTCCGCATGTTCATGCGCCATGGGGACGAGCTGCCTAAAAAGCATGATCTCCGCAGCCTGCGTCTTTTCACCTGCGCGGGCGAGCCGCTGAATCCAGAAGCGATGAACTGGGCGTATCGGGTGCTGTGCGGCAACGGAACCACAGCCTTTGTCGCCGACAACTGGTGGCAGACTGAAACCGGCGGCCCGTGTCTGGGCACCCTGCCGATCATGGCGGCGCGTCCGGCAAAAGCAGGCAAGGCGCTTCCCGGCGTGGTGGCGGAAGTTGTGGACCAGCAAGGCAACAAGATGCCGCCGAACAAAGGCGGGCTGCTGGTGCTCCGCAAGCCATTTCCGCACATGTTCCGCACGGTCTATGGCGATCCCGCGCGTTACTCGCAGGATTGGGGCAAAGTCCCTAACGCTTACACCACCGGCGACGTCGCGATCTGCGACCAGGATGGCTACTTCACCGTCGTGGGTCGCGCGGACGATGTGCTGAATGTAGCAGGACATCGCATTGGCACCGCCGACGTTGAAGGCGCGCTGGTCAGCCATCCCGCGGTTGCTGAAGCGGCCGTCATCGGACGCCCCGACGAAATCAAAGGTGAGAACATCAAGGCCTTTGTGATCTTGCGCATTGGCCACACGGGCTCGCCGGAACTTGAGGCGAAATTGAAAGAGCATGTGCGGCACGTACTGGGCGCAATCGCTGTGCCCGCGGAAATTGCATTCCCTGACAAGCTGCCCAAAACGCGCAGCGGCAAGATCATCCGCCGTCTGCTTAAAGCGCAGGAACTGGGCCGCGACGTCGGCGATCTCTCGACGCTGGAAGAGTAGAGCGATTGCAGGGAACTTACCGCGGATTAACGCGGATGAGCGCGGATCAAAAGAAAATTAACTGAACCTTGTGACTCACATTCGCTTATCGTTGCCTACAAAACTGCGATGAAACACTAATCGACCTCTTTCATATGTCACCCGATCACGCGTGATCACCCGATTGCTTATCCGCGTATATCCGCGGTAGATCCATTCCCTCAGGTAAGGCCCTTAATCCCGTGATCTCAGTAGCAGGCCTTATTTTCACTCGCACCATTTGTAGCAAGAATTGCCAGTAGAAACCCAAATTCAAGAGTTATTCAATTTGCTCGAACACGCATTTTGAAAGCTTAGGTTCCGGGGGAGACTGGTGAGAGTTGCCGTTGCCGCCATGCTATTGGTGTTTGTAGGGTCGTCGGCCTTTGCCTTGGGCGAAGATGGACGTCCCGCGCTTGCGCCTGCATCGAATCCGGCTTCTGCTTCTCCTTCCGCCGCACCTGCGTCTGCATCGATGGCAAACGCGGCTTCGGCCACAAGTTCCATTTCGCCCCATGCACTGGTAGCTGCTCTGCCCGATGCGCCTCCAATATCCGCAGAAGTAAGGATTGCTGACCCCTTACCCGCTGGGACTCTGTCGATAACACCCGCTCCCACCGCACCATCGTTCGGCACCGATTTTCTCACCAGCAATAATCTGGCGCCGATTCACGCGCTCATGGCGCCGCCCACAGCTTTTATCAAACTAAAGACCGCGCCGCGCACACACAGTTTCTTTGACGCACGCAACCAACTCGGCTTCGCTACTCTGGGCGCGTCGCTCACCGCCGACGCGCTCTCCACGCAAAAAGGGCTCGCCTATCCCGGCTTTGTGGAAATGAATCCCATCGCGCGTCCGTTTGTGCAGAGCCGCACCGGCGCTGCCGTTTATAACGCAGGCAGCTTCGGCCTGATGGCTGGATTAATGTACTGGGCGCACAAAAAGGAACACCACAAACTGGAGCGCATTCTGCCCCTGGCAGTAGGGAGTTGGGAAGGCCTGCTCAGCGCAAGAAATTATCATGTGATCGCGACTCGCGTCCGGTAAACCACTCCCATCTCGTTCACCAGTTCGTGCGCCAGCCCTGGCGGCGTCAGCGGACGCCCATACACTGGTCGGTCCAGCAACAGTCTTGGCTTGTGCGTCAGCGGAACGCCTTCCTCATCCCGTAAAACTATCGTGC
>DASXKZ010000045.1:0-3455 GCA_036496525.1 Candidatus Angelobacter sp.
GCGAGCGGAGGTCTTCAATGTCAATGCGGTTTACTTCAATCTCCTGCTCGGGGCCGGAATTCGAGAGAAAGTTATCGATGATCTTGCTTTTACTCCATGCCGCGAGCGTACTGTCGGCAAGAGGCGTGTCCATAAATAACAAGGAGCGGCGGAAGTCGTCACGGATGGTCAGCTTGTTGCGGCTGTAATAAAGCCGGCAGAATTCGGTGAGGAAATACTTGATCTCCTTTTCCTGGGGTTTGTAATTGAGGTCGTCGTAGTTAACTGCTTCAGCGCGGCCGATTGCGTCAATGCGGATGTACCGCGTGTGAAATGAATCAATCTTTTTGACCGTGGCGCGGGCAATGTAGAGCGAGCCGGCACAGAGTAGGCAGAGCGCCAAGATCGTCAGTTTGAGATACGTATTGGTGACTACGGCATCGCCCCACTGTTCGGCGTAAAGACGCTTGCCCGCCTGAAACTTTGCGTCTAATGGCGCGGGAATACTCGGTAGCTGAGTGGAAACGCGCTTTTCGGAAGTATGAGCCATGGTTGTCTTCCTCCTTAATTAATACGGTTAGAAAATGGCTGCGGCTACGGCACCGCTCACGGCCTGCTGGACTCCGCTGCCGGCGTTGGCTGCGCCGCTGAAGATGTCGCCAACAAGCGAGGGAATTTTGAAGATTGAATAGATCCCGGCCAAAAACACGACAGCTAGGATTGGCACCTGCGTCATGCTGACGGCGATCCGGCCTGCTGTGAGCCCCTGCGACAGCAATGTGGTATTCAGGACGGAAAGCATGATCTGCGAGATTCCCAGCAGAATGATGTTTCCCACCACCGGATAAAAGCTGTACTTGATGAGTGCTTTGAGCCACGACCAAAACAGAAAATCGAGCTTGGGCACGAGCACGAACGGTATCAGGATCGGCCCAATAATAAGGATGGCCCCAAGCGCAAGGTACCCGAAGCCGACCACGATAAACATGGCCAGCTCCAGCACGGCAATGAGTAGAGTGATAAGCAGGTAGATGATGAAGTCGCGGGCATGGAGCATGGAGAATTCGCCCATGTCCTGAATGCCGGTGGAGATGTCATTGAGTTTCGAGAGCATCTGTTGTTGGGTCGTGGTGCCCACCAAGTCAGCCATCCCGAAGGCAGCCTTAGGGATGGCTTCGGAAAATGAATACCCACCCAGAAGCGGGCTGGGAGTGGAATACAAAGTGATCATGATCCAAACCAGCAGGAGCAGACCGGCCAAAGTGCGGAGTTTATGCAGAGCGTGATGATCGGAAAAGGCAATGCGGCTTCCGGCAATCACGATCATGACAATAGCCAGTGTGCGGAAGATGTTCTGTCCAAGCTGCTGAAAGGGAGTCCCATTCTGCGTCAGAACGTCAAAGATAGTGTTCCGCAATGACGCAAGCAGATTGTTAAGTAGTGTCGGGTCCATGTGTGATTGCCGTCTCCTCTGGCCGGTTTGGTCGGGTTGGTTTACCTCCTTTGTTCTAGCGTGCTTGTCGATCTTTGGCCGCAGCGTTCAATTCGCGGCCTCGCTCCCAACGTTGCTGGGCCACGGTCTGGATTTGGAGGTCCATAGAGGATGTGAGCGCCCGATTGGTGTCTTCGAGCGTATGGATCATTAGAAGCAGGGCGATCAATGTCTTTTGCTGAAGTGCTTTCTCCGATTGCATTGTTGGGTCGGTTGAAGTGGCATCGGCCTCTAACTGGGCGAGGACGTTCGCGTTTTGCTGGATGTTGGTACGAATGTCGCCGATGGCCTTGATGCCGCTCATCAGACTGGCATCCTGCAACTGAATGAGTCCGTACTGTTGCCTCCAGTCCTGCTGTGCCTGGGGCGTCGCGGTTACGTCAACTGGCTGGATCGCGGGTAAGAGATTACGAAATCCGGTCTGAACGGCGTTGGCGTTTCCGGTGGTGATGCCAGTAAACCAAGTGTTGGTGTTGCCGTACTGATTCCCGGCGGCGAATTGTTGCCAGTTCGTGAACGTGTAACGGTAGCGAGTTGGCAGAGACTTGAGAGATTGGGCTTCGGAATTTAGCAGATTGAACTGTTGCTGATAAAGCGCAAATGTTTTTTGTAGCTGTGTCAGTTGCTGGCTCATATTGATCAGCTCCTGCACTTGCTGCTTAAGGTTCGACGGGTCAAAGACGGTGATCTGCCCAAAGCTGGGCGCGGCGGTGAAAAGCAGGATAGATGAGAGCAAAAGTATTTTCTTCATGGAAACAACTCCCCTTTTGTGGCTGTAAGTCATAAGTCCGATGGCATTTTGTGTTGCGCGTAGGCCGGAATAAGCAAGTCCTGGGTGAGAAAGACTCTCACCCGATGGCCTTCGCGGATGGTGATGGTTGGCGGAATGTTAAGGAAACGGTCGAGAATGTGGAGCGACGATTGCGACAAGCTCCCGGCTACGCCTTCCCGGTAAGCGCTTGAGTTTGAGGTAGGCAGGCCAGTTACGGCGCTGTTGTTTGCGCCGATGGACGCGAGACCGGCGATGGCTCCCACAGCAATCGAAGCGCCGAAAATTTTGAAGTAGTGATTGTTGACTTTGTCATGGAAGGCCGTTTCGCCAATCTGATTCAGGCCGGGCGCCTGGTCGAGGTCCACGGCGTAACCATCGGGCATGATGAGCCGGTGGAAGATCACGGCTAGACGTTCCTGCCCAACATCACTGACCTTTTTGGTTTCGCCAAGGAGGCGGCTCCCTGCTGGGATAAGCAGCTCGTCGTGGTTGTGAGAGTAGATGTCGTTGGTGGTCTGGCAGATGACGGGTCCGGCAAAGTCCCCGTTCAGCCGGTTAACAAGCACCGATTCAAGCACTGTTCCTTCGAAGATGACGTGATTTTTTCCCGCAGCAGCATTTAGATCGGCGTTCTTGCGGGGCGAGCCTTGAGTTGTTTGCGGCTGCTGTGATTGTGCTGGGACAGGCTGGGCGAAGCCGGCAGTCCGTTGTTGTTGCTGCGCCTGAAGCATTTCAAGTTGCTGTTGGAAATTGGCGGGCAGTCCGGTTGCTTCTGGCACAGCATTAGCATTGACCGTGCCGGCTAATGCATTGTCCGTGGTCCGTAGCGTGGAATTACCCGCGTGAGCATCGGCACGGTAAGACAGTGCGATATTCGAGGCAAAGCGTGCCGCGTACTCGCGTTTGCGTTCGTCCTCGGCGATAGGGTCAACAACGGGGGCGGATGGAGGCGTGGGCGGATTAGTGGTGGTAATTCCTCCCATACCGGGTTCAAGACGGGCATCAGAGAGTTGTGCGGGCGCTGCTGGCCGCGAATTTACCGCCTCACTTCGGCGCGTATCCTCGCTCTCTTGCAAACGCTTCTGGACTTCGTCTGGCGTGAGGCCGCCGACCACGGGTTTCACCTGGCCTGCCGTAGCAGATCCAGTCCCGGTCGTGCTCTTGGTTTTCTTCCACATGCCGGAAAACCAAAGCCCAATGGCGACGACGGCA
>DASXKZ010000046.1:0-3584 GCA_036496525.1 Candidatus Angelobacter sp.
CGCTGTCGTCGTAACGCAGACCTAAGGTCAAGGTCAGGTTTTTTCTTGCCTTCCATGTGTCTTCCACGAAAATTCCGAAAGTTCTGGAAGCTGCATCCCAACTGGCCAATCGTTGTGTGCCAGTCGCGGGATCATAAAAGACACCGCCTTCATTGGTAGGAGCATCCTGCGCCAACGACAAAATGTTGTTGAAATTGAAGGTCGGTGTTGACCATGGTCCCTGGAAGTTTTCTACGTCGTCTCCATACCAGCCTTCATAACCGAACTTCAAGGTATGAGCGCCTTTAATGTGAGTAAGGACATCCCGCCAGTGATAATTGTGCTGGATGAAATCTCCTTGAGCGAAACCTGCTCCCAATTGCTGGCTGATGCCAGCATTAATATTGGGAACTGTGTAATCTGCAGCTCCAGTGGCCAGGTTGCCTTCTACTCTGCTCTGACCAGCACTAGCTTCGTTCAACGTGGTGGGCGAAAAAGTATGTGCCCATGTTGCCTGGCCCGCGACCTGCCAAGTGGGATTGAGGCTCGAGAATTGAGGCGATGCTGTTGCCGCGCCGCTGGTCAGCAGTGTGCGGTAAAGGCTTACGTAGATCCGATCACTCTTGAAATCAGTGTCCAAGCGCGCAAAATACTGGGTTCCATTGCGCACGGATGTGGCGGCGAAAGCTCCGATATCCGTCATGGGTAAAGCACAAGGAATGAAGTTGGTGGCCGCAGTATTGCACCCGTTTGTACCGATGCCGAGAATTTGCTGTGCAGTTTGGTTTACGGTTACGCCAGACAACCCGGCCGGCAGATAGGTATTGAGAACGTGCGTTCCCACCGTGTTCGATAGGCCGTTTGCGGGATTGGAAATAAAGGCCAGGAACTGTGGGTCTGCAAAGGTGGTATTTCCGCCAGCAGCATTTGAACCACGCCGCGGTTCAGCCGCAAAGTAGAAGAAAAGATGATGCGGAATCACCGGGCCGCCGACGGCGAACGAAAAGTCATTGGCGTGAAAAGGCTTGTAAGGGCCCTGGAAGTACTGCCGCGCATACATTTTCTGATTGTTGAAATAATCTGCCGCCGAACCATGGAATTGGTCCGTACCAGATCGAGTTGTAAATGCCGTTACTAATCCGGCAGAACGGCTGTGCTCGCTGGAAAATGTGTTTACCTGAATACTGGTTTCCTGAATCGAGTCAGGCGTAGGCGTCAGATTCAATACGCCCTGGCGAATTCCGCTGGTGACATCAAGGCCATCAATGACATATTGATTGTTATCCGAGCCTTGGCCGTTGGCGCTGGCGTCAACGGCTTCTTCTGTGGAGAAGTTGTCTGCTCCGGAACCGGGAGTTCCCGCTAGCGCACCCGTTCCTAGTCCGGATACTCCAGGCGCCAGCGTCACGAGTGTTACCAGGTTGCGGCCTGCAATCGGCAACTGGGCCACAGCCTGACTCTCAAGAGTCAGTTGGGTGCGGCTGTCCGCGGTATCGACCAACGGAGCCTCAGTGGTGACGGTGATCGCCTCGCTTGTCGAACCAACCTTTAAGCTTATCGGCACATTCAGGTTCTGCTCAGTCAGAAGCGTAACGTTGGCTTCCGCTTTCCGGAAGCCGCTGGCCTCCACGCTAATTTTGTAGGAACCGGGAGCCACGCTCGGGAAGGTATAGTTGCCAGCGTCATCCGAAGTAGTGGTACGCGTTGCATTGGTGCCAGCGTTGACAAGGTCGACTCTGGCCTTTGCCACACCAGCGTTGCTGGGATCTTCTACTACTCCTTGAATACTACCGCTGAACTGGGCGAAGCAGAGACTGGCGCAGAACATTGCAGACAGCAGCACCAGGCCGGCGCGAACCGAATGGGAGAAACTAGTACGCATGTAGAATCACCTTTCTGTAGGAGCGGTCACGGCTCCTCAGGAACGGACTTCAGACTTGTCAACTGCTTAGTGTTTTTGTCCGGCGGTGGGACCTGTCAGCGGTGACGTCGACTGTAGACGCCCCGTCATGCAATCGGCGCGAAAATCGGTTCCGCGCTGATCCCGCCCTTGAAGGTGCGCGTCTGGAGGGTTGACAGATGCAATGCCTGACCTCTAGGATGCGCACTGGGTAAACGTTTACCCAAAGTACTTAAAGCAGTGTGAGCGTAACGAAGTCCAGGTTGGTGCGCATGGTACAAATGTACTATAGGCACTTATTAAGCGGTCTCTCAGCGCGCAGCTATGTGCTTCTCGCTACGCTCTCCGTATTATTTTTCCTTTTTGGGTGTAATCGTAGCTCTAATACCATTGCTGTCATTCCGCGAGCCTGTGGAACCGCTCTTTGGGAGCCGGCGCATGCTGGTGCCGCGCACGTTGCCCATCGCAAAGGGCTGACTCTTTATTGGAACGCTCCGGCACGGGAAGATGATGTGGCAGGGCAAATCGACCTTCTTGAGAAGGTTGTGGGCCGGGGTTATGCGGGAATTATTATTTCTCCCGATCAGACTCTGCCGTTGCGCTCTCCTATCCGGAGGATCGTTTCGGGTGGTCTTCCCATCGTGGTGATGGGGACAAATCTTGGCATTTCCCCTTCAGCAAAGCTTTCCTATGTTCTGAATGACGATGTGGCAGGCGGTCAAATGGCTGCGCGCCGCGTCGGGAAAATTTTGAATGGAAAAGGTTCGATTGCAATTCTGGGCATTAATCCGCAACTTACCGGCATCACAGCCAGGGAACGCAGCTTCGAAAATACCCTAGAGCACGAATACCCCGATATAAAGGTGGCCGCCCGCAGGCTCGGCTACTACAGTCTTCCCCAAGAACAACAGGTTGCCGAAGACCTGCTGAATCATGCAGAGCCTATTGATGCCATCGTGGCGCTTTCCCACATCTCGACCAGAGGCGCATTTTACGCACTGGTTGAGTTCGACAAAGTTCATACCATCAAACTGGTTGGTTTCGATCAGGACTTAATGCCACCGATCCGCACCGGCGGCATCGATTCCATCGTTATGGAGAGTACTTACGATATGGGGCGGACCGCCATGGAAATCATGGAAGCGCAACTTCACGGGCGTAGTGCTCCGGGTATAAGCATGGTGCCACCTCTGCTCATGACCGGAGAGAACATAGATTCTCCGGAAATCCGCCAGCAATTAACCGCTAATTGGTGGGCAAACCAATGACACGCTGGTTTAGTTCAAAGACGGGCCGGGTCACTGGATCCATATTTCTTGCAATTCTTCTTGCGACATTGGTTTCGCTTCGTTGGTATTCGTCGCGCATCTCGCAACAGCCGCTTTATCCGAAATCCTCACATCTCGAACAACAGGACGATTGGCAGCCTTTTGGTGGCGCGTGGGAGATAGTGGAGGGCGACATGCGTAACAACTCCGACGAGCGCGGGGCGAAGACCATGAGTGGAAACCCTCGCCTGAAAAATTATCTGATGGAGGCCGACGTTCAACTTCTGGGCCAATATGGAGATGCGGGTCTGATCATCCGCGCTACAAATGAGGAAGAAGGGGTTGACGCATACGACGGTTATTATGCGGGATTGCGCGATCTGGATAACACACTGATCCTGGGCCGCGCCGGTTATGGTTGGATTGAATTTCAGGCC
>DASXKZ010000047.1:0-2928 GCA_036496525.1 Candidatus Angelobacter sp.
GCTTTTGACCGGGCTTTTCACACAGTTCCGCATACCGTCTGTTACTCAGTAAAAGCAAATTCCAACCTGAGTATTCTGCGTCTGCTGGCGAAGCTGGGTTGTGGTTTTGATGTTGTCTCTGGCGGGGAGTTGGAACGGGTACTACAGGCCGACCGGCGCGCGGTTAAAAAAGTGGTTTTCTCCGGTGTAGGCAAAACTGCCGATGAGATGCGGGCCGCGCTCAAAGCTGACATTCTGCTATTTAATGTCGAGAGTGAATCTGAACTTGCGCTACTGGCGGAGTGTGCGGCCAAACTAAAGAAGGTCGCACGGGTAGCTCTGCGCGTGAACCCGGATGTTTCGGCGGAAACTCATCCGTACATTTCGACCGGCTTGCACAAACATAAGTTTGGAGTGCCGATCCAACAGGCACAGGCTCTGTATGCAGTCGCGGCCAAGGAAAAATATTTGCAGACCGCCGGAGTCAGCGTGCACATCGGGTCTCAGATTACCAATGTCTCGCCTTTTGCCGCAGCGATGGAGCGGGTGGCGGAACTAATTCGTGGATTGCGTTCGGATGGTCACCAGATCAAGTATGTGGATGCCGGCGGCGGATTGGGTATTGCTTATCGCGATGAAAATCTGCCGGAGTTAAGCGAGCAAGCGGCAGCTTATGCGACAGCGCTGACAGCACCATTAAAGGAACTGAAACTTCATCTTTTACTTGAACCCGGTCGCTCCATCGTGGCACCAGCAGGGATGCTTCTGACTCGCGTGCTTTACAGAAAGAGCAACAATGGAAAAAAGTTTCTGATTGTAGACGCGGCCATGAACGACCTTATTCGCCCGTCGCTCTATCAGGCTTACCATGAGATTGTTCCAGTCAATGCCGCAACGACGAGCACGGAAATTACCGACGTGGTCGGGCCGATTTGTGAAACCGGTGACTTCTTTGCCCGTGATCGCGAGTTGCCGGTTGTGCAAGAAGGAGATTTGCTGGCTCTTCTCGACACCGGAGCGTATGGATATGTTCTGTCTTCCAACTACAACACGCGAACGCGACCGCCTGAGATCTTGATTGATAAAACCAAGGTTCAGGTAATACGGCGGCGCGAGACTACGCAGGATTTGTTGCGCGCGGAAAAGCGGTAGGACTATCGGTTCTCAGTTCTCAGTTCTCAGTTCTCAGTTCTCAGAAAAACCGGAGGGCGTTATTCACGCCCTCCGTCCTATTTCACAATCCACTTAAAAACTTAAGCAGTTGTGATTTCTGGTTCGAACTAAGACGCATGTAACTGTTCGTCACGGAAGACGCTTCTCCACCGTGGCGGGCAATGGCGTTATCCCTCGTAGCCGACAGACCATCATGCATCAACCGGTCACGCGTACGCAGACCCCAGAGAGGCGGCGTGCGCAGTTTATTGGCTGTCTCGGGTGGGCCGTTTTGTTGAATGCCATCCCCACTGCCGATGTTATGCAGCAAAAAATCGCTGTAGGGATGAATGATCTTGTTCCCTAAAGCATCGGGTACTGTGAACGTGCCTCCATTCAATACAGTTCCAGTAGGAGCTGTGGTGATCGCGGTTACGTGGCAAGTAGCGCAGCCGATTTGCGAAAAAAGCTGCTTGCCAACCTGGGCATCGTGAGTCGCCATCACTGTGGCATCTACCGGAGGCGCCAGCGTGCCCCGCATGAACGCAGCAAAGTGGTCGATATCGTTGTCCACATCTTCGGGATCGGCAACGGTATCGCACAGATTGGTGACATCCGTGGGTTGCAAGCGGCTGGTGATTCCTTGCTCGTTTAAGTAAGCATCGGCAGAGAAGGAAAGGAGGCTAGCTTGTTGCCCCTTCCATCCAAATCGTCCAACGCGAGTCGTACCGGCAGGCCCTTCCATAACCGGAACTTGAATGGCTTGGCCGACGATGTTGCCACGGGTTTGCTGGCGCTGCTGTTGGGCAATCGCCAGAAGCGTGCTGTCAGGAATGGCCTCGATGTAGCCATCACCCAAAACGGGGAGTGACATACGGAACGTGCGGATATTTTCCGAGGTTGGAGCTACGGCCTGCGCCTCGGCACAAACGGAGCGATCGTTAATAAGCGAACGGCTCGCGATCTGAGTTTGCCCATGATTGACCGTCAACGTGGGGTTCACGAAGTGACCTTGCGAGTCCTTATGCCCAACGCGAAATTCCGAAACCTGACTGCTGCCGCCTGTAACTGGGGTCTGGTGGCAATCAGCGCAGGAGCGGGCGTTAAAAGTGGGCCCTAAGCCTTTGTCCACGCCGTCAACTTCTTCAAACGTGGCTTGGTCATCGGCAAACACGTCAGGTGCAGTCATTCCGTTGCCCGTACTGTGAGTACCAGGACCGGTTGAGTATGTGGGGGTTTGATATCCGGTGGGCGCTTCCGTAGGCTGCTGCGCTTTTGCCAGTGGGAATGCCGCCAGACAAAAAGACACTGTCGTTAAAAGAGCATACTTCTTCATTGCACACACCTCCGTATGCATGCAGAGGCATACCTCTGCTGAATCACACACACACTTGCTTGTTTTATGAGCGGCGCGAAGCTAGAGCCGTCGGCGAGAGCAGGCACACGTGGGATTCAATCCGGTGCACACTACCGCAAAGTCGGATTAGCTCCGTATAAGCTGGGAACGTGGCGGTGTCCCCAGGACCTCAAGCTTTTTTCTCTGCATTCACGAAACGCGAACTGGAAAGCGAAAAAAGATTAGAGGGACTTTATGTTTGATTTGAAATGAAGTCAATGCGCCGGAAGTACATGCTGGGCGCGGGAAGTGGACGATCTAGGTACAGGTAATGCAGCCCGTTTGGTTACGTAACATTGGCTCTATCGCTGTCCCCATTTCAGTTTACTGTGCAGCACATCGAAGAACGTCCCTTTGATGCGCAGCAGTTTCACTTGATATTGCGACTTGCGACACAGCAC
>DASXKZ010000048.1:0-25908 GCA_036496525.1 Candidatus Angelobacter sp.
CGTGCTCTTGGTTTTCTTCCCCATGCCGGAAAACCAAAGTCCAATAGCGACGACGGCAATAATCCCCAGGAAAATCCACGATTGCATCTGCTTGGGAATCGCACCTGTGGCAACAGTGCGCTTGTTTGCGACCGGCGTAGCTGCTGCGGAAGGCTCGGGCGTTTCGGGAGCAACTGGCGGTATGTTAGGCGTGGTGGACATGGTCATTCACCCTGCCTTTCAAATGTGGTTTTGTGCTTGCCGATGGCCAGATATCCCTTATCGAGAACGTGATCGACGACATAGACGCCGTCCTGCAAGGCGAAATTAACGAGCGTCGGCTGCCCGTCTTTGATTTCATAGAGGGTCGGTTTCTCCGTGGCGGAGGAGTGAATGTAGGTAAAGCGGTCATCGTGATAAATGGCAGAAACATTGAAAGGCTTTTTGTTCTCCTTGAACTTGTAATCAAATTTGAGGGCGTGGACAGCGTAGTCGGAACGGAACCGGTTGCTCTGCTCCTGTGCCGCTTTGACTTCTAGCGCTGCTGCTTCCCGAAGCTGGTCTACCTCGGATGCGGGAATCATCCGCGGCGCTCCATTGGCCGCGCTCAGCAGCTTGTTATCTGTCGGTTCGACAATGACCTTGAGGTCGGCCTGCGGGGTTTCTGCGCTGACACAATAAAAGGTGTAAATGTTTCCCGAACCGGTGATCAGGTTCACGCTGGTTTCAAGGCCCGGTTTCGTGGGTTTCAAGTAGGCGAAGTTCTGCGTTCCCTCAAGCACCCAGGCGTCCTTGTCGCCGATGACGAAATCAAGAATTCGCTCCTGTGGTGGCAAAAGGATCAGCGTGGTAAAACGTGGCCGGGTGCTGACCCGGACAATGTCCTTGGCAGCGTATTTGACGGTGCGGGCTTCCAGGACAGAATGGGCCTCATCGGTCTGCGCCCACAGTATAAAAGTGCCGAATGATAGCGTGATGAAAACGACAAAGCGTAATAGACGTTGCATATTGATTAGCTCCTATGAGTTTCGGCCAATAGTTCCAGGCCGTGATCGAATCCGTGTTCCCGAACAAAGGCGGCGAAACGTTCGTTGTCTTTCGGGGAGTTGGTGTAAAGCCAGTAGCTTTTCCTGTCCACGTTCAGCACAAATTTCTTGCTCATGCTGGAGGTCTTGATGAGCCCCTCTCTTTTCGGAATGAGGGTCTGTATCAGCTCTACTTCGCGCGGGTTGAGATGGAATTTTTCGGTGTAAAAGCCATAGTCGGCATCGGAATTGGCGAGAAATATCTTGGTCGGGAATGAATCCAGCAGTGGGAGCAAATTCGATTCCTTGAGGTCTTCGGGCGACTGCGTGGCCATGATGAGCACGCCGTTGTGCTTGCGCCACGTTTTCGCGGCCTTGACCAGATAGTTCCTGATGACCGGCACGGTAAAGAATTTCCACGCTTCATCCAGGATGAAAACTTTCAACGTGGACCGAATCGCTGGGTTATAGATGACTGAACTGGCGCGATGGAGGACGTAGAAAAGCAGCGCTTGGATAAGCTGCGGGTATTCGTCCATCCCCTGGAAGTCAAAGCACTGGAACTTCGCCAGTGTAAGCGTGTCTTCCGTGTTGTCAAAAAGACGCCCGTACTGGCCACCCTCGATCCACTTATAAAGGCGGTCGGCAAGATGCCGGGGCAGCGTCCCGGCCACAGTCTTAAGGCGGCGGATATCAGGCTCAAGGACGTAGAGCATTTCGATGGCGTGGAATATGTTGCGGTCATCTTCGTTGGTAGTCTGATAGCCATCGCTGCCCGCGATTAGCACCTGAATGAAGGAAAACAGAAATTCGAGGTTCTGGGCTGTTGGTTCAAGACAAAAAGGATTGATGCGGTAGTCCCCAGCTTCCGCACCGATTTTGAGGTAAGAGCCACCGAGCAAGTGTGTCAGCTTTTCGTAGCTTCCGCCCAAATCAAAAATGAAGGTGCGTGGGTCGTACTTCTGTAGTGCCAGAGTCAGAAAGTTATTAAAAAAGGACTTGCCGCTGCCGGTGCGCCCGGTCAGAAAAGTGTGGGCCACATCGTCGCTGGTACCGCCTGAACCGTCCTGAATTTGCTGATGAAGATTGAGAAAGAAAGGCGTTCCGTCCACGGTCTCAACGATGGCGAGCGCTTCCCTGTTCAAAAACGTGTTCCAGCGTTGGCCCTCGTGCAGGGTGAACAGGAATGACCAATCCGCATAATTGTTGTTGGTGATGTAAATCTGGCGGAAATTGAAATGAGAGTTTCCCGGAGAGGTCGCAAAGAACGCTGAAAGCTGGTTATAGGTTTCCGAGTATACGAGATTGTCGACAACTTGCGACAGAAAAGGGCTGGACTGTCGCTGAAGACTTTGTCCGTTTCGATCAAGCAAAAACGGGCGCGACGATGGCCCAGCGCGATGCTCTGAAGTCTCTACTTGCAGACGCCAAAAGAAAGCCTCCCGCATTCGACTGCTTGCTGGTGGACGACACTTCGAGGCTGGCAAGATATCTGCCAGATGTGCTCAGTCTGAATGATTCCCTCCGATACTATGGCGTATTTATTTACGCCGTAACGCAACGGCTGGATTGTCGCGAGAAGACCTCCCGGTCGCTCCTCACATTGCACGGCATGATGGACGAACAATTCCTCGTCGGACTGGCAGAAAAAGTACATCGCGGTCAGGAAGGACGGGCGTTGAAGGGCATGCAACCTGGAGGAAAGTGTTTTGGATACCGGAATGTCCCAGTTGAAGATCCCACTCGTATGGCTAAATATGGGAGGGCGGCCATTAGTGGCGTACGCCTAGAGATCGATGAAACTCAAGCATCTACCGTCCGCCGCATCTTTGAAATGTACGCCAATGGCAAGAGTTTGGCCGCAGTTGCAAAGGCTCTAAATGAGGAAGGAATTCCTGCGCCGCAAGGGCCACGCAAGCGGGCAATCAACGGGTGGTTTCCTTCTGCTATTCGCGAAATGCTGCGCAATGAGCGATACCGTGGAATTTTTGTTTGGAATCGTACTCGGAAGGAACGGAATCCAGAAACCGGACAAAAAATCAGCCGTCCAAGGCCCGAATCTGAGTGGGTTCGGGCAGATGTTCCGGAATGGCGAATTATCGACGATGCCCTCTGGGCGCGCGTGCACCGACAGATCAAGATCGTCAATGAGAGGTTCGGAACTGCCCGCTGGGGTGGTTTTAACCGAACGGAGCGCAGTAAACAATACCTGTTTAGCGGATTTCTAAGTTGCGGCCTTTGCGGTTCAAACATCGTCATTGTGTCTGGTAATGGGCGACGTGGCTATGTCAAATATGGTTGCCCAAGTCACCGTTTCCGGGGCCTGTGCTCTAGCCGCGTGCTGATCCGGCAAGATCGTCTGGAAGAGCAATTAATCAACGGGCTGACTCATAAGGTCCTTAGAAAGGACATGATTGAATATCTGTTCGGGCGGTTTGTGGAAGAGCTGCAGAAGCGCCTGGATTTGCTGAGACAAGCCAGTAGTGGAGCGGCTGAGGAGATGAATGCATTGCAAGCGCAACGCGGTGAATTGAAAGTGAAGGCGCGGAACCTCGCTGAAGCAATAGCTGCCATGGGACATTCGCCCACCCTCCTCGCCCAGCTCGCTTCCGTGGAATCAGAAATTGAGGGGTTGGACAAACGCCTCACCGCTGCACACAACCCTCAACAATTTACGGTTAGCATTGAGGAATTGCGCGAATTTGTGACAAAGAAAGCTTTTGACCTTACTGCTGTTCTCCGGTCGGATGCAGCAACGGCGCGTAGGGCTTTGGCTCATCACGTCCAAAAGCTGGTACTTACGCCAAAAGAAACCCCGGACGGCCAAGTGCTGGCGGTATCCGGGGATGTCGACCTTTTCGGCGGCGACGACCGTGTAATGCTGATGGTGGCCAGGGACGGAATCGAACCGCCGACGCCAGCCTTTTCAGGGCTGCGCTCTACCAACTGAGCTACCTGGCCGTTTCGGGTGGGTTACATACGTGCATCTTCGGTGGGCGGGCTGAAGACTATGTGCGTACGGAACGTTTTCGATTATAACAACCCCGCTGAATTCCCTCAAACCGGAATCGCCGCCTCAATATACAGCCCGATTTTGCGCCGTCTGCTTTGCCGCAAGTGAGAAACGCGCTTCGCCAGGAGCATCGTGCAGGATTCGCTGGCTCAGGTATTCTCCCAGCGCGGGCCCGTGTTTGAACCCATGTCCGGAACCGCCGCCCGCAATCCAAACGTTTTCAAGCTGAGGATGGCGATCAATCAGGAAATCGCCGTTCCAGGTATTTTCGTATTGGCATACGCGTGTTTCGACGATGGGCGCATGCTCCAATTGCGGTATGTGTTCGCGCAGGTATGCGCGCAAAGAATCGACGGAAGACTCGGCCACTACTCGCATACCGGTATCCGGATCGAAGCGCTCGCCATGGAGATCAAAAGCGATTTTGAATCCGCGTCCCTCAATATCCGGCAACGCGTAAGGCAGGCCTGGATGGGTACGATGCAGCCACACTGGCATTTTGGGCGGACGAAAATCTGCGCTGCCCACCGGTGCTCCCAGAAAAAATACTTCCTGCTTTGTGGGGAATATCCGATCACCCAATAGTTCAGGAAAAATCCTGGGCAGCCACGGCCCGCAACAAAACACGAATGTTCCCGCAGAAATTGACTCACCCGTGCCCGTTTTGATCTGCGCCAGCTTTTTATAGCCGCAGGGGGCTTCTACCGCTACTGGCAGATATTCCACGCCATCCCCAGCCAACTCTTTCACCAGTGTTTGCACCGCTTCGCGGGCCAACAAAAGACCGCTATTCGGCTCCAGCACAGCCCATGTGACATCGTGGAATCGAAGTTGTGGCCAGCGACAAGCAATCTCTTCAGCCTTGAGTTCTTCGCGATCCACTCCCGCCTGCGCCAGCACGCCGCACAGACTTTTTAAGTATTGATCCGAATCATTGCTCAGCCAGAGCACGCCTGTCTGGCGGAAAATCTCTCGGCCGGTACGTGTGGCAAACTCGCGCCACAGAGGCAACGATCGCATGGCCCAGCGTGTATAAAGTTCATCAGGGCCATAGCCCATGCGAATCACGCGGGTTTCGCCGCCCGAGCTGGCCCGGCTGTTCGCTGGCCCATAAGCATCCAGCAGAGCGACTGAGGCCTCACTCTGCCGCAGAAAATGCGCAGTCCACGCGCCAAAGACGCCCGCGCCAATTACAGCCACATCGTAAGTTCTTTTAGTCATTGTCGACGCTTGTCTGCTGACAAATCAGTTGTGCCGTAACCAGATCTTCCAGCGCGCATCCCACGCTCTTGAATAATGTAATCGACTCCGCGCTTGTACGCGCCGCTTTCCTGCCTGAGGCAATCTCGTGCAGATCGGCAATGATATGCGAACGCTCGATAGTTCCATTCTTGAGCGGAATCAGCAAGTCGCCGGCTTCCAGCATCGCACCGTCATAGGTATCCACCACTACGCGAGCGCGCTTCACCGTAATGGCATCAACCTCGCACTCGTCGGGTCGAAAAGCTCCAACTAGATTTAAGTGTGTCCCGGGCCGCAGCCAGTTGCCGTCAAACAACGCCTCATGGGAGGTGGTGCAGGTGCAGATCACGTCAGATTCTCGCGCCACAGTTTCAGCCTTCGCCGACTCAACATTAAGGCCCAACTCGTTTTTCATTTTGCCGCAGAATGCCGAAATGTCAGACCGTTCCGATCCACCAACCAGAACTCGCTTGAAATTCCGCACTCGTGGAATCGCGGCAAGGTGTGCCAAAGCCAGCCTTCCGCTGCCAAAGATGCCGAGTGTCTCAACCTCCTTGCGCGCCAGCAGGTCGGTGGCAACAGCGGAGGTCGCGGCGGTTCGAATGTCGGTAAGATATTTTGCTTCCATGCGGGCGACGGCGATACCCGTTTGCGGATCGAGCAATTCATAAACCGCCTGAACGCCTGCTTTTAGGCTCACGCTCACCAGTTTGACTCCTGCCGCGGGTACCGCACTGTCATAGCAGGGCATGACAAGCAAAACGGCCTTATCCATCTTCAGCGTGGTCCGCACCGGCATATGGACGCTGTCAAAGCCGCGGGCAAACGCCTCTCTGATCACGCGGATCAGGTCATTTATGTTGATAGCCTGGCGGACTTGGTCTTCTGAATAAAGAAGCATAGGAGAATTTACTTTTTCCGCTTCCCTGCCCGGGCCAGAATGCGGCGCACCTTCTTGGGTGACACCGACAGCCGTTTGGCCACGCGTGCTACCTTCCTGTCCTCTTTTTCCCAGACTTTGGGAATCACGATCTCCGCAAACTGCTCTGTCAATTCCTGGAATGTCTCCTCGCCGGTGATTCCCTGCGACCACGCACGCAGCAGAGGATCGATACTGCCTTTGGGCATAACTTTTTGTTTCAGTAGCTGCAGTTCTTCCCAAAGATCGTCATAGTCGATCGCTTTTAGGAATGAGCTGGCGAGTTCGCAACAGCGCTTGGCATCCTCCGTGTCATGGATGGCTGGATGGCAGGCCGTGAGACCGCGCCATATGTAAGCGCGCGCCAGCAGCCGATGGTTTTGCGTGTGCTTGGCTGCCTCCACCGCTTCGCGGGCATAGTCGCGCGCGGCCTGCGCATGCTCCCAGGTGTGCGTACTGCCTTCAATCTCTTCTTCCAGCTTCCCGTTTTCCACTTCACACTGCAAAAGCCGGGCGCGGGCCATCAGAATGGAATCGTTCACTTGTTTGCCCAACTCAAATGCCTGCGTCGCCTGGACGCTTGCGTTATCAAGATCACCCACATCAAGGTAGAGCAGCCCGCGATTTTCCAGAACGCTGCCAATCCCGTGATGATGGTTGTGGTGGCGATAAATATTTTCGGCCAGGTCAAGATTGGCAAAAGCTTTGGCGCGCAGTTCCTCATGCTGCCGCAACTGTGTCTGTTTCTGGTCGCGACTGGCAACGGTCTTGGCTCCCTGGCGGCGTTCCCTTTCCGCATCAATCTGCTTGCCCATCTGGACCGCCACCAGTCTCTGCACATACGCGATGTTGGTAAGCGTCCTGGCAAGGTTTCTGTGCTGCGGGTTCGTTTTCTGGAAATGCTCAATGGCGCGAGAGAAGAATTTTAGGGCCTCTTGATAATGTCCCTGGCGTCGCACCATGCGGCCATGCGCGGAATAAATATTGCCCAGCGTGATGTGGTCGTCGCTGTTGCGCAGGGCCGCTTCGGCCTGATCAAGAATGCGGGACGCTTCGCGGAACTGCCCTTTCTGAAATAGCAGCCAGCTCTCCAGCACGCGCATGACCGCAGCCATATTAGGGAAGCCCAGAACCTGCGCCAGTTCGCGCCCGACTCCGGCGCGCTTCAGCGCCTCGTCATACTCGCCCTTCTTGCGGTGGCAGCGGGCGTTCCAGAAGTGCGCAATCGCAACCACCTCCTTGTCCTGTATTTCGTCCTGCATGGAAAGGACGAGGTCGAACTGGCGCAAAGCTTCATCAGGATTGTCACGCAGAAGCGAAAGCAAACCTTCAGCCATCCGAAGTTGAAGATAGTCACCGACAGGGAGACGCCCGCGCTTTTCCCGCGGAAAACGCGCAAGCACTTGCTCAATCAAGGCCGGCTCGCCATACCCAACATCTACCCACTGCGCCAGGCAACCAACAAAAGCAGCTGAATGCGGCTGCTCCGGGCCAACATGCGCAAAGAGATGCTCGTGGCGGTTGAGCAACTCAATACCGCTGGATACGTGGCGCATCGCGAGGTTGTACCTCAATTCATGGAGAAGCTGGGGAGGTACGCCGGAATTCTTCTTGCTGAGCCGGGCTGTGGCCACAATGCTGAGAATGATAGCACTCTTTTGTCCAAGTCGTCCGAATCGGGTGAGTTAGTTTGCAACCCAAGCTGCGCACGCATCTAATGGGGGCGGCAGAAAGAAATCTTTCTTCTTGCCCGCAATTATACCCAGGAATGGATGGAGGCTTCACCGTGAGACAGACCCCAGAACAACGCTTACAGGAAAGATGGATACAAGATCCCCGCTGGACGGGGATCGAACGACCTTACTCGGCAAAAGATGTAACCCGGCTACGCGGAACAATACAGATTGAACACACGCTGGCTTGCCTGGGATCGCTTCGGCTCTGGGACATGCTCCACACGGAGCCATACGTAAAAGCGCTGGGCGCAATGACTGGCAACCAGGCCGTGCAGCAGGTGCTGGCCGGACTGAAAGCCATTTATCTGAGCGGATGGCAGGTGGCCGGCGACGCCAACCTGGCAGGGCAAATGTATCCCGACCAGAGCCTTTATCCGTGCAATAGCGTTCCCAACGTGGTAAAGGAAATCAACAATGCGTTCCTGCGCGCTGACCAGATGCATCACGCTGAAGGCAAGAACGGCATGTACTGGTTTGCTCCAATTGTCGCCGATGCAGAAGCCGGATTCGGCGGCAACCTGAACGCGTTTGAGCTGATGAAATCGATGATCGAAGCTGGCGCGGCCGCGGTCCACTTTGAAGACCAGTTGGCCTCAGCGAAAAAATGTGGGCACATGGGCGGCAAGGTCCTTGTTCCAGCGCAGGAGTTCGTGCAGAAACTGGTAGCAGCACGGCTGGCGGCTGACATTCAGGGCGTTCCCACGATCCTGATTGCCCGCACTGACGCGAATGGCGCCCAGCTGATCACTTCAGACAGCGACCTACGCGATGTTGAATTCCTGACTGGCGAGCGGACACCTGAAGGCTATCTCGGCTTCAAGGGCGGAATCGACGCGGCGATTGCCCGCGGCCTGATCTATGCACCGTATGCTGACATGATCTGGTGCGAAACTTCAGAGCCAAACATTGAAGAAGCGCGGCGCTTTGCTGAAGCGATCCATGAGAAGTTCCCCGGCAAGCTGCTGGCATATAACTGCTCGCCTTCATTCCACTGGAAGAAGAAGCTGGACGAGGCAACGATTGCAAAATTCCAGACTGAGCTGGCTGCTATGGGATATAAGTTCCAATTCGTTACGCTGGCCGGCTTCCACGCGCTGAATTACAGCATGTTTGAACTCGCGCACGGTTACGCGCGCGAAGGCATGACTGCATATTCACGGCTCCAGGAAAAAGAATTCAAGAGCGCGGAAAAGGGTTACACGGCGGTCCGGCATCAGCGGTTTGTCGGCACCGGATATTTTGATGAAGTTGCCCAAACCATTGCCAGTGGACAGTCTTCTATCACGGCAATGGAGGGATCGACGGAGACGGAACAGTTTGTTGAGCCTGCAGCTGCGCCTGCTCTTAAGCCTGCTGCTTAGTTGTATCCATTGAGGTGACTCGACCTTCTGCCTGGCCCGGCAGAAGGTCTTTTTTTAGGTCGCTGCGCGACGAACCGCTTATGCGTTGTGGTTTACCTTTAGATTTTTCTGCCCTGCAGCAGGCGGCTCGGCGCGCGAGTCGGCCTCGCCGCTAATGCATTTTGGTCAATGTGCTAGCTCCAAACCGCTTATGCGTTGTGGTTTACCTTTAGATTCTTCTGCCTTACAGCAGGCGGCTCGGCGCGCAAGCCGGCCTCGCCGCTAGTTCATCATGGCTGATTGGACACATTAGCGCGGGACTTGCTTCCTAAAGTTTCCACCAGCAGCTTCGTATCATCGGAAATAATCCCATCCACTCCCATTGCAGCGGCTTGCAACATTTTGCGTGGATCGTTGACGGTCCAGGTAATCACGGTCTTGCCGGCGGCGTGCAACTCGTCCACCAATTTTTGGGTTAGCAGTCCATAGTGAGGAACCACGTAGCTGACGGGAAGAATTTTCCATCGCCGCAGGTGCCAATAAGACTTTGAGAGCGCGCCCAGAACCAAAGAGCGATCCAGAGCGTGCAGCTTGCGCACAACGCTGGGCAGGAATGACGAAATGAAATAGCCGCGCTGCGGAGGAAAGCGTTTGACGGCCTCTAAAACCACCTGCTCCATGCCCCGCACCTTCACTTCAATGTTCAGGAAGGCCTTGCACGAGTAGGTCTGAAGCACGTCTTCCAGGCAAGGCGGCTTGCCATCCACCGAACACTTTGTGTGGATCTGCTCCAGAGTGCGGGTGCGCACGGCTATGCGGTTGAATTTTCTGTCATGACAAACGATCGATTCTTTACTGCGGGTACAACGCACGTCAAACTCAAAGCCGTCCACGCCATGTTTTAGTGAGAGATCGAAAGCCGGAATGGTGTTTTCCGGCGCGTAAAGCCGAGCGCCGCGATGGCCGAGCAGTAAGAGTTTGGCGGGCAAGCGGTCAGCTAGTCCAGGTCAAAGTCGCGCAGCGGGCGGCCTTCGTCGGGCGTTTCCTTGGCCTTCTTCACGGCTTCCTGAAATTTCTTTTCCAGCAGGCTGGCATTGTTTTTCTGCGCATCCACGGCCTGGCGGAAGATGGATTCCTTGCGGCCTTCCTGCTCGCGCATGGCCTTGGCAGCGGCCTCAAAATCATTGAACGTTTTGGGCTTGACCGCCGCAACGTGCGAAAGCACCGCCTTGGTTTCAGGATCAACTTTCAGCACGGCATTGCAGCAGGGGCAGCCGACTTCAAAGGGTTCGGGAGACGATTTTGGCTTGGCCATAGAAAGATTGTAAGCCAACTTGTCCCTGAACGCGTACCCACAAACCACCGAAATTCTCATTTGGGATGAATTGGTTCAGCGCCAACCGGCTTGGCTCTCTGCAATTCCTCATTTGGGAAAATTGGTTCAGAACCAACCGCGTTCGCTTCCTGCTCATTGTTTATCTTTTTCGCAATGCTCTTAGGCCGCAGGACGAAGAACCAATGCAATACACAAGACAACAGAGTCGCCAGAACCAGAAAAAAGATGAAGAAGGTGCGGACCTGTTGCGGCCTTGGCTGATTGTTCACCAGCAATCCGGCAATAGCGGCACCCAGCAAAATGCCCCACAGGCCGCTTACAACCGGCTCCATCCATCTTGCGCGGGTGCGTTCGGGAAGCTTCTCTTCAAATTCGTCGGCGTTATAGTCGGGAATCGACTGTTGCCACTCCGCCAGAGTAAACGGTCTCATCTCCTCGGCCAATTCCTCTTCCGAGAGCTCTTCTTCTTCCTCATCAGGAAATTCCTCTGCAGAAAATTCCTGGTCGGCCGATTTCACCGGAAAAGTTCCGTTCCGGAACTTATCTTCAGGATCGCCAGCCTCAAATTCCTTCTTGTCCTCGAATGCCATAAGCATCTGACTGGAACCGCAGAGCGTCTATTTTGCTACAATCCTTGAGAGAAACTCCAGCTTTTATGCCAGCCGAACCAGCCTTCACCGACGTTCCCACAGCGATTGAAGA
This sequence comes from Candidatus Angelobacter sp., assembly GCA_036496525.1. GTDB lineage: Bacteria > Acidobacteriota > Terriglobia > Terriglobales > Acidobacteriaceae > Angelobacter. The sequence goes on from DASXKZ010000048.1 coordinate 11,293, forward strand.
GATTCACGCCGGGCACATGATTGTGGTGGTGGACGATGAAGATCGCGAAAATGAAGGCGATCTCACCATGGCTGCCGAGAAGATTACCCCGGAGGCCATCAACTTTATGGCCAAGTTCGGACGTGGCCTAATTTGCCTGGCCATGACGCCGGAGCGGCTCGACTACATGCGCATCGGGCCCATGACGCGTGAAAATACCTCTCCTTACGGGACAGCGTTTTATGAAAGTGTAGAAGCGCGCGAAGGCGTTACCACCGGAATTTCAGCCCATGATCGCGCGCGAACGATTCAAGTTGCCATTGATCCGGCAAGCCGCGCGGCCGATCTTGTCCGTCCGGGTCACGTCTTCCCTCTTGCGGCGCGCAAAGGCGGCGTGCTGGTTCGTGCCGGACAAACCGAAGCCTCGGTCGATCTGGCGCGGATGGCCGGCATGATTCCCGCAGGCGTGATCTGCGAGATTATGAATGAAGATGGAACCATGGCCCGCGTGCCTGATCTTATTGAGTTCTGCAAGACCCACGGCCTGAAAATGCTCACGGTGGCGGAGTTGATTCGCTACCGGATGGAAACAGAGAGCCACGTAGTCCGGGTGGGTGAAGCCATGCTTCCCACGCGGCACGGCGAATTCAGGATGATTGCGTTTGAAAATCAGCTTGACGGCGAATCGCACGTTGCCCTGGTAAAAGGCGACGTGGAACGCGCCACCGGCCCTGTGCTGGTGCGCATGCACGCGCATTGTCTCGCGGGCGATGTCTTTAGCGGTTCACTCTGCGATTGCCAGCAGGTGCTTGATCGCTCACTGGAAATGATTGCGCGCGAAGGGGCAGGAGCATTGATCTATCTGCACCAGACGTCAAAAGGTTTCAATGTGGATGACGGAAAGCGGCTGGCCTTTCACCATGAGCGGCGGCAGACAGCGCCGGCGCACCAGAGAAAGACCCAACGAGAAATCGGCGTAGGCGCACAAATCCTTTCCAGCCTGAACATCCGTTCCATCCGCTTGCTCACCAACCACCCCAAGCGCGTGGCCGCGCTGGAAGGATTCGGGATCAGAATTGTTGAGCAGATACCGGTGTCGACGGGGAAGACGATCGAGAAATAGGCTCATCGCAGCCGAGGGCGGCTGCGCTCCACATTTCAACCTTCGCGCAGCTTCAAATGCTTGGCCTTCACATCGTTTGAATTAAAGACTGAGATGAATGGCACTGGAGCGGCGGCTTTCTCCACGGCAGGACGGCCCCCGGCTTCAAGGCGTTCAACCAGGCAAGCGACCCCGGCAATGTTGAAGCCGAATTCGCGTGCCGCTTCAATGGCCTGGATCGTCGAGCCTCCGGTGGTGCAGACGTCATCCACAATCACCACGCGAGCGCCTTTTTCCTGAAAGCCCTCTACGCGGCGTCCCATGCCGTGCGCTTTCTCTGCTTTACGGACCAGAAAACCATGGATCGGAGTGCCGGCCTGTGAGCTGATGACCGAGGTTGCCACAACGATGGGATCAGCGCCCATGGTCAGTCCACCAACAGCCTGCGGCTGCCAGCCCTGCTGCTGAATAAGCTCAAGAAAGATACGTCCGGTAAGTTCCGCGCCATGGGCATGAAGCGTGGTGGTGCGGCAATCAATGTAGTAATCGCTCTTGCCGCCGGAAGAGAGGGTAAATTCCCCCAGGCGGAAAGAATTGGTAGCCAGCAACTCAAGAAGTTGATCGCGCACAGAAGACATAGGTTTTTAAGATTAACTTACTTTCGGCTCAGATTCCCTGCATCTGACGGAACCCGTGCGTAACAATGTAGGTTTGCAGCAACAAGACAAAATTGTATGTCATGTGAACGATAACGCATGTAGCCACCGAGTTGGTGCGCATCCGGGTGATCGTAAGTGTGAGGCCGACTACAAAAATCAACAGCAGAGGCGCCCAGGCATAGCCCAGTTGCGCGCCGTGCAACAGCGTAAAGGCTGATGCGGTAATAATCAGCGATGCAATTGCTCCTGTCCAGCGAGCCAGAGCGGGATAGAGAAAGCCGCGGAAAAGCAGTTCTTCCATCAGCGGCGCCACCAGAATGCCGAAAGCCCCCAACAACAAGGCTGACGGACGGTCCTTAAAAAATTCCGTTATGGGCAGCGAATCGGGTATCCAGCGATGAAGCGCGAGTTGGCCCACGTCAGAAATTGCAGCCAGGGCGGCACCAGCGATCAGCGCAAACGCCCAAACCTGCGGGCGAGCTGGCACGTTCCAATGGACGGCTTCGGCCAGCGAAGTCTTGTGGCGCACCCACACCAGCAGCGCCATGAAGCCAATAATCGCTATATAAATCACAAACTGCGTGGGCACGATGAAAAAAGCGTTTTTGGTCATGGCCTCTTCCAGCATTTTTGGGTTCAGGCCAGGAGACTTATGGCTAAGAATGAAGATGGTTGCAGCCAAGGTGCCAAGAACCACAAATGCGACGGCCATTGCCACGCCAACCAGCAGGACATCCAGGAGATCAACTTCGGTTTTTGCCGGTTCGGGGATGGTCAAGGACTCCATTGCCAGAGGAGGCAATGAATCAGCCTGCGAAGTGGGATCAAAAGATTGCACAAGATTGAGGCAATAACGCCTCAAATTTTAATTTACACCATGGAGAGTTTCTTAGGAAAAGACTAAAGGGGTAGCGTTTAGAGCATTGGAAGCCAAAGTCGCTACCCCTCGATTGTGCCCAGGTATAAGGAGAAGGTTGAACGCAATGTACCTTCATTAAATGGATCATGAGATAACTTTTATGATTTGTTACGAATCTGGAACACAGCGGAGCAAGATGCCTGCAATCAATCACTTACGTGATCGATTTCCATATTCCGATAATGCCTGCCCGGTATAGGATTTCTTAATTTTGGAAACCTGATCCGGCGTTCCCTGGGCCACAACCCGTCCGCCGTCCTCGCCGCCCTCCGGACCCAGGTCTACGATCCAGTCCGCATTGCGGATGACATCGAGATTATGCTCGATGATGATCACGGAATTCCCCAAATCCGTAAGGCGATGGATGACTTCCAGCAGCTTGCTAACATCTTCAAAATGCAGGCCGGTGGTGGGCTCGTCAAGCAGGTAGAGGGTGCGCCCGGTCTGGCGCTTGGAAAGCTCCTTAGCCAACTTCATGCGCTGGGCCTCCCCGCCGGAAAGTGTGACCGCTGACTGCCCTAGCTTGATGTAACCAAGCCCTACATCATCCAGCGTTTGCAGCTTTTGCCGAATCTGCGGAATGTCTTCCAGGATCGGCAGAGCGTCTGCGACGGAAGTCTCCAGCAGATCGGCAATGGATTTGCCCTTGAACCGTACCGCCAGCGTCTCATGGTTATAGCGATGGCCGCCGCACACCTCGCACAGGACATAAACGTCCGGCATAAAGTTCATTTCAATGCGGCGCTCACCCTCACCCTGGCAATGCTCACAACGGCCACCGGAAACGTTGAAAGAAAAGCGCCCGGCTTTGTAACCGCGCTCACGCGACTCCGGCAGCATGGCATAAAGATCACGGATATGCGTGAAAACACCGGTATAGGTTGCGGGGTTGGAGCGTGGTGTCCGGCCGATGGGCGACTGATCGATGCGAATGACTTTATCAATGTGCTCAGCGCCGGAGATTGCCTTGTGCGCTCCGGGCTCTTCCCGCGATCTATAAAGCGCCTTGGCCAGCGCTTTATACAGAATGTCATTTACCAGCGTGGACTTTCCCGAGCCTGAAACACCGGTCACAACTGTAATCACGCCCAGAGGAAAAGTAACGTCAATGGCGCGTAAATTATTGGCTTTGGCTCCCAGCACCGTAACGGCTTTACCGTTTGTGGCGCGCGGCGCAAAACGGGCAGCAATATTTTTTTGTCCGGAAATGTACTGGCCCGTGAGCGACCCCGCCTGGTCCATGATTTGCGTAGGAGTGCCGGAGGCCACCACGCCTCCGCCCAGCAACCCCGCGCCAGGACCGAGATCAATCACGTAGTCAGCGCGGCGAATGGTTTCTTCATCGTGCTCCACTACCAGCACGGTGTTTCCCAAATCGCGCAAATGCTCCAACGCTTCAAGCAACCGGTTGTTATCGCGATGATGGAGACCGATGGAAGGCTCGTCGAGCACGTAAAGCACGCCGCGCAGCTTGGAACCGATCTGTGTCGCCAGTCGAATACGCTGGCCTTCGCCGCCGGAAAGCGTGGCCGCTGAACGGTCCAGCGATATATATCCCAGGCCCACGGCATGCAGAAACTGAAGGCGCTCACTGATCTCATGAAGCACCCGGCCGGCTATCAACCGTTCGCGCTCAGTCAGTGTGACCTTGGACGCGACCTCTACCGAGCGCGAAACCGGCAGAGCGGTAAAGTCTGAAATGGATAGCCCATTCACTTTGACGCCAATGCTCTCCGGACGTAGCCTTTTGCCTCGGCAAACGGGACAGCTTGTGGCGGACATATAGCTCAACATCCACTCGCGATAGCTCTCCGAAGTGGATTCTTCAAGATTTTGCTTTAAAAAGCCCAGCACACCGCGAAAGCCCAGGCGCGGAGCTTCTTTTTCATCAGGGCCATAAAGGAGCAAGTTCTGGATTTTTGCCGGAAACTTCTCAAATGGAGTCGCGAGATCAAGCTTGTAGGCCGCGGCGACAATGTCGACCATCCGCTGAAGATAAGAAGATCCTGATCCGGGGCCGAGAGCGCCATCTAGCAGCGGCTTGGACCAATCCACAATGATCTTGGCTGGATCAAAATCATATTTGCTGCCAAGCCCGTTGCATTCCGGGCAGGCGCCGTACACGCTATTAAAAGAAAACGAGCGCGGCTCCAGCGAAGGGATGTTAATACCGCAATCCGGGCAGGCCATCCGGGCGGAAAAGAGATGCTCTTCCCCATTCACTACCGCCACCTGCACCAGTCCCTTGCCCAGTTTCATGGCCGTCGCTACGGACTGTTCCAGACGCTTCTCAATTCCGGGCTTCACCAACAGTCGATCAATCACAACTTCAATCGTGTGATTCTTGCGCTTATCGAGCTGGATTTCATCCAGTTCTTCATCCAGATGCCGCAGCTCGCCATCGATACGGGCGCGCACAAAGCCATGTTGTGCCAGCTTGGCCAGTTCTTCCTTGAACTCGCCTTTGCGCCCGCGCACCAGCGGGGCCATGATCATCACACGGTCCTCAGCTTTGAGCTGCATCACGCGTTGCACAATCTGGTCAGACGTTTGCCGGCTGATTGGTTTATCGCACTTGGGGCAATGGGGCACGCCGACTGAGGCGTACAACAGGCGTAAATAGTCGTAAATCTCAGTGATTGTTCCGACTGTGGAGCGCGGGCTGCGTGAGGTAGTCTTCTGCTCAATGGAGATTGCCGGGCTCAGGCCATCAATGGAGTCCACGTCCGGACGCTCCATTTGATCGAGAAACTGGCGCGCATACGCGGAGAGCGTTTCCACATAGCGGCGCTGGCCCTCGGCATAAATGGTGTCAAAAGCGAGCGACGATTTGCCTGAACCGCTAAGCCCCGTAATTACCGTCAAGGTATTGCGCGGGATTTCAACCGAGATGTTTTTCAAATTGTGCTGGCGAGCGCCGCGCACAGTGATGTTGCTGATTGCCATGGACCTTATAAACCTGGTTCGCAAAACTGAGCACAAACCCAACAAAACAAGCGAAAACCTATACTGGAAGGTTCCGGAAGGTGAGCGCACAGCTCTACTCCGTATCTTATCGTCGGGTGCTTGGGATGGTCAATTCAGGCGTTTCAGCAGGCTGAAACTCGGGCTTTGACCTAATCACTTCAGTTACTTGCGGGTTTTATGACCAAAGGACATGATGAGGTATCAAGGGTGCTGAGGCGGCAGTAATGCAGACATTTGAACCAATATTGCCGACAATGCACATGGCCGGGGAAACCAACCGGCCCGAGAAAAGGACCATCAAAGAGATTGGACAATGAATCCCATTCTGGCTTCCTCCACCGTGCTCTTTACCATTCTGTTTTCACTCGTCTTTGGTATTGCCTGCGGCTACGCTGTTATCAGCGCGATCCTGCACGCTTTTGCCCGTAGACAGGCTGAAAGTCAGGCGACTTCAACTGCGGTGATCGCCACCACGGCGTCCAGCCACTAGTTTTTATCTCAGCTGTATCCGGCGGCTTTTGTGAACAGAGCTAGCCGGCATACCGACCCATGGTCCCGGAATGCGGAAAGCTTCTCCGCTGCAACAGTCGTAACGCCAGCCACCCGCCAAAAATCACGTCGAACGCCATGCAGAAACCCGGCCACCAGTGCGGCACTCCGGGATTGGCAATAAGGCCGGGACGGACAAAATCAAATATTCCGTGTCCCAGCAATGCAACCGCCACCAGCCAAAGGTTCCCTTTAAAGCCAATTACGCCAAAAAGAAAGAAGCTGCTCGCTATTGCTATTTCAACGATTAAGGTCCGCTGTGACGCTCCCATCACGGCAAACAGCACGTAATAGGTAGCGATGACAAACAGCACCGTTGAATAGAAAGATCGTTCCCGGTCTAAGCCGATCACAGCCGCGAAGACTACTGTCGCCAGTGACAACAAGACGCCAACTAAATATTCCATTTCCCGTCACCGCTTTCTGGACAGTCAATTTTTTTAAAAGGCAGCAACAGGCTTTTGGCTCCAATCAAACAACTCCTCTAGTTTGGAGGCATTTTCCGAGGAGCCGGATTGGGATTGTTCGTTGGATCCTCAGGCGACCCTTTTTGCCGGCGCATCTCCTGCAATTCCTGCAATAACTGCTCCGGCGTCTTTGGCTGTTGGTTCTGCGGCGTCTCAGCTTGTGGAGGCTGTTGCGGCACAGGCACGGGTTGGGCAGGCGTATCCTGCGGGTCGCCGGAGTTTACTTGTTCATCCGGGACGTCCTCCCCTTCACCCTGATTCGCTGGAGGTTGCTGCTGTGCCTGTGCTTCCGTTCCCGCCGCACCGGGTTTGGCCTTCACAGTGAGGATGACCTTTTGCACAATGTTAGGACTGTCCGGCCTTCCCACGGCGAGAAAGTCATATCTGGAGCCCGAAAAAATTGCAGCCAGAACTTCGCCTTCCGGCGCGGGGCCCAAAGCAAGAGCTACTCTTTCTGAAATTCCCTCGGCACCTTCAAATTCAATTCCAGTCTTGTTCCGGATTGCCGTTACCACGCTGCTCAGGTTTGAGTTCAGCGCCTGCACACTCAGCAGGCCATCCCGATAGGTGACAACGGGCGCCACCGGCGGGCCCACGGGGTTTGGCTGGACGGCAGGTTGCGCTGTCTGGCCTGTCGTTGTGCCCGGGGACTGTGCGCCGTTGGGCGATTGTTGGGGCGATTGCGGAGCGGGCGACTGCGGAGCAAGGGTCGCGGGCGGATTGGGGCGCTGAACGGGCATCCCAGGACGCATTGCTTGCGCCTGAAGCAGTGTCACCGCTGCGTTAAGAACAAATATCCCACAAGTTATTGAAGAAAAACGTGCCATAAAGTTGGTTCCGAGCCGAGACCTTCGCCCTTGAATTTGTCTGTTCTAAGGATTTTACTCCTTATAGTTGAAGAACGTTGGCTCACGGCGAACTTGTCTGATAATTTCACCTAGGGGCGGAAGTCTCTGTTACCTGCCGCCACTTCCCTACATATCTCTCAAACGATATATTTACGTATGAGTTACAAGCACGAACCAGAAACCTCGTGCATCTGAAAAGCGGTCCAAAGCATCCTAAATAAACCGGAGTAGCGCACTTTTATGAAGCAATTTACCTTCAAGATTCTTGCAGCAGCGCTGGTCCTGGCCGGAAGCTTTTCTGCATGGGCCCAGACCTGCCAGAACAAAGACGAAGTTCCTGAGCCTGTACGCAAGGCCATTGAGACCGCAGCGCAACAGGCGTTCGATCAAACTGCCGCCGGCGACGTGAATGGCCTGAAAAGCAACTCCATTCCTTCACTGCAGACAAATTTCAATGGCATCGCCGGCGCGGTGAGTGATAACAAAGACGCATTTCCCGGCGCCAAGCCACAACTCCGCGGCCTCTATTTTCTCGACACAGGCGCCAATCCCGGCCCCGATGGCACTTTTTATTGCGGCGTCTTCGGCGCCAACGGCATGAGTCCCAACACTGCGGAGTTTGATCTGCCCGGCCTGCCGGTTGGCAAATATGCCGTCACGATCCAGGATTTCGTCGGCAACAAAGGCCCTTACGCTCTCACCATAATCTTTCAGGATATGTCTGGCTGGAAGATTGCCGGATATTTCATTCGTCCAGGTTCATCCTCAGGACATGATGGCCTCTGGTATTTGCAACAGGCCCGCGAGTATAAGAGCAAGGGACAGGCGCACAATGCGTGGTTTTATTATCTGAACTCCTGGGACTTGCTCTCTCCAGGCAACTTCATGAATACGAATATGCTCACCAAGATCACCCAGGAATCCAACAGCATCCAGCCAAAAGATGTACCCGCGGGCGGCAAGCCTGTGGCTTTTACTGCCGGCGGAAAGACCTACAACATTACTGACATGAGCTATTTCCGCAATGACAAGAACTTTGATCTCACGATGAAATATTCCGTCCCAAGCACGGCCGATTTTAATGCCACGCAGACCGATGCGCGCAATCTGGCCAATGCCATGATCGCCCAATATCCGGAACTGAAAGACGGATTCAACAACATTTGGGTGCATGCAGTGGATCCGAACGGCGGAGACGTTGTGGGACTGGTGAAGATTAAATAGATTTTTCTTGGCGCGTTGATGCAAGTGCATCGACGCGCTACCTCCACAGCACGAACCTTCCGCCGTTGGTGGTTATGATGGCCAGATTCATCACGACCAGCATCAGGTCGTAATGCCAGCCGTCAGTGCCGTGCTTGCCCCAAAAACCGGTTTTCCATACGACGATTTTCTTTTGGATAGCGCCCAGCATCAGCAAAATCAAGCCTGCGGCGGCAAGTTGCGTCAGCACGCCGAAGGTGACTCCCATCGCGCCAGCAAGCTCTGCCGCGCCTAGAAAAACCGTGAAACCTTTGCTCATGCCGATGCTCTTGCTGCGGCCCTCCGGGTCTTTCAGGTGGCTCCAGCCGCTGCTGGCGAATATGGCACCCACCATCAGCCGCAACAGCAACATAGCAACATCTTGAAACTGGGCAAGTTGAGGGAACATAACGCTATCTCCTTGGCATTGGTGTTCCGTAGGATCGGCCCCCGCCCACAGACCTGAAGGACGGCAAACTTTACTCAGTTTTACAGAAGACCCTGCTCTTTTACCAATTGTTTACGCTTTCGCGGCAAACATCTAACCCCTAAAGACAATCCAAATGGATGACTCTCATAATGATTGGGACCGGCCGAGGAAAGAGATTCCCCCATGCGTAAGTTGGCATTGTTCCTGGCAAGTGCATTGATCGCAACAACCGGATGCGTTATATCGCCGCGCCGCACGGTGAATGGTACCGGCAGTGGCGGCAGCAACTCCGAATTTAATTTGTCCGCCAATCCCACTTCGCAAGCCATTGTCGCCGGCTCTTCCGCTGCTTACACAATCAGCATTTCCCCAGTAAATGGTTTTACCGGCACAGTGTCGCTCAACGCGTCCGCTTCCACCACAAACGTTTCTGCCAGCTTTGATAACACAACCATCACTGGAGGCTCCGGTTCTGCAACTTTAACTGTAGCCACCACAACTGCCACTCCGAGTAGCAGCGCGACGATTACCGTAACAGCTTCAGACACTGCGAATAATATTTCCCAGAATGTCTCCGTCACTGCCGCCATTCAGGGCGCAGCCACTCCGGCAGGCTCAATGACGGCTTCTGAGAGTGTTGTCTCTCAATCGGGATGCGTAAGCTCGCCTGCAGGTTCCAACACTCAACGTGTGAGCTTCCCAGCAGCGCCGACAAATGACTTTACGGCAATTTTTTCCGTAACGCCTTCTTCCTCGCAAATGGACGTGGCTTTAGGTTTCTTTGCGCCGGCTTCCAGCACTCTGAGCAGCTTGATCAACTATAGTCCCGCTGGGATAATCCAGGTCCGTAACGGCGATTCATTTGTTTCATCTGGCGTTTCCTACTCTGCCGGTGAAACACTCCAATTCCGATTGGTAGAAAACCTGCCGGCAACCACTTATTCTCTGTTTGTCATGCCACAAGGCGGCGTTGAGATTCCATTGGCAACCGATCTTCAGGTTCCCGCCGACCAACGCGGCGCCACAACCCTGGGCGGATGGGGACAGATCGTGAACGCTCCCGAGGGCGCGACGCTTGCCGTATGCCGTTTCTCTCTTCAATAGCTGCTTGAGTGCGGCCCGAAGAATGTTTTGGCGCGGGTAGAGGACGATGATAACCCCATCCACCTGCCTGAACCTGCAATGAACCTCGGCTGGAATCCTGACTTCTTGTGGTAAAGTACCCGCCGGATGACCACCACAATTGCACTACACAAAACCTTGCGTCCGCCAATAACCTGCCTCTTGATCTTGTCCCTATTCTGCGCCGCCGTAGCGCCGGTTGCCGGCAACGCCAAGGCCAGAGAAGCAGCTCCGCGCTTTAGCGCAACCACCACCCACGGCGAGAAGTTCAACAATGACTCGTTGAAAGGCAAGGTCGTCCTGCTGGAGTTCTGGACTACCTGGTGTGGTTATTGCCTTCAGGAAGCCGGGTTTGTCGACCGGATCAATGACGCATACGCAAATAAAGGGCTCGTGATTCTGGCGATTAACGTGGGCGAATCAAAAAAGACAGTGAAGAAGTATCTGGAGCAGCATCCGCGGACCACCCGCATTGTCCTTACCGACGACACTAATCTGGCAGCCATGTTTCAAGCCAGCGTTTACCCCATCTACGTTGTGCTTGATCGCGACGGCAACGTGGCCGGAGAGCAACGCGGAGCAGGTGGAGAAGGCGCTCTGCGCGACCTGCTTGCCGACGGGGGTCTGGACGATGACGATGATTCCGACGACAAATAATCGACACGAAAACGATCTTGCATAAACAAAAGAATGCAAACTGTGCGAGGTATTGTTCTGGTCCGCGCAATCCGCGTGATCCGGGGTAAGGGTTTACTTTCCAGCACTCCCGGAGCTTCAACTCTTATCGCCCCAAAAACGCTCCAATCTTCTCATTCAGAAATTTCAAGTCCTCTGGATTCGGACCAGCACCAGCCGTATGTCCCCACAATGACGGAATTGGCGTGAGCGTTACCATGTTCATAAACGCCGCTTCATAGCGCGCGTCGCCGATGGGAAAATAAAGGTCGGTTTCCGACGGCATATAAAGAAACGGCGTCTTAATCGACCGCAGCGCTTTTTCCACATCGCCATTGAAGCCCGGAGTCGCTCCCACATCGTGCTTCTCCCATGTGCGGCATTGCAGGATCAGATTGTTCGCATCTGCTCCGGGAATAAAGTTCGTGCGGAACTCATGCAGCACTGATTCAAAAGTCGATCCCGGCGGCGAAGAAGCCTTCCACAACTCCCTGCGCCACCACTCTTGTGAAAACAGCCACGCCGTCCAGACCGTAGCAAACGCTTCCAGGCCTTTCTTTGGCGGCGCAGTGTAGTCGCCGTTCTGAAATGCTGCGTCGGCCGTAAGTGCGGCAATTTGCCCTTCCAGCCGCACCACGCCGTGCGGATAGGTTTTTGCCGTTCCTGCCGTAGCCACAATCTTGTCCGCAAAATCCGGATAGCTCACAACCCACTGAAACGCCTGCTGTGCTCCCATGGAGAATCCGACAATGGCGCGCAGATGTTTGATCTTCAGCTCTTCCGTCAGCAAGCGGTGGACCGCCTCCACATTGTCGCGAATCGTGGTAACCGGAAAACGTGGCCCATGGAAAGGCTCCGGAGTATTGCTGGGCGAAGACGAATGACCGTTTCCGAAAAGCTCCGTTGCCACAAGAAAGAGCTTTGAAGTATCCAGTGCACGGTCCGGCCCGATGAGCCATTCATAGCCGTGGCAATCCGCCATGTAGTGCGATGGCAAAAGCACCACATTGTCTTTGGCGGCGTTCAAATGGCCATAGGTTCCATAGACCACCCGCGCCTGCGGAAGCGTAACGCCGCTTTCCGTCTTGAAGTTGGAGATGACAAATTCATGGATCTCAGGTTTCTCTGCTGTATCCTTAGACGCATCTTTTTTAGCCGAGTCCTGGCCTTGTACATTTTTGCTCTGCGCGGATTCCTTTTGTGAATTTGTCTTTCCGATCGTACTGTTGCCCGGCTTGTCCTGGGCAGCCATGAGTTGCGAAACACCTGCCAGCATCACCAACAACCCAGCCAGAATCTTCATGATCATGATCTTCTCCCATGCAGCCGCCTATGCTATCACCTTCGAATCTCGATCACTGGATCACCCGATCAACCGATCACGGATCTTCCCCTGTCTCCGTGCCTCCGTGGTGAAAATTCTTGATCAGTGTCATCAGTGTTTATCAGTGGTAAGGTTCTTCATTTAGAATTCTCTGTCGCTTATGAACCGTCCTCTCGTTCTTATCATTCTCGATGGCTGGGGTTATGCGCCGCCTTCCAAAGCCAACGCCATTGCGCTGGCGCGCAAGCCCAACTATGACCGGCTGCTCACCGAATACCCGAACACGCTTATCCATACCAGCGGGCGTTTTGTCGGCCTGCCGCAAGGGCAGATGGGAAACAGCGAAGTGGGGCACTTGAACATTGGCGCCGGCCGCATCGTTTACATGGACATCACCAAGATCGATCTCATGGTCGAAAAGGGCGATCTCTACAGCAACCCCGTCTTAATGGAAGCTATGAAGAACGCTCGCAGCGGCGGACGCCAGCTTCATCTCTGCGGCCTGCTCTCCGATGGTGGCGTGCATTCTCACCAGAACCATCTTTACGCGCTGTTGCGCATGGCCAAACAAAGCGGCGTTGACCGCACCTATGTTCACTGCTTCATGGATGGTCGCGACACTCTGCCCACCAATGGCGCTGTTTACCTGCAGCAGTTGCAGCAGAAGATGCGTGAGGTTGGCGGTAAGATCGCCAGCGTGAGCGGACGCTACTACGCAATGGACCGCGACAAGAAGTGGGACCGCGAACTGAAGGCCTTTGATGCCATGGTCGCGGGCAAAGCGGAAGGCGGCGAATTTGTTGATCCTGTGCAAGGGGTGAAAGACTCATACAACCGCGACGTGACCGATGAGTTCATCATTCCTTTTACCTGCATCGATAATCGCGGACAAGCCGTTGCGACCATCCGCGATGACGATTCGGTCATCAACTTCAATTTCCGCGCCGACCGCGCACGCCAGATTACCCGCTGCCTGGCCAGAGAAAGCGGCCTCACCGCGCAGGGCGGCCGCGACTTGCCCGACGCTGAAGCGCTGGACGCAGCCATTCCGCGCAGCCGCGTCCCCAAAAACCTGAAATACATCTGCATGACGCAATATGACAAGCAGTTCACTCTGCCTTTTGTGGTGCAGCCGGATTCGCTGAAAAATATTCTGGCCAACGTGATGGCCGAACATAACCTGCGCAACCTCCGCGTCGCGGAAACGGAAAAGTACGCCCACGTGACCTACTTCTTCAACGGCGGGGTGGAAAAGCCATTTCCCGGTGAAGACCGCGCTCTGGTTCCTTCGCAGAAGGTCGCGACCTATGACCTAAAGCCGGAAATGTCTGCCCAGGGAATTGCGGACGCCGTAATCAAAGCCGCCAATGATTCGGCCTTCGACGTGGTCATTGTCAACTTCGCCAACGCCGATATGGTCGGCCACTCCGGCAAGATTCCGCCCACCGTGCAGGCCGTTGAAACCGTAGACCATTGTCTGGGCGAAATTTACAAAGCGGTCCGCGGGCGAGGAGGAGCGATGCTCATTACCGCAGATCACGGCAATGCCGAGCAGATGATCGACCCGGCCACTGGCGGGCCGCACACCGCGCACACCACCAATCCCGTGCCGTTTATCGTGGTCAGTGAAAACGCAGACAAGCTGGCTTTGCGCAGTGAAGGTTCATTGCAGGATATTTCTCCCACAGTGCTCGGCATGCTTGGCTTCGATCAGCCAAAAGAAATGACGGGAAAAGATCTGCGGATGGTTAAAACGCCTTGAAGAAGTCCTTGACCGCGGCGAGGCTGACTTGCGCGCCGAGCCGCCTGCTACAAGCGCGGAAAACTGGGTGCGCGGGCCAAGCTCACCGGCGGTTTGGAGCGTAGCGACAAAAATGAAGGTCCTCATCGTCCACTACCACAGCTTTGAACTCTGGCATGCGCCCTTATGGATACGCGAGCGCCTGCAAAAAGATTTTCCCGGCCACACGGTCGTCCAGCTCCAGAACTATGGCCGCGTGCCGGAGGAAATTGGCGACACAGATGTGTTCATCGGCTGGTCGTTGCGGCCTGAGCAATTCGCCACGGCAAAAAAACTTCGCTGGATACATTCTCCCGCGGCGGCAGTGCACCAGCTCATGTATCCAGAGATGGTGCGGAGCAACGTTGTCGTCACCAACTCAACGGGAATCCATGGCCCGGTGGTCGCCGAGCATGCGATTGCCGTTCTGCTGGCACTGGCCAAGAGGCTGCCTCAGGCGCTGCAATACCAGGCAAAGCATGAATGGTCACAAGACCAGCTCTGGCATACTCAACCCCGTCCGCGCGAAGTTGCCGAATCCACGGTGCTCGTC
>DASXKZ010000049.1:0-3735 GCA_036496525.1 Candidatus Angelobacter sp.
GGTTTTGCAAGAAGTGGGATTCCACGAACCTCACCCTCTATTCGTTTTTTTGAATCTGCCTTTCGGACTCAGTCCCATGTCTCGCAAAATCGGCGAGACATGGGGCACCCAAGATTGAGATAAATTCACAACAAAAAGCCCCTTGCTTTCGCAAGGGGCCTTTCACCGTTGGGAACTAACTTACTTCGTAGCCGGAGCCGCGTTGGCGCTCAGCTGCTCGACATCGTTCTTCAGCAGGCTGATTTCCACGCGTCCACCGCTCACATGCTTGGCCTTGGCGTCTTGCGCGTCGGTCGGAACCGGAGCGTTACCCATGCCTACGACGAAAATCCGGTAAACCGGAATCTCGTGATTGAGCACGAGGTAGCGGACCACTGAATCGGCCATCTTCTGTGAGGTGGCGATTGCAGCCTGGCCGCGGCCGGAAGAAAAGCCCTGGACTTCGATGATGAAGCCGCGTTGATCTTTCAGCGGGGTAGCCATCTCATCCAGAGCAGCCTTAGCATTCTTGCTCAGCACGCTCTGGCCGGGACGGAAACGGATTTCAGTCTGGGTCGAAGCCTTGTACTGGTCAATGTTGCCCACAACCTGCTCGACGGTGGTCAAGCGGGTGTTGGCCTGGGTAGCAGTCTGGTTCGCCAGCGTCGCCTTGTTTCCGGCGTCAATGGCGTGCTGATCAGCTTCGTTCGCTTTCGCGGAAGCCAAGCGGATGCCTTCGGTCGCGCGGGCGTCGGTGTCCTTGATCGCCTTGGTGTTGGACGAAGTCAGTTCATCGAGCTCGTTGACGCGATCGCGGATCGGCGCGGTCTGGCGTTGTACATACTTTTTGCGGGCGAAGGGGTTGATCTTTCCCCAGAAGCCTTCGTGCGTGTCCGGCTGCAACGCGGGCTTGCCGCTGGCGCCGGTGGTGGTAGTGCTCTGATCTGCCGGGGTCGAAGTCGCGGCCGGCTGGCTCTGCGAATTCGAATTGGTATCCTGTGCCAGGACTGGAAGGGCCAGCACAGTGCTCAAAAGTAGCGCTAGAATTACACGGTTCTTCATAGTCTTACATCCTCCAATTTCGGGGGAGCATTTGGGCTCCACTCCAGCACGCCTAAACGCGCGTGTTGCGTGATTTTTTTGTGTGCGTCCCCAAAAAACGACTGAGCTTGGGTCACTCTTTGATGCAAATTCGGCCAGCTACAGACGCCTGGGACTGGCCTAAAACTGCGGCACCGGATAACTGGCGCCCACCCTACCTATTAACAGTTCTAATGCCAAACTTGCAGGAGACTAAGTCTTTCGTTTCCAATAACATTGTAGTTCTTGCCAAGGCCGGGGACGAGTGAAAAGTCCACGCCAAGGGTAATTTTTGGGAGACCTGATATAAAAACTTCGTACGCCGTCGAACCAAGCATTTCAGGAGAAAGCATGGCAAAAACCGGTAAAACCGTTTGTTTCACGGTGTATTTCCTGTGTCTGGCAATTTCCTCCATCGCGCTGCATGCGCAACAGTCTGCAACCTCATTTGCGTCACAGAACATTTCTGCCGAGCAAATGAACAAATATGCCGACCTGGCGGTGCAGTGGGAGCAGGAGTATTTGCGCATTGACACTACCAATCCTCCGGGAAACGAATCGCGCACGGCGGCTTTCTTCAAGAAGATTTTCGATCAGGAAGGAATTGAAAACCGGATTTTTGATTACGCGCCCAATCACTCCAATCTCTGGGCGCGGCTTCCGCATACTTCAGACACGGCCAAGCGTCCCATCATTTTGCTGAACCACATGGATGTTGTCACCAGCGACGCTTCTCATTGGACCCAGCCTGTGTTCGGAGCGAACGTCGCTAATGGAGCCATCTACGGCCGCGGCGCGCAGGACATGAAGAGTGAAGGTCTGGCTCAGTTGATGGTGATGGTGCTCTTGAAGCGGGAAAAAATCGCGCTGGATCGGGATGTGATTTTCCTTGCTGTGGCCGACGAGGAAGTGGATGGCACGGGAACAGACTGGATGATCGCCAACCAGCGCGGCCTGCTGGGCAATGCCGAGTTTCTTATTAATGAGGGTGGTGAGAATATTCAGGAAAATGGCAAGGTGCAGTTCATGGGTGTCGATGTAGGAGAAAAAACACCCTTTTGGCTGCACGTCGTTGCTCATGGACGCGCAGGACACGGCTCGCGTCCCAACCCCGACTCCGCACCCAACCGCTTGCTGCGTGCACTTGACCGCATTGTCGCTTATCACACGCCAATGAAGGTATTGCCAGTTGTGGATGAATTTATGCGCCAGATTGCGCCAAAGGAAACTCCTGAGCGGGAGAAGTATTTTCTCAACGCCAGCCAATACATTCAGGACAAGAAATTCCACGAAATCATCGAGAACGATGAATCTTTGAACTATCTTTTCCGCAATACAATCACTCTGACTATGCTCGGCGGTTCACAGCAAACCAATGTGATCCCGCCTGATGCCTGGGCCAATCTCGATGTCCGACTGCTGCCGGGAGAAGACCCTCAAGCGTTTCTGGAATCCATCCGCAAGGTAGTCAACGATCCCAACGTCAGCGTCGAGCCGCAGAGTAAAGAGTTCCGCGTAGCCAATTTCTCGCCCACCAACACAGAACTGTATGACGCATTCCGCAAAGTCACAGCGCATTATTTTCCCGGAACGTTGGTGTTGCCTCGCCTGACCAGCGGATACAACGAGGAGCAACGCTATCGCCCACTGGGAATCAATTCGTACGGGTTTAATCCGTACACCGCCACCGATGCAGAAAACAGTACAGAGCACGGTGATGACGAACGGATTCGGGTGGAGGAAGTGCGGCGCGGGTTTCAGGTGCTGTATGACGTGGTCACTTCTGTGACGGCAACCAAGTAAACGCCTCAGAGGCTAAAGCCAATCTCTAAACTTGCTACAAAATGATTTGGGCTTTGGCCCCTGAGTCTTTCACAGCGGACAATATTTTTCATACTGCTCATAAATAAAATTGTCCGTCATCCCGGCAATGTAATCGCAAATCACTCGCGGCAATGGATCATCTTTCTCCTGATAACTCCGCGGCAGCCGTTCAGGGTTTTTCATCCAGAACTCAAATAGCTCGCCGATGATTTTCTCAGCATCGTTTTTGCCCGGATCAAGCTCTGCATTCTGATACACATTCGTCCGCAAAAATTCTTTTATTTGCTGACGCTCGCTGTCCACCTGCGCACTAAATCCAACCAGCCGCTGGGGGAAAGCTCGGACTTCATCAAGGCTATGGATGTTTTCTGTTTTCAATCGCTGCTGTGTATTGCGAATCAAATCTCCAGCCAGGCGATCGTAGAGGTCATGCAACGCTTCATTAAACTTCAATTTCTCCACCGCATGCGGATAAGTTTTTTCTGCCTCACGATAAAAACCATCAAACAGCGGCAATCCGGCTCGGATCTGTTCCAGCGTAAGCAACCGTGCTTCCAGCCCATCATCTAGATCGGCAGTGTTGTAGGCAACTTCATCCGCCATATCAATCAGCTGCGCTTCAAGCGGCGGGCGCAAATCCAGCAGGTATTCAGACAGCTCGGGAAAATTCTGCGCGCTATAGTCGCGCGAATGCTTAATAATTCCTTCCCGCACTTCGAAAGTAAGATTCAACCCGCGAAAGGCTGCGTAGCGCACTTCGAAATCCTCAACAATCCGCAGAGCGTGCAAGTTGTGGTCAAAGGAAAATCCATGTCCGCGCATGGCGGCATCAAGGACCTTTTCCCCCGCATG
>DASXKZ010000050.1:0-3606 GCA_036496525.1 Candidatus Angelobacter sp.
GATTATGACGTTACCATTCCGGCCGGCATCTCTGTGAATGTAAGCAGCACTTCTGCGCCGATCACGGCAGAAGGCATCGGCTCTGAAATTGGGCTGTCGTCCGAGACCGGGCAGATCACAGTTCATAACATTGCAAAGTCCCACGTGAACGTTCGCAGCATGACAGCGCCCGTCAGCCTCAGAGATGTCACCATGAGCCGCGTCGATATTCAATCTGCCGGCGGCGCGGTCCAACTGGCCAACGTCAACGGACAGCGCGTGACCGTGGGCACTACCAGCGGCAATATTGAATATCAGGGCGATTGCTCCGGAGGCGGCAGCTACATTCTTACCACGCACAGCGGCGCTATTGATGTAACGCTGCCTGCCACGGCGTCCGTGGACCTTACGGCGCGCTCAACCACAGGTAAGGTTGAAAACGATTTTCCTCTACAGCAAAAACCTCATACGTCCTTCGTCCCCCAGCAAGGACGTTCCTTCGCAGGTACCTCCAATTCCGGCTCATCTTCGGTTGAGCTCCAGTCTTTCAGTGGTAAAATCCGCGTGAAGAAGCAATAATTTAAGCACCACGTTTTAAAAACTTTATGCCAGTACCACACGCCCGCAAGCTCCGCGCATGCAGCGATTCCCGCAACTGAATGCGATGCGTGGTCCTCATTGGGTTTATGGGCGCGGGCAAGACAACCGTTGGGCGTGCACTGGCCAAAAGTCTGCGCTGGAATTTTCTCGACCTCGATGATGTCATCGAGCAGCGCGAAAAGAAAAGTGTGGCTGAGATCTTTGCTTCTTCCGGTGAGCCCGCTTTTCGACAGATGGAAAGCGCGGCGCTAACGGCTTTATTGCAAGACCAGCAGGCCGGCAGCGATCTTATATTAGCGCTGGGCGGCGGAGCGTTTGTGCAGAAGCAAAATCGTGACGCGCTTAACTCCGCCGGCGCAATCACCGTTCTGCTGGAAGCTCCGGTGGAAGAATTGCGGAGGCGTTGCCAGGCAGAGCAAAAAGCGCGTCCGCTGGCGCAGCACGACGCAAGGTTTAACGAGCTGTTTGCCGCGCGTCGCGCAGATTACGCTCTGGCCCGATTCACCGTACAAACGCTCGGCAAATCGGTGCAGCAGGCCACGGCGGAAATCGAACGGCTGCTCCAGTCGGCAGACGTGCGAAGAGAAAAGTAAAAGCAGATTATCGGAGGTAGAAAAGTGAAAGCAGTAAAGCTCGCCATTCTCCTGAGCGCGATGCTTGCCACGTCCAACGGTCTTAACGCGGCTGACCAGACCAAAGACAAAGGAAAGAGCAGCGCCAAGGTGGCTGATTCCGGCAGCTTCGGCATCTTTATGAATGGCAAGCGCGTGGGCACGGAGACGTTCAACATTACTGAAACGCCGAATGCCGACCGTGATCGTTCTTATTCCACCGCATCCTCTGAAATCAAATTTGACGATGGCCATTTCAAAGCCACCCAGAGCGCTGAAATGCAGGTGACAGCCAAGGGCGAACTGCGTTCCTACAACTGGCATTCCACCCTGCCGCAAAAAGAAGAGGCGTCCGTCGAGCCAAAAGACCAACTTCTTGTAGAACATATCGTCCCCGCCGACCAGAAAAAAATCGATGTGCCCCACATGCTGCCTCTTTCCACCATCATCCTGGACGACAACTTTTTCTCCCAGCGTGAAGTTTTGCTATGGTGGTATCTGGCCAACGGCTGCCGACGCCAGGATAACGGCCTGGTATGCGGCACGGGCAAGTTTGTGATCCTTGTTCCGCGCCAGCATGTTTCCGGCAACGCAACTCTGGAACTGCTGGGCCCTGCAAAAGTCACGGTAAAAGGCGTTGAGCGTGAACTCAACCGCGTAAAGCTGGATATGACCGGCCCACAATCGCTTACCTGGCTCAATGATCAAAGCCGCGACTCCGACTCCGCACAATGGGTCCTTTGGGTCGACGACCAATACCGCGTGATTAAGATGACCGTCGCCGGAACGAATGTGGAAGTAGTCAGGGATTAAAGCGCGCCGGCGCTATGCATAACTAAATATCCCGAAGGCGGAAAACCTACCGCGGATCAGCACGGATAAACGCGGATCGGAGCCAAGGGGCAACAAGATAATTCAACGCTAAGGACTTCCGCTCTGCATAGCTTATTGCATCCGTAGTGGTTGTCCCGACGGTTCCTGCACGCCCTGATTCCTCTCTATCGGCCATGTCGAAAACGCGAACCAGAGGAGGACAAAGAGGCTCACGCCTGGAATAAGCATCGCCAGACCTAACCCTGCAGGATATCCGGCTTTGGAAAAAATCTTCCACCACGCCAAAACAGGTAGAAAGAATAGGAAGATTATTATGACAAGTATCAGCAGCTCCGGTAAACCTATATTGCCCCCAAACATATTGCCCCCAAACATTTATTCTCCTCCTGCTGCGGAGTCGGGATATTAGCACAAATCTGTCTATCTTAATTACGGTCTAAACAACGCATCATTCCGCAGCGAACCTGCTCAGCCAAACAAACGGTGAGGGGATTGGACCGCAGTCGCATCTGACCACTGATTTGCACTGATGACACTGATAGGCAGCGGCGCGAATTATCATGTTGCAATTAGGCGCGTCGCACACCACTTGACTCCGGATCCGCGTTCATCCGCGTTGATCTGCGGTAAAGGTATTTAATTCCTGTAGGCGCGACACAAAAATCGAATCGTCCCCACGGTCGCATACATCTAGCGTTATGAATGAAAATCATCGGCATGATCGGCGGCATTGGGCCGGAATCCACCATTGATTACTACAAGCGCCTGTTGGATGGGGCCCAGAAACGCGCCCCCGGCGGCCCCGCGCCAAGCATTATCATCAACAGCATTGACCTGCAAAAGGGACTGGATCTACTCGGCGCCAACAAGCTAAGTGAGCTGACTGAATACATTGTGCCGGAAGTGATGCGCCTGCACGGCGCGGGCGCGGAGTTTGGCTTCCTGGCGGCCAACTCTCCGCACATCGTTTTTGGCGATATCGCCCAGCGCTCGCCGATTCCGCTGATGAGCATTGTGGAAGCCACCTGCATGGAAGCCAAAGCGCGGGGGTTTACGAAACTTGGATTGCTGGGAACACGCTTTACCATGCACGGCCGTTTTTATCCTGACGTATTTTCCCGCGAAGGCATTGAACTCACTGTGCCGACCGCGGAGGAACAAGATTACATTCACGACAAATACATCAATGAACTGATTCCCGGAAAATTCCTGCCGGAAACGCGCCAGGGGCTGGTGGCCATCGCCACGCGGATGAAGAAGGAAGACGGTATTCAAGGTCTTATCCTCGGTGGCACAGAGCTACCGCTCATCTTGACGGACGAGTCCGCTCTCGGGATTCCCTTCCTCGATACAACGCAAATCCACGTGAATGCGATTCTGGAAACGGCAATGGCGTAAAGACTGTGCAGCGTGCGGATAAAAGAAGCTGTCACGCCCAGCGCCCACAATTCCGCCATCTACAATGGGATTGATAAAGGCGACGGGCCTGCGCGGACCTAGTTGGATGCCACTTTCGATTCCCTGCGTACCGTGATGTTCACAGTGTCGGGCTGGCTCCAGAAAGCAATTCCGTTTTTGAACT
>DASXKZ010000051.1:0-4492 GCA_036496525.1 Candidatus Angelobacter sp.
ATCGTGTCGTATTCCAGACCGCGTTCACTGCCTTGCGCGTCGCCGCTGCCGTTGCCGATGGAAATGGCAATCATTGCCGGAACTTTATGCTGGGCAATCATGGTATCGAGGACCGAAAACAGCAAGCGGTCGGGGCCGTCCGCTCCGACAATGAATGGTGCAACGCTGCCCGGCACATACTGCGCGGGGACATACACCGCCACCTTTCGCGTATAGGGAGCGGGATGACTTGTCGTTACTACCAACTTTGCCGGATCAGCCGGATCAACGGTTCCAAAGGTTTGGGCTTCGCGGGCGATGCCTGGATAAATCTTGCTATCAGTGGAGCTCATAGTGAACTCAATCACGGTTCCTTTGGGTGCGTCTGGTATCTCTGGAAGAGCGACGTAGCCGGGGCCGATGATGAAATTGCCGTCCGCATCCGCGGGAGGATTTGTCCCGTCGGGCAATGCCTTGGCCGTGACATAGCCCGGGGTGTTGGGATCGCGCGTGGGCGGAGTGGGACGTTCAGTGTGTTGGACGGGCGGCGTTGTCTGCGCGAGAACGGGATTGAGAACCGCAGTCAGGCTCGCCAAAAGTGAAATGCTCAGGAAGCGGGCGATCAGTTTCATGGCGTCATTCTTGCAGATTTCGCAGTTCGGAGGAAGGCTGGTTCTTGAGTCCTCGCCACATGGCCTACCGGAATCACACGAAAGCATAGCTGGATGTCACAAGATTTGATTTTTGCACCGCATCAGACTGACAAGTGCCCTCACCTGTGAAACACTTGTGTATGTCTAAAGTTCAGCTTCCGCCGTATTTGGTTCGGCGCAACGGGAAACAGCGCTGCTCAGTGTGCGCAACGTCTTTTGCTGCCAGTTCCGAGCAATCCGTTAGCAAAGCTTTTGCGGAGCATGTTCGCAAAGAGCATAGATCTGACCTGAAACAACCTGTTACACATACACGTAAAGAAGTAAAAATCGCTTAGTTTAACTTTCTATATATTTAAATTATGACTATGCCGCGTCTGGTGACCGAGCGCCTGAATGTCTTACGCCAGGAAATAGCTGAGATCAGTAAAGCCAACGAGATGTACTTACATCAAAAAGGACCGGTAGCAGCATCGGACCGGGAACGCCGAAAACAGAGGTTGGAAGAAATCATGGCTGAGTTGAAAGCTCTGACGGAGTGGAAAAAGCCGTGATAGATGATGCCGTGGTTTTGGCGGAAGCGAGTGGGAGTCGAACCCACCGGCGATCCGCGAGGCGGACCGCCCGCCGGTTTTGAAGACCGGGGAGATCACCGGACCCCATGCGCTTCCGTAGTTACTTACCTCACAATCTGCATTTTCAACTTCTTTTGATCGCTGTCTAGCAGCTTCAAATCTAACATTCAATTGGCCTATGCATCTTCTTGTGACATACCGCGAAACGCCTTCGCCACTTCTCTCACTATTCAAAAGTGACACGTTGTTTCGCGCGTGTGCAGCGGGCCATGTACTTCGGTAATGAAGCATCTACCCGATTGTGCTACGTGTTGGTCATAAAGAGAATCTAAGCATGTAGAGCAGTACAGGAGCGTGGTGGATGTTTCAGGTTAGAGATTTTCCCAAGGACAATACGCAGGTTTTACTCAACCGTCTCGACGAAGTGCAGATGTTGGTTTCTGAACTGGCGCGGATCATTCTGCCTAAACAGGGTGACTTCCGCAGCGTGTGGGACATCACCAACCAGGTGGTGGACAGCTATTATCGCCCCAGGGTGAAGGCCGCGTAAATTTTCCACGCGGGGCTTGATACCTTGGGCGAACTAGCCTAGAATCTGCCCCTACCCATGACGGACTCTCTCGAAATCGAACAACTGCGCGGCGATCTACCCGGGCAGGGTGTGTTGTGTCTACATGGGCCGCTTACCGCGGAAAATCTGATTCCCTTCCAGCACGCCATCCGCCGGGAAAATTCGGCGACCGTGGTACTTGATTTCACGGAAGTTCCCTATGTTGATTCTGCTGGGTTAGGGTCATTGGTTAGCGCTTATATTTCACGGCACAAGGCGGGGCATCGGATGGCTTTGAGTGGAGTGTGTCCGCGGGTGATGAAGCTTTTGGAAATCACGCACACGGATGCGCTGTTTCTGATTTTTGAAACGGTGGAAGATGCCATGGATGCACTCAGCCACGCTGCCAGCGCTTAAATGCCTCGGGGGCTAAAACCCTGCACCACCCAAAATCTTCAGCAAGCGAAATCCATGGCATCCAGAGTCTTACTTCGTACGCAGCAGTATTTGCGTTCCGCTCTCCAATTTCACGTTGTGCTCTTGTGAACTGATTACGGAATCCTGCATCGTGCCCTGGTTTAAGGAATATCCGCTTAAACCTATTACTCCCTGACTTGTTCCAGTTAGTGGAGGGTTTGACGTGCCCGAGGGAACTCCCGGGTCTTGCTGCTGTTGCTGTCCTACCGGTGCAGTGGAGTTGGTTGGCGCTCCCATTTCAGACGTCTGGTTCGCGCCAGTGGGGTTGCTCTGCGGCGGAGGTGCGCCTTGATAACCTGCGGAGGCAGTTGACACCGGAGCTCCTACGGCTTGTATCTGGGCAGTCAGCGGAATCTCTGAACCATCTTTCAGGGCGATTTTGTCGAACACGATTCCCAGCATGGAATCTTTGTTGTCGTGGCTTGAAGGCTTGACCTCAGCTACGTGCCCCATGACTTTTGCATCCTGGGGAATTATCACTTTTCCATTCGCGGAGAGATCGTGGGGAATTTTGCCTAATACTGGATCGCCAGTATGGGCTTTCTTGGCGTCAACGGTTTTGTTTAGTTCAACGGGCAGCAGGCTGCCGGGAGTGAACTTGTTGGGCGCTTGATTTGCCGGGGGAGCGGCCTGCGCGAAAATAGAAGTTGAGAGCAGCAGTGAAAATGCGATCAGGAAAATTTTCTTCATAACAATCTCCAAATATATTTAATCGGCTTTGCTTCGCTACTAACCTTTCCATTCATATTGTTAGAGGAATTCCCGCCGCTATGGGTTGGATGGAAACGCTTATTTAGCAGATGCAGCGGAGAGCTTTTTGGGCGCTCTTCGGCGCCATGCGGTTTGCAACGCGGCTTTTAAGATGTCTGGGGATACTTTGGCGAGGGACACGCGAGTCGCACCATTTCGTCCCCAACCGTTGGGAATTGCTGAGAAGATTTTGGGCTCATCCTCGACCATCCCCGCCTGCTGTTCTGGAGTTAATAGCAGGACGCCGTATCCTTGTTTCGCCAGGGAAAGGGTGGCAAAGATTTTCCCGCCGACGCGAAAATCAGCGTTGCCGAAATGCGAGCCTTCTGTTGCCTCTGGCAGGCTGAGGGCGATCCGACGAAAATCTGACACTCGCATTTGTTTTGCTCCTTTTTCAATAAGTTTAATCTGTGGTTGACTCGACATCTATAAGAACTAATAATTACTGGTGGCAATGGATATCTACGAAGAGATCGTGCAGCTTCGGCGTGATGGGCGGCGTGGAGCGCTGGCCACCATTGTCAGTGTTCAGGGATCTGTTCCTTCCTTTAAAACCGCCAAAATGCTGGTGCGCGATGACGGGTCAATTGTGGGGACCATCGGGGGCGGCTGCGTCGAAGCTGAAGTTTGGCAAGCTGCTCGGGAAGTAATGGAGAGTGAAAAACCTCGTACTTTGAAATTTAATCTTAATCAGAACCCGAAGCACGATACCGGACTGGTTTGCGGGGGTACGCTGGATATTTTTATTGAGCCGGTGCTGCCCCCAGCGTTGCTTTATATGTTTGGGGCCGGGCATGTTGCGGTCAATCTATATAAAGTTGCCAGCAACGCCGGCTTTGATATCACGGTTGTGGATGACCGCGAGGCATACGCCAATCGTGAACGCTTTCCCGACGCCAAGGAAGTAATTGGAGATGATTTCGATAAAGCGATGGCACGGTTGTCACCGGGAGAGTCGGCTTACATTGTGATCCTTACGCGGGGACATCGCGATGACATGCGGATTTTGCGTTGGGCGGTGCAGACTCCGGCGCGGTATATCGGCATGATTGGATCGAAACGGAAGACGATTGCCATTTTCCGCGAACTGACCCAGGAAGGAATTGCGGCGGAGCTTTTTAATCGCGTCCACGCGCCTGTGGGGTTGGATATTGGGGCTGTTACCCCAGAAGAAATCGCGGTTGCGATTACGGCAGAGCTGATCGCACACCGGCGGCATGCGGAGCGTGAGTTGCCGCACATGAGCTGGTTCCATCGCGTACAAGCTGAAGATGAAGTCGAACCGAAAGTAGAACCAGTCCACAAAGAAAATGACTGCTGAGTCGTAATCCCCATTCATGCCCCATGTACCCAGTTTTTGCGGAGTGATTCTTGCGGCGGGTGCCTCCACACGTATGGGAAAAGACAAGGCGCTGCTTGCGTGGCCTCCAACCGGCGCAGTTAGTGGTGGCACGCTGCTGTCAGCTGCTATCGATGCTTTCTCTCCATTGAATGACCTGGTGATTGTGGTC
>DASXKZ010000052.1:0-2959 GCA_036496525.1 Candidatus Angelobacter sp.
AAGTTGCACGCTCTCGGGTAGCTGATGGCAGGGGAGTCGAGGTGATGCCATGAATTGTGGCCAAGCCAAATCGTTGTTCTCGCCATATCTGGATAGCGCGGTGACCGGCACGCAGATGCAGGCCGTCAGCCGGCATCTGGAAGGCTGCGAGCCATGCCAACAGCAATATGTATCTCTACGCCAGACCCAGCAACTGCTCAACAAAGTGGGACGCAGAAAAGCGCCTGCTGATTTGGGATTAAAGCTGCGGGTGACTATGTCACAAGAGATTGCCCGTTCCAAGCGTCCTATTCTGGCAAATGTATTTGTGCGCCTGGGGAATGCCATCCAAAGCATGATGGTTCCGGCAACCGCTGGACTGGCCAGCGCGGTTTTAGTTTTCGGTGTGCTCATGGGTTTCATGGCTGTGCCTTTGCAGGCCGGAAATCCGGATGTTCCGCTGGTTGTGGGGACTGATCCTCAGGTACAGCAGCTCAACTTTGGAGCGACGCTGGATTCCATCCACGAAGGGTCATTGGTAATTGAAGCAGATGTGGATTCTCATGGGCGGGTACAGGACTACCGCATTCTTTCGGATGAAGGTAGTTCTCCTGAGTTGCTCCCACAAGTAAAGAATATGTTGATCTTTACTACGTTCCGTCCCGCTACAGCGTTTGGGCGGCCGACCACTGGACGAGCGATTCTGTCGTTCTCCAAGATCAGCGTGAAGGGATAGGCTCGCGGACGGTTCAAAACCGCCGTAAATTACAGCCTCAGAGCTAACAAGTTCTGAGGCTGATCTGTTTATTGGTAGTGGAATTTGAATAATCTCTTCCCTTTGTCATTCCGACAATGAGCGCAGCGAAGAGGAGGAACCTGCTATTGGCTGACAGCTTTGTAGGGCTGTCTAGGAAAACAGATTCCTCGCACAAAAACCGTGCTTCGGAATGACAAAGGGGGAAGAATTTATACAGGCCCCCAGTCCTCTTTTGCCCTGTTTGCGAGGCAATTCGCTTAACGATAGACTGGTAATCCTTCTTAAGGAGCAGTCATGTTAGTCGTAATGAAAGCCCACGCCACCGAAGAACAAGTGCGTGCCGTATGCCAAAAGATTGAGTCGTTGGGCTACCGCGCCCATGCTTTGCCGGGTGCGGAACGCACCGCCATTGGCATCACTGGAAACAAGGGAGTCGTCGAGCCGGGTTCGCTTGAGGAAATGCCGGGCGTGCAGGAATTGATCGCGGTCAGCAAGCCTTACAAGCTGGTAAGCCGCGATATTAAGCCTGAGAACAGTGTCATCCGTTTTGCCGGGACCGATGCCACCATTGGCGGGAAAGATCTGGCGATAATGGCTGGCCCCTGCTCGATCGAAACTCATGAACAAGCTTTTGCCATTGCGGAACGCGTATCGCAAGCAGGTGCGCAGTTTTTCCGCGGAGGAGCTTATAAACCGCGCACCTCTCCCTATTCTTTCCAAGGGCTGGGAGAAGAAGGCCTGCGCATTATGGCTGAAGTCCGCGACCGGTTTGGTCTGAAGATCATTACTGAAGCGATTGATAACGAGTCTATGGACCTGGTGGAAAAGTATGCGGACATTATCCAGATCGGCGCGCGCAACATGCAGAACTACTCTTTGCTGAAGCGCGCGGGACGGGCGAAGATTCCAGTCATGGTCAAGCGTGGCATGTCGGCAACGCTGGAAGAGTTTCTGATGGCAGCCGAGTATGTGATGAGCGAAGGCAATTACCAGGTACTGCTGTGCGAGCGCGGCATCCGGACGTTTGCGGACCATACCCGCAATACGCTCGATCTGAGTGTGGTTCCAGCGGTGCAAAGGCTGAGCCATCTGCCAATCGTGGTTGATCCCAGCCAGGGGACAGGCAAACGCAACAAAGTTACTCCGCTGTCACGGGCTGCAATTGCTGTTGGCGCGGATGGGCTGATCATTGAAGTACACCATCAGCCGGACAAAGCGTTATCCGATGGAGTACAGTCAATCTTCCCCGATCAGTTTGATGAATTGATGACGCAGGTGCGGCAAATTGCTTCAGTTGTGGGAAGAACGGTTTCGGGTATTGGAACCCTACCTGCGGTTGCAGATGCGGGGCGGGTCCCGGAAGTTTCACATCGGATTTAGAACTAAAGAGGACATGTGTAGTTTCTAGTCTTAACTTTTCCGCGTCTTACTTTTCCTTTGAGAAAACTTCTTTTCATCGTTGTTTTTCTGGCGGTGGCCGTCGGCCTGGGCTGGCTGTATTTCCGACCCAGCGACCTGCGCAATTTTGGCCCGGCCTATCGCGAGTACGCTTACGTCACCAATGGCAAAAGTAATACGGTCACAGTGATTGATTTGCGCTCGTTCGAGCTCGGGCCAACCATTCCTGTAGGAATGAATCCGACTGGCGTTACCACCAACAGCAAGAAAAACGAAGTCTACGTGGTTAATACCGGGTCGAATAACATCAGCGTGATTGACGCAGAGAAGAACGCGGTAGTGGCGACCATCGGCGTGCATGCTATGCCATTTTTCATTGATGTTTCCGGAGATGGGAAACGGGCGTATGTTGCCAACTCTCGCTCGGCCAACGTTTCAGTGATTGATCTTGAGAAGCGGGCCGTGGTCACAAACATTCGCGTCGGCGCAGACCCGGGACTGGCCAGGGTTTCACCTGATGGGTTGACCCTGGTGGTCAGCAATCGCGGTGACAATTCGATTTCCTTAATTAATACGCAAGAGTTGCACGTGCGTACGACCCTGCCGATCTGCGCGCAGCCCACCGATATTGCGATCCTCCCTGACAACAGCAAAGTCTTCGTTGCATGCAGCGGCTCGTCCCAGGTGGCTTCGATTGATTTGAAAACGGATAAGGTTTTGGCGTTTCTTGATGTAGGAAAGAGTCCCGTGCATCTGGCGTTGAAGCCCGATGGTGGCGAGCTAGTGGTGAGCAATTTCGATTCGGATAGCATCTCCATCATCGAA
>DASXKZ010000053.1:0-9259 GCA_036496525.1 Candidatus Angelobacter sp.
ACAAAAATCACGCTTAAACGCTGATTTTTAGTGCCATTTTTTGGCATAGTCGTTCTTTAATTTACGCTTGCGAGAGGAGAATGTGATTTACAAAATTGCGGTGATCGCCGATACCGCGCGTGATCGGAAAAGCAAACTTGCTGCCGAACTCAGGCGAAATGAACGCCAATGAAAGATAAAAAGAATAGGGCCGCTTGTAGCGGCCCAATCTTCCTTTGCCTTCTTCTCTAGTGAATTGGAACTACCTGGAATTGAGTTCCGCATTTCTTCGGCTTATAGGGGCTTACATCGCCGGAAACAAGAGAACCGTTGTTGCAGTTGAGCGCCAGATTGCCGGTAGTCGCAGTGATTGTGTCTGGCAGGGCAAACTTAAGCACTGAGAGGGTGTTTAACACAAGGGCGTCACCGGTATTGTTGGAGATGGTGTTGCCGCCCAGGCTGTTAAGCACTGAGCTGAGGTCAACCAGAACTCCAACCCCCGTATTGCCAGAGACGGTAATTCCGCCGTCAATGTAAGCGTCAGAATGGTCTGTGATTTCAATTCCGCCACCCGTATTGCTGTTGACTTGGGTAACGCCTGACCACTCGCAGTGGCTGCTCTCACCGCAATGAACGCCAAGGCCAGTGTTGCTGTTGATGATGCCATCAGACATGAGAACTGTACTGGTATGGATCACCTCCAGACCAAAAGGGCCGCCGTTGAAAGTGATTTGGTTGTCGCCATTGATGTCAGCTTCGCCAGTATTGAAAATCGCAACCCCGACTCCAGCATTGTGGCTGATGACATTCGCGGTGCCGGGCGTCCCATCGCCGCCGTTCAGGACCAAATGAGCCGTGGCGGCGCTTACGCCGCTGCGCCCATTATTGGAAACGTTCACGCCGCTATCGAGATAGAACGTGCCGCCGCTCACGCTGATTCCAGACCTTGCACTGTTGGTTATGGAGCTGTTTGAAAGATGGACCAGAGAGTCCGTGCTGGTGATGCCGATGCCTCCGCTGTTTAGAACGGCGATAGCGTCAAAATCGGCGCGCGGAGTGGTAGTAATCGCGATCCCACGCCCCCCATTGAAGGTGATGTTGTTGCTGACGCCAACGCGAAGCGAATCAAAAATGGATAGCACACGTCCATTTGGGTTCAGCGGAAGAATAGTCGCTGAGGGGTTGCCAAAAATTCCAAGATCGGTGCGGCCAACGATTACAACGTTTTCCGTACAAGTGCCGGAAACGGCAATGGAATTGGGCCCAGCGGCGGGCAGTGAAGCCAGCGCTGCGGTGATTGTTGTGAAAGCGCCCGGCGTGGCGCCGCTGCAATCCACCGTGACGTCAGTGGCAAAAGCCAGGCTCGATGGCAGAAGAACAGCCAGCAGACAGATAAACACAAATTTGTATCCGGAAGAACAGATTCTCATGATCCTTATTCCCTCGCGTTTTCTTGAGTTGTTGGTTTGGAAAAAATCTGGGGGAGAACACTTTACCTTGGCAGAATCGTCTTGCCAAGTGTGTAGTGCACTAAATTGAAAAATGTTTCAAAAGAATCAGTAAGAAGCGCGTGAAATATTTTCACGGTTGCATATGCAAAAGATTGCGAGATAGGCGTAGCCGGGTAGAAACGCGGAGAAACCGCGTATTTGTGGGCGAAAGCAGCCAGAATCTCCCGGCGCTTGAAGCCATCATTGGGTTGACACTGGCTAAAAACTAGGCAGGAATCCTCGCCAAATCAGCATTTGAACCGCACATCACCACGCCAACCCTCTCTCCAGGATGAGGTTTGTAAACGCCGGAAAGCAGGGCCGCGAAAGCGGTTGCACCTCCGGGTTCGGCGATCAAGCGCAGTTGCTGCCACAGAACGCGCTGAGCTTCAACAATCTTTTCATCGCTCACCAGCAATGACTGTTGTACAAATTTCTGCGCAATAGGAAACATCAGCTCGCCTACGCGGCGGGCGCCAAGCGAGTCCGCGGCAACGCCGCCTACTTCAACGTCGACAACCTGACCGGCTGCCAGGGCTTTGTGCAAGGTCGGCGCGCGTTCCGGCTCAACCGCGATGATGCGAGCCCGGTCCTGATACCACGCGGCCACACCACCAATGAGCCCGCCACCACCCACGGCGATGAGCACGGAATCCAAACCGCGCACCTGCTCTTCAAGCTCCATGCCCAGCGTCCCCTGGCCTGCGAGCACGCGTGCGTCGTCATACGCATGGATTGCCGCCGCGTTTGTTTCCAATGCGCGTTCCTTGCTTGCAGCAAGCGCTTCAGAGTAGCTGTTCCCGATAATGGTGACAGCAGCGCCGTACTGCCGCAGTCGATCAACTTTATTTTTGGGCGTAATTACCGGAACAAAGATTTCCGCGCGATGTCCAAGCTCGTGGGCCGCATAGGCGACGGCTGCGCCATGATTTCCGCCGGAAGCTGCGATCACTCCGGGTTCGCTGATCTTCGAACTTAGTATGCAATTGAACGCGCCTCGAGGTTTGAATGAACCGGTATGCTGAAGGCATTCAAGCTTGAAGAAAACTCGTGCGTCAATGCCGAAGGCCTTTTCCTCCAACGGCAATACCGGTGTGCGGCGGACATGCGTAGCGATCCGCCGGCCTGCATCCTGAATTTCAGTGCGAGAGATCATTCGGCTTTGCGTGACTTGGCTTGACTGCTTAGCGTCGCGACGGGCGGCTTGGGCTGGTCATCTACTGTGAGGCGGAAGATATCAGGCCGCGAATAGTGGCCAACGGCGTCAAAATCAAATTTGGCCTTGGGCAGAAGTCCGCGATCCAACTCAGCCACCAGGATCGTTTCGTCTTCAAAGTTGGGGCCTGCCAAAAACTCACCAAATGGATTTACGATGCAACTTCCGCCGCGGGAAAGAACGGTGTCCGGTTTTTCACCGAACGCGGTGGAGTAGTTCTTGGGAAAGTCGCGGCGGCGGTTGAACTGATTGCAGCCCAGGACAAAGCAGCGGCCTTCAGTGGCAATATGTTGCATGGTGGCAGACCAGGTGGGGCGATGGTCTGCCGTGGGCGCGCAGTAAATTTCAATGCCTTGCGAGTACATGTATGTGCGCAGAAGCGGCATGTAGTTTTCCCAGCAGATTACCGCTCCCAGCTTGCCCATTGGCGTGTCAAAGACAGGCATAGTTGATCCGTCACCATATCCCCAGATCAGCCGCTCAGAAGCGGTGGGCATCACCTTGCGATGCTTGCCCAGAAAAGTTCCATCAGGCGCGAAGAAGAGCACGCAGCAATAGAGTGTGCCGCGCTCGCGCTCAATTACGCCCATCACAAGATAAACGGAGTTAGTGCGGGCTGCTTGGCTCAGTGCAGCGACTGTTGGGCTGGGAATTTCTAAGGCGCTTTCAAAGTAGCGCTTAAAGTCTTCGCGGCCAGTGTCAGTGCGCCAGCCCACCACGGCGCCAAAGTCGAGCCCACGCGGATAGCCGGAGATAAAAGCTTCAGGAAAGAGCACGAGCTTTGCGCCGCGCTTCGCGGCGTCGTGTGTGAGATCCAGCGCTTTGGCCAGAGTCCTTTTGCAATCAAACGCAACCGATGCAGCTTGTACCACGGCCACGGTGAATGCGCTGTTGGTCGGCCCTTGTTTGCTGGAACGTTTCATGAGAAAGAAAAAACTATAACAGCAATGTCGATTTTGCCGTAGCGATCCGCGTCCCACTCCTGAGCTGCTGCTTGCATCCTTTATATAGGCATTGTTGGAAAGTCTAATGAAAAGCAGGAGGGATTAAGTTTAAAAGCCTAGCTTTATCAGGTACTTACAACAATTTTATTCGACAAATCAGTGCGGTAATAAGAAAATAACAGATTGTTACTTCCGGAGCTCGGGTAAGTGTCTCTCAAACCAGGTCGATTGAGTTGGCGCGTCTCTTTTTTTTGCGGCGCGATGGCACTCCTCTGTTTGCTCTCCGGCAGCGCGTTTGCCCAAAGCGCGTCACCTGAAACTTCCCAACCAATTGATGCCACCGGCGGATTTCTTCAGCGAGAAGGCGCACAACCAAAATTTGAAGGCTCCAGCAAGCTTTCTCCTGACGCGCGCGCGGCAATGAGAGATGGACGCATCTTCAGCGTTCCTCATTTCTCAGGATCATTTGAGTCGCAGGGAAAAGCGTATCCCTTCACCATGGTCGGGGCAAAGCCGCAATCGAACGCAACCACTGAAGTTCCGGTGCAGATCATACCTATTTCGCTGTTCTTTGAGGAATTTGTGGATGAGAATGGCGCGCCAATCGTCATTGATCCCGGAGCGATTGTTCCGCGCGTACAAGCGTCTCCTAATTTCCACGATGCTCAATACGCCACGGGAACCACGCAATTTGCCGATGCCGTGCAGCGCGCGCAGTTCAATGCCACTGCCGGCAAGGATTGGCACACGCTGCTGGGGGTTCCGCAAATCATGAAGCCGCTCAGGATCGCCGTGCCGCGAGGCGATGCCAAGGTTTACCGAAACCCCAGCACCGGCGTAGTGTATGCAATCGTTGATACGGATTTCTTTTTGTCGCAGTTGAATACCATGATTCAGATGGCAAACCTGTCACCGGACGCTCTCGCCATCGCCCTTACCTCGAATGTCTTTCTTGCGCCGCAGAAAGACATCAAGAAATGCTGCGTGCTCGGCTTCCACACGTCGTTTGACGTAGGCGAGATGGCGCAGATCAAGTTTGTGCAGACCTTTATATGGGCCAGTTGGGTAGATCAGGGGATTCTTGGTCCCACGTTGGCAGACGTGACGCCCATGAGCCACGAAATTTCCGAGTGGATGAATAATCCGTTCGGCAGCAATGCCGTGCCAGCATGGCAGGTCCCGAATTCCACCGGCTGTCAGAGCAATCTTGAAACAGGCGATCCATTGGCCCTGATGCCGAATGCCGGATACCCCGTGTTGATCGATGGATTTACCTATCATCCGCAGAACCAGGTATTAATGCAATGGTTTCAGCGCGGAACAACATCGGATGCTTTCGAAGGAGCTTTCAGCTTTCCCGATCAGAGCATTGTGACCGGTCCTTCACAAGCCTGCCCGGTCCGTTAGTTTTTTCATCCATAACCTGAGTTGAATCCATACAATTTGCTTGCAGGTCCCGGGATGATAACGTGCTGTGCGTACGGCAACAACGCTACCATCCCGCGGGGAAGGACCAGCAGCTCTTCGAGCATGGGGCGCTCCCTTGGAGGAAACGGGAGTATTTCTGTTGGTAGAACGGAGTCCCGGCAGAAAGCTTGCAAAATAATTTGTGGCGCTCTGCTTTCGAGCATTGAGGGCCCCGTTGGATGTCTCTTCCTGGCAGCAGCTTTGCTTTACAATCGCGATGCAATTTTAAGGAGCAAAGTTTGAGCGCTCTCACTGCCTTTGGGCTATTCGCCGTTACGGCAATGCTGGTCTTTTACGCGCTGGAAAAGCGCAGTCCCTGGTTCATCTTTGCTTTCGCGTTGGCTTGCGCGCTGGCTTCAGTCTATGGTTTTCTGCAAGGCGTATGGCCCTTTGGCGTGGTGGAAGCAATATGGGCCGTGGTGGCACTACGCCGTTTTTGGCTGACCCGGACCGGGAAGTAAGCAAGTGCACGGGTTGAAATCTCTCGAATCACGAGACAGTTTTGTGTGTTCCTATTAGAATGGTCAGCGACAAAATGAGGTGAGAAGAATGCGGAAACAGCTAATGGTTTTGTTCGTGGCGGCGTGCCTGTGTGCAGGCTCTTTGAAGGCTTTTGCTCCAGCGCAGTATGAGGTGAAGCAGAAGTACGTTCTGGGCGGCGATGGCGGCTGGGACTATTTAACTTTTGATCCGGCAGGGAAGCGTCTCTTCATTTCCCGTGGCACACACGTCATGGTGGTGGACCCTTACAAAGGTTCGGTTGTCGGGGACATTCCTGACACTGCCGGCGTCCACGGTATTGCTCTGGCGCAGGATTTAGGCAAGGGTTTCACCAGCAATGGCCGAGACAACAGCGTAACGGTTTTTGATTTGAAGACGCTGAAGGAGACGGACAAGATCAAAATCGAGGGAGAAAACCCTGACGCCATTCTTTATGACGCCGCGACCAAGCGCGTGTTTACCTTTAATGGACGCAGCAAAAATGCCACGGTAATCGATGCCACGAATGACAAGATTGTCGGCAATATTCCGCTGGATGGCAAGCCCGAGTTCGGCGCGGCTGATGGCAAGGGCATGGTCTATGTGAACATTGAGGACAAGAGCGAATTGACGAGCATTGATGCCAAGAAGGCGGCGGTGGTGAAAACCTGGCCGCTTGCTCCCTGCGAGGAACCAAGCGGACTGGCGATGGACCAGAAACACCGCAGGTTGTTTTCCGGGTGCGGCAATAAGATGATGGCTGTAACGGATGCCGATAGCGGCAAGGTGATTGCCACGCCAGCTATTGGTGAAGGCGTGGACGCAAACGCTTTTGACGCTGATAAACAACTCGCTTTCAGTTCCAATGGGCGTGACGGTAACCTGACGGTTGTCCACGAAGATTCACCAGGCAAGTTCAGCGTGCTTGAGAACGCTCCCACCCAGAAATTTGCGCGCACTATGGCGCTGGATACCACCAACCATGACGTATATCTGGTCACCGCGGAGATAGAGGAACAGCCTCCGGCAAAAGAAGGCGAGCGTCCGCGACGCAGCATGAAACCGGGCACGTTTACCCTACTCGTGGTGGGAAAAAAATAACTTCCAGCTACTTCAAATACTTTTCAGGGATCGGGTGTGATGGATCTTCACTTTCCCAATAAATGGTGAGGATCCACCACCGGGTGCCATCGTTGATAAGCTGAAAGCTGTTGATGCCGCGCGCGAAGGGCTTTTCACCCTTGGAATGACGCGACTCATATGTGCTCCAGACATGAGCAATGTGGTCCCATTCTTCCACGCGGTTGGCCAATGAATTTTCAAAGAAGCCTTCTTTGGAAAAGACGCTCTGAGCTCGGGTAACGTATTCGTCCGGCGTGTAAACCCGCGCGCTGACTGTCCCCTTATCATCGCGACGGCTGGGAATTAAGCGTGCTCCGGAATAAAAAAAGGTGCGGAAGCGGTCCCAATCACGTGGGCCGGCTGGGCCGGAAATTACGTCATAAACCGCCGCAACTATGTGATCGATAGAATCCACATCGCCTGTCTTCGCAGTTGAACTGGGTGCGGTTGCATTGGGCGCAGGCGGTTGGGCTGAGGGTTGGGCTGCGGGGTTTTGGGCGATTGCACACAAAGAACCCAGACCAAAACAAAGCATGAAAACAGCGGCAAAGAGTTTTCTCATGGCCAATAATCTAACGCCGATTCGTCCTGTTTCGCAAACATGAGTAGCGCTTCTGCTGCGGTTTTTAGGCCTCCCATAGATCGGCGCTCATAGGCGCTTCGTCATCCGGATGTTGCCGCTTCCACCATTGCAGATAGTGCAGGTTGCAGCAAAATGTGATGGGTGGGCTCTCCACGGCGGGAATGGAGATTCCATCCTCGATGGATACGCCACACTCGCTGCACACGCCGCTGTGGATGAACTCCGGCGCAATCAGTCCGTGCCAGGGAATCCGTCGATAGCGGTCCTCATAAATGCCGGAAGAATAGATCGGGCCAATGGGATTGCGGGTATGTGTGTGCCAGTTCTGGCAGTAGATCCAGTGGTCACCCAGGATGGTGACACTGCGTATCTCGCAGAATGAGGTTAGTGTCTCATCCGGCTCAGGATTTCGCCAAATGCCACGATTGCGGCGATTGAACCCGCAGGTTCCGCAATTGTCCGGGCCGCCGTTTGGCATTGCAGCACTCCTTCTGCAAACTTGCGTATGATGCGCCAGCACTGTACCAGAAATGTGATTGCGGAGGGAATCGCCTCACTGTAATCTGCTGCCGAGAGGAAAAATTTGTTATATCCCGAAGATACCGTGCGGCTTTTGCGCGAGCTGCCAGAGCGCGCGCTGCCACAGTACAAGGAAGGCAGAGTGACCGCCGTTCTGCCGTCGACTGAAGGCGGGCCGCGCATAGTCGAAGTACGCTTTTATCGCAATGCAGAGCCGGTTATCGTCAGCCTGCCATTCGAAGACGTCGAACCAGTCATTGAGCAGTCTCTGCTTTTCCGCACAGCTGTTTTCTGGGCGCTGCAAAAACCGCGTGACAAGGCGGTGGAACTTGCCATCAACTCTTTGCTCGATGGCGGATTCCTGATGCGTAACGGGGTGAATGTCGCGCGCCTGTCTTATGATCGTGACGATCGCTGGTGGAAGTGGGGAGAAAAGATGACCGATCCCACTGGCGCTTTGGTGGTGACGTCAGCTCCTGCATGGGATGGATGCGTAGTCGCATTTTCCGGAAGGCAGCGTTTTCATCTGGAGTTTCGGCTGCGAGGACGCGGCGATCCCGTGATTTTTCTCCATGAACGGGACGCCGCCTATGCCGAACAGGCCAGCGCAACCGAATGGGCCATGGGATTGGCGCGTGTGTTGATGAATCTGTCTCAAGCGATTGGCGCACGGTACTGTGCATTTCCGGTAGCTGATCCGTGGCTGCAAGATGAAACCTGGAAGTCTCTTCTGCGCCCGCCTCTGTATTCCGATTTCATTATGCTTCCTGAAACTGAGTTGCCGGAGGAAGTTCCCGGCTTTCGCGCGATACGGCTCAGGGAAAATCGAGCGCTGTTGACCGTCCTTCCAATCAAAGCCTCGCCTGACGAAACACCGGTTCGTCGTGGTGACGAGGAGCTAAACCGCAACCGGCTGCGCCAACTCGTAGTGCTGGGTGAAAAATATTATGACCAGATGTATGAGAGCGGCCAAGGCGCTCGTCATTGTTACAGCAACGCGAAAGACGCCTTTTATGATGCAATCAGTCTGGCCAATGAGCTGGGGATGAAGGAAGAAGCCGAAGCATTATCCAAACGGCTGGACCACATCAAAGCCGTATTCCGGAGCCAATTTACATAGGTCGTTTGCACCGCGCCCTTCAGCGAAACAAGCGCCTGCTAATACGAGAACGGATCGCTAAGCCAGGCGCAGGTCGCGCGTGGTGCGCCGGACAATATCTTTCTGCTGTTCGGTGGTCTGCATAAACTTGAATCCGTATTGGAAGCCATGCCGATAGCGGACTTCAGCCTTGATTTTCAGTAGTTCAGAGGTTTCCGGGAGCTGCAATTCGAGTTCAACGATTTCTCCAATATCAATGTTGCCGGGAATAGTAGCGCCCAACCCGCCTTCAGCAATGTCCTTGGTCCGGCCAATGAGCGTTTGTTTTGCCCTGACAACGATCCGCAAATCCAAAAGATA
>DASXKZ010000054.1:0-16151 GCA_036496525.1 Candidatus Angelobacter sp.
CCGGAATGGTGGGCGAATTCATGTTTGAGCGAATGGCGGCCATTGATGTGGAAGTTGATTTTGCCAGCCAATATTGTTATCGCGACCCAGTGGTTGCGCCTGAGGAACTGACTGTTTTTCTATCTCAGTCCGGGACCACGATCGATACCATAACCGCATTACAGGTTGCGCGACGCAAGCATGCCAGATCGCTGGCAATCTGCAACGTGCCGGAAACTCCTTTGACGCAGCTTGCGGATGCCACTTTTCTGACCCATGCCGGCGAAGAGGTGGCCATTGCCGCAACCAAGAGCTTTACCACACAGTTGACCGCCCTTTTCCTGCTGGCGGCATATTTTGCGCAAGAGCGCGGAACGCTGAATGCGCACGCACGTTTGGCGCTGGATGAGTTGCAAAATCTTCCTGCTCGCATGGAAGAGGCCCTCCAGAGCGACGAGCGCAGCCGTGAATACGCCAGGCAGCTGTACCGGTTCAAGGACTTCATTTTCATCGGACGGGACATCGACTATCCCATCGCGTTGGAAGGCGCGCTCAAGCTCAAGGAAGTTTCCTACATCCATGCTGAGGGCTATCCCACGGGCGAGCTTAAGCATGGCCCCACAGCGTTGGTCAACGAACAGCTCCCGATAGTTGTCCTGGCGGCCCACGATGCGCGCGATCCGGATTCCACCCTGCGTTATAGCCGCAGCGTCTCCAATATCCGCGAGTTCATTGAACGCGAAATTCCCGTGCTCTCAATCGTCCCTAACTCCGATGATGAAATTGAGGAGATTGCTCCCTGCGTGCTGCGCGTCCCAGATATACCCTTGCTGCTGCAGCCAATTTTGGAAGTGATCCCGTTGCAACTGCTGGCGTATCACATCGCCGTTCTGTGCGGGCGCAATGTCGATCGCCCACGCCATCTTTCCAAGTCGGTCGTGGTGGAATAAGGTCTTAATGCGCCATCGGCCATTCGATGGTTTCAAACAACCGAAGCCTTGCCTTGTTCCCCAGTGCACGGACTGTCGCTCCGCTCCAAACCCGCTCCAATCGTCACACGTTCGGTATGGGATCGAACAGAATAAATTGGCCCATTGCTGTAAAATGGTTCCAACTACCAGCGTGAACTC
Organism: Candidatus Angelobacter sp.; assembly: GCA_036496525.1. Classification (GTDB taxonomy): domain Bacteria; phylum Acidobacteriota; class Terriglobia; order Terriglobales; family Acidobacteriaceae; genus Angelobacter. Next base: position 1,110 of record DASXKZ010000054.1, read on the forward strand.
GAATCCGCGCTGCTGCTGTTCCTCATGTTGACTTCAGTTCGTGCAGAGCATATAGGAAGTTTTCTTAGGCCGGCGGATCTGCTGGAAGCGCGAAACCAGCACCATGCCGACCCTGAGCGTGTGCGCGCGCTGGAAGATGCTCATATCAAGCGCTTGATTTCACGTCAAAAAGAGCTGGGCTTTCAGGTATTTACTGACGGTGAAACGCGTCGTCGCAATTTCATGAGCGATTTTGTTGAAGCGGTTGCAGGCTTTGACCTTGCTGATGACACTCCGCGATCCTGGTTTTCAGAGCTGGATATTCCACCGGCAAAAACCAACGGACATGCTAAACCCGATAGCCCTGAACAAGCGAAATTAAGCCGCGTAGCAGGAGTGGTTACAGCAAAGCTTCAGCAGACTCGCCGGCTTACCGGGCACGAGCTCAGTTTTTTACTGCAGCACAGCCCTGGCGCCATCAAAATGACGCTGCCCAGCGTCACGCAGTTTCCGGCAATTTCATTTAAGCGCGGCGTTACGGACCGGGTCTATAAAGACCATTCTGAACTGCTGTGGGCGATTGTGGACGTGATGAAAGCGGAACTGGCGCAGCTTTCGCGCGAAGGCGTGAACTATATCCAAATTGATGCGCCACGCTACAGCTATTACATCGATCCGAAATGGCGTGAGTGGATTCGCAAGGAAATGCAGATCGAACCTAAAGACCTGCTGGATGAATCCATCCGCGCAGACAATGCCGTACTGGAGGCGGCCCGCCGTCCGGGCGTAACGCTGGGCATGCATCTTTGCCGTGGCAATAATCGCAGCCACTGGTATGCGGAAGGCGGGTATGACGCGATTGCAGAAAAGCTTTTTGGCGGGGTTAACGTTGACCGTTTCCTCCTGGAATATGACGATGAACGCTCCGGCACGTTTGCTCCGCTGCGCTTTGTTCCTACCGGCAAGATCGTGGTGCTGGGGCTGATCAGCAGCAAGCGCGGGCAATTGGAGAACGGCGACGCGCTGATGCGCAAGATCCAGCAGGCCACAACTCACGTGCCGCTGGAACGTCTTGCCCTGAGCCCGCAGTGTGGCTTTGCTTCAACCATGGAAGGAAATTTTCTGACGGAAGAAGAACAATGGGCTAAGATGCGGCTGGTGATGGAAACGGCACATCGTGTCTGGGGCTGAGGATTTCCGCATGATTCAGCCGAGCAGGTGCAAATCAGAGGTCTTTTTAAAACCCTGCCATCAAGGAATCGCCGTTACTTGAACATCTCCTGGACTTTTTCCTTGAACCATTCCCAGGTGGTCTGCTGCCGCGGCGGTTTGGCGGTCCAGCTGCGGAGTGATTCCACGCGACGGAAATCTCTGGGGACGTCAAAAAGAGTCAATTCCAGCGGACCTTCCTTCAATTCCACTACTTCTGAACCCCAGGTGGAAGAAAGTGTGCGTTTACTGCCATCAGGCTGGGTTATTTCACTGGTCAACGTGGTAGTTACTTTTACCGGGAAGCCGGTTTCCACGCCGGTGCGGTGGACCTCAACCTTGTCCATTCTGTTGAAGCACTTGTCATTTGAGCCGGTATAGACTTCTGCGGCCAGCACCACGCCATAGTTGTTCTTCTTCTGCTGGTGCCACTCCGGCAGCACGGAGCCGTCAATATACCAGCCATCAGTCTCGCTTAAAGAAGGTTTGGAGCAAGCGCCAGGCCCCACAATCCGCTTTTCGCGGGTAATGATGTGCCGGGCAATATGTCCGAAAAGTTCTTTGCGCTCACCGGTATCAGTGCTCTCGATCCAGATCTTCAGCGTTCCGCCGGAATCTACCATGGGCCGTTTCGTCGCGACTGTTGATCCGCGAGAATCGGTTTCATAGGTAATGTATTCGTGCGCCGCAAGGTCAAGCATGAAGACCCGATCGCGTTCGCCGCGCTGGATGATGGTAGCCATGGGCGGGCCGGTGCCATCGCGCAATTGCGACTGCCATTCATTGCGCAGGCGGTCGGGTGCAAGATATTCGGTGCGCGTGTCGGTAAAGCCGCCCGTGATCTGGCGCGTCACGATCTTTACGCCGTCGATGGAAGGGTTGGGGGGCGTTAGCGTAGTAAAGTACAACAGCAGCAGCGCTAGCGGCATATTCATCTCCTTCTCTCTCGTCCCTGGGCAGGGCAGGCTGTGGGGACATATTGTACTGCTAATCGGCGCTGCTCCGAGAGGATTTTAATGTTGGGCGCGCCGATTCGGCACTATTATCCACAGAGTAAACCTATCGCTCGTTTGGATGCTAGTACCCAGAGAGAGGGCCTTCAATCCTAAGTAGTTGCCAGCTTTTTCAGTACCTGGGCTAGCACGCCCATCGCCAAATGGGTTGCGTGGACAGAAGCGTTTGGGAGTCCACCCAGCGCTTCCAGCAGGTTCTCACGCTGGAGCGCGGAAGCTTCGGCCAGAGACTTTCCCTGAATCATCTCAGTCAGGCAGGAGCCTGCGGCAATTGAGGCCACGCAGCCGCGCGTGCGATAGCGTACCTGGTCAATGCGTCCATCAGCCAGCTTTACTGAGAGACTCATGATGTCACCGCACACTGGATGCTCCAGCCGCGCCTCGGCGTCCGGCGAAGGCAGTTCGCCGATGTTGCGCGGATGCTCAAAATGATCGAGGACTTTTTCGGAGTAAGACATTGGTTTTTGTTGCGGTGCTCCTCACTGCTTGTGCGCGCACTATTGTAAGGCGATGATAAAAGAATGGACGTTCAATCAGCTTGATAACTCGAATCTTTAAAAACGCTCTTCCTTCAGATGCGACGCCACAACGACATTTGTGTCAAGAACGGCGCTTGGACGTGGCATTTTTAGGCCTTCGTTCCTGGCGGTATTCGGTAATCTCCTGGTCGATCTGCCGGCTGGTCAGCTTTGACGTTTTATTTCTCTTGGCCTCGATCCGTGTTGCCTGGAGCACTTCGGGCTCCGGCGCAATCGTTTTGAGAAAGTCTTTCAGCTTCATAATGACCACCACGGGCATTCCCCAACCGTCGACAATGAAACGCCTGCTGCTAACGCGGTCTCGCTGCCGGTGTTCTGTTTATATAATCAATCATGCCAGAAAACCTGATTCCGCAGCGAGTCGTGTCGCTCCAGCCCAGCGTGACGGTTACGCTACGCGATTTGGGCTTGCTGGATCGCTTGGTGGCCTGCACCAAATATTGCGTCGATGTCTGTCCCGAGGTCATGGAGACGGGCTGCATCATTGCGGAGGATTCTTGGTCTGCGAAAGCGGACCAAATCGTGGCGGCCAAGCCTGACCTGGTGATTGCCTCTGTCCCGTACCGGCTGGAATCGGTGGCGGAAATTCTTAAGAGCGGCGTGCCTTTTCTGGGGCTGGCGCCCAAAACTCTTGGTGACATTTACAAAGACATCATGATGATTTCGCACGTCATGGGTCTGGAAGCCCGTGCCGAATCGCAACGAGGAGCGTCCTTGGTGGCAAGAATCGAGAAGGAAGTTCAATCCATGTGGCAGAAGACCACAGGTCTTACGCGGTCTTTAGTCTATTGCGAAGAGTGGGGCAAGCCGCTGATTCTTTCGCAAACATGGGTTGCGGAACTGGTGGAAGCCGCCGGCGGACGCTTCTTTGGCCAGCCGGGAAAGCAGACTACTGAAGAAGAAGTAGCCGCCGCTGATCCGGACGTGATTGTTGCAGCGTGGTGCGGCGCGGGTGATCGCGTGCCGCTGGAAAAAATCATCCCCAAACGCGGCTGGGAGCGGACCAAAGCGGCAAAGAACGGTCGTGTCTATTGCATCAATGACGAGTTTCTGAACACGCCTGCCAGCACGCTGATTCAGGGCTTGCATGCGCTGGCAGCGGCGATCCATCCGGAGTTGTTTATAGCGTCAAAGGGCTTGCGCAGAATCGACATGCTGAATCAATCACGGCGTTGACTGAAAAAACTTAACCACGAAGGTCACAAAGAGCACAAAGGTCGTTCGCGCATCGGGTTCATCTTATTCGTGATCCTTCGTGACCTTTGTGGTTAAAGCTTTTGTCATTTGATGTTGGAAAAACAGAAACCAATGAAACAGGTCGTGGCGGCGTTAATAGTTCGCGATAACAAGATCCTGATCTGCCAGCGGACAGAAGATCAGGCAATGCCGCTTAAGTGGGAGTTTCCCGGCGGCAAGGTGGAGCGCGACGAAGACCTGAAAGATGCTCTCCGTCGCGAACTGGACGAAGAGTTGGGCATTGACGCCGAGATAGGCCGCAAGGTCGCAGCTATCCAGCATAACTATGCCAATGGCGCATCGCTCGAACTGTATTTCTATCGCGTCGACCAGTTTAAGAATGAGATTGAGAATCGCATCTTTCGCGACGTCCGCTGGGTCGATCGCAAAGAGCTGCCGACCTATGATTTTCTTGAAGCCGACGTGAGATTAGTAAAGGACATCAGCGCGGGCAAACTGCTCTAGCTCCCGCCGGTAATCTGCGTCCAGACCAGCGCAATGGTCAAGCCGATCATGACCGCGCTGGTGCCCCAGGCAATCACGTTTTGCAAGGTTGAGTTTTTGTACGTGCCCATCAAGTCAGTCTTGTTCACCAGCTTCAGCATAAAAATGAGCACAAAGGGCAGCAGGATGCCGTTAGCTACCTGGGAGAAAAGTATCAGCTTGATGAGCGGCAGATGCGGGATCAAGACGAAGCTTGCGCCACCCAGAATCAGGAACGTGTAGATCCAGTAAAAGGTGGGCGCTTCAGAAAACTTTTTGTTTACGCCGGATTCCACGCCAAGGCCTTCGCAGATGTTGTAAGCGGTGGCCAGAGGTAGAATGGCCGCCGAAAGCATTGCAGCGTTGACCAATCCCACGGCAAACAACAATTTCGCCCAATGTCCGGCGAGAGGCCCAAGCGCCTGAGCGGCTTCAGCCGCATCGGTAATGTTGTGATTGCCATTCACGTACAGCGTTGCGGCGCACGCCACCACAATGAAGAAAGCAATCACGTCAGTCACAATACAGCCCAGCACCACGTCCCAGCGGGAGAGCGCGTATTGGCGCTTGCCAATGCCTTTTTCCACGATGGAGGCTTGCAGATAAAACTGCATCCATGGCGTAATCGTGGTCCCCACCAAACCGACCACCAGCAAGATGTAGTCGGCATGATTATTGATCACGGGAACAAAAGTGTCTTTGAGTGCCTGGTGCCAGTCCGGATGCGCCAGCAGGGCGGATATGGGATAGGTGAAATAAATCAGCGAAAAAAGAATCAGGATTCGTTCCACCGGCTTATACGATCCGCGCACTACCACAAACCACACAATGGCCGCGCCCACGGGGACGACGAGGTATTTGCTGACGCCGAAAATCCCCATACCGGAAGCCAGCCCGGCGAATTCAGCCATGATGTTGCCAAAGTCGGCAACGCCCAAAACCACCATCACGAAGAAAGTAGCGCGCAAGCCAAACTCTTCACGGATGAGATCGGCCAGCCCCTTGCCTGTGACCGCGCCCATGCGCGCCGCCATTTCCTGCACCACGATCAGCGCGATTGTCGTAGGGATAAGCGTCCACAGCAGCGCGTAACCATACTTTGCTCCCGCTTGGGAGTAAGTGAGGATGCCGCCGGGATCATTATCGACATTGGCGGTGATGAAGCCGGGACCAAACACGGCAAGAAAAGCGATCAGCCGGTATTTCAATACGCCAAAGCCGGCCACCCGCCGGGGCATACTGAGGTCGCGTTTAAAGATTTTCAGCTTCATGGTCTATGGATGCTTTTGCAGTTGTTGGAAAATGCTTGCGCTGTACGCGGGCCACCAAGCAACAATCTAAACATTACTGGAATACCAGAAGTACGCTGAGCACGATCATCACGCTGGCTGTTCCCCATGCAACCCAGTTGAAGAACCTGGTGTTTACGTTTTTGCCCATGAGGCTGGTCTTGTTGATCAGCAGAAGCATAAAGATCAGCACAAAGGGCAGCAGGACTCCGTTGAAGACCTGCGAGAGCACCGGCATTTTAAGCAACGGGAACCGAGGTAGCAGAATGACAGCAGCACCTGCGGCCACCAGCGCGGTATAGAGCCAGTAAAAGACAGAGGCTTCACTGAACTTTTTGTCCAGCCCGGACTCAAACCCAAGCCCTTCACATACGGTGTAAGCCGTGGAGAGCGGCAAAATGGACGCCGCAAAGAGCGAAGCGTTGAACAAACCGGCGCCGAAGAGAATTTGTGCCCATCTGCCCGCCAGCGGTCCAAGAGCCTGGGCTGCATCGGCTGCATCACTAATCATGCGGTGCCCGGATTGGTAGAGCGTGGCGGCGCAGGCCAGGATAATGAAGGCCGCTACCAATGGTGCAAAAATCGAGCCTATCAGGACGTCGATTTTTGTCTTGTGGTAGTCGCGCATGCTGACGCCTTTTTCCACCACGGAGGCTTGCAGGTAAAACTGCATCCAGGGCGCGATGGTGGCGCCAATGATTCCCGTAACCATGTAAACGTAACCGGGAACGTGGAACAATGCAGCCTGGTGCGGCGGCCGCACGGTGCTTACGGCGGCAACCGGCCAGTTAGGCCGTGAAAGCACCCCGGCAATGATGTATGCAATATAGAAAAAAGATGCGGTGAGGAAGACTTTTTCCACGCTCTTGTAGTTGCCCTTGACCACAACCAGCCAGACAATGGCCGCGGCAATGGGTACGCTGATGAACTTGGAGACATGAAAAAGCTCCATGGAACTGGCCACGCCGGCGAACTCCGCCATTACGTTGGTGAAGTTCGTAGCCACCAGCAGCAGCATCATCACAAAGGTGATGCGCAGGCCGTATTCTTCGCGGATCAAATCGCTCAGGCCCTTGCCGGTGCATGCGCCCATGCGCGCGGACATCTCCTGCACCACGATCAGCGCCAGCGTCATGGGAATGATGGTCCAGAGAAGGGAATAGCCGAACTGCGCGCCGGCGAACGAATAGGTGTAGATGCCACCGGCATCATTGTCAACGTTCGCGGTTATAAAGCCCGGCCCGATCACTGCCAGCAGCAGCAGGGTCTGGGTCTTCCAGCGCTTGAGCCATTTCATTGGACACGGACATACGAATATTCACTACTGCTTGGCAGAATAAACGAGAGTTGAAGCAAACGACAACAGAGGAAGCGGATATTTAAATAAATATTTTGTGAAATTGCGTTCGGCATCCGCGTGCCTGGGTTGCTATCGCCGATTGCTCGCCGACGACAGCAAGAAATCCCGCACAGCGCGGGTGAAAGCAACCGGCTCTTCCAGATTGGAAAGATGCGCTGTTTGCAAAAGAACAGTCCTGGCTCCGGGAATATCGGCTGCCAGGATGGAGCCGTTTCCTTCCCAGGGCGTTGAAGGATCCTGATCGCCGCCGATGACCAGCGTGGGAACAGAAATCCTGCTCAGCGACGCCCGCATATCAGTATCGCGCAGCGCGGCGGAACAGGCAGCGTAGCCTTTGGGATCGGAGCCAAGAAGGACCCTGCGCGTGGATTGCGCCCAGACAGTCTCTTGTTTGTCGGGAGAAAAGAAGCGTTGCATGGTTGCATCGACAATTGCCTGCATGCCGCCCGACAGCACCGCCTTCCGGCGCTCATTCCATGTGTCCGGTGTGCCGAGCTTGGGCGCGGTGTTGGCCAGAACCAGCGCACTCAGGCGCTGCGGAGCATGGATCGCCAGCCACTGGCCCACAGCGCCGCCCATAGAGAGACCGCAAAAAGCAAACTTGCCAAGGCTGAGTTTATCCGCCAGCGCAAGCACGTCTTGCCCGAGCTGGTCCAGCGTGTAATCGCCGGCCGGCACATCGGACGCACCATGGCCGCGAGCGTCATAACGCAGCACCTGAAAATGCTGGAGCAGATCAGGCATCTGCGGCGACCACATACTGTGATCGCAGCCCAGCGAATGTGAGAGCACCAAAGGAGGAAAATCGCTCCGGCCTTCCAGCCGGTAAAAAAGGCGAGTGATATTGATTTCTGCGAATGGCACGTTTTACCTCATGAATGGTTCCTGGTACCTGAAGGCCAGTAAATCTGCCAGCTTTTTTCCTGCGCGATTTTTTCCAGATCGGGGTTGGGATTCACGGCAAAAGCGTGCCGTGCAAGCTCCAGCATGGCAGCGTCATGAATGGAGTTGCCGAAGCATACGTCCACGGGCTTCTTCACAACCTCTTGAAGCGCCGTAGCTTTGCCCGGGCCGCTGGGCACGCGAATCAGCCGGTCAGTGATTTGTTCATCCTCAATATGGACGCTGGCAGCCAGCACGCGCCGCCGCGGAATGCCAAAGCGTTTTACTCCTTCACGCACCACCCAGTCATTGGTGGAAGAGACGGCCCAGACCTCGCAGCCAATGGAATCCAGCTCGCGCGTGAGCCGCAGCATCTCCGGAAAAATGCGCTTTTCCACGATGCTTGAAAAAAACTCCTCTGCCGCTTCTTCCAGCGTTTGCACGGAATGGCCGGCATTGATCGTGACCATCTCGCCGCACATGACAGTTTCATCCACCTTGCCCTGTTTGTAGTCGGCATAGCGGGCAGCCGCGCGCTCCGCCACGCCATGCGGGAACATGCCGCGATCAATCTGCCAATAAAAGAAGTCAGCGCCGGAGTCGCCGCTCCACAGTGTGCCGTCGCAATCAAACACGGCGACACGCGGGCGCAGGACCAGGATGGAATCAGCGAACTTCTGGCCGGCGGAGGTCTCGGTCCTCAAATGGCTGTACCTGCGCGAAGTTTCTCAAAGTCTTCAGGCGTGTCCACATTGGCCACCACCAACGGATCGTTTACCGGGACGTAACGGATGTGCGCATGGTTGGCATGCTCCACGTCGCGAGCGGTGCTGTGAACGGGCGCGCGCAGGAACGCTTCAATCATTTCGCGGCCAATCACAATAGGATGACCATGCTTGCCCTGATATTCCGGCACTGCTGCCCAGATGCGGTCGTCGCTTGAAAGAAATGTTGCTTTGATCTGCTCAATCGTTTCCACTTCCGCCGGCGGGCGGTCCACCAGAGTAACGATGGCCGCGTCGCGCCCGCGATTGAGAACTTCCTGCAAGCCAACTTGCAGGGAACTGAACTGCCCCTGCTGGGGATTAGAGTTAACGGCAAGAAATGCGGCGTGGGCGTCCGCAATGGGCGCCAGGCTGGCTACGTTGGCTCCGGCCACCACGATCACCAGTTCGGTTACCGGTTGCAGCGCGCGTATGGTTGAGGAAAGAAATGTGCCGTCGCGCCACGGCAGGAGCGCTTTATCGCGGCCCATGCGCGAAGATGCTCCGGCTGAGAGGATTACGCCCGCAAATGAAGGAGAAAGCGCCATGGGTGAAACTATATCTTAGTCGAAATTCGTAGTTTCACCACGGAGGCGCTGAGACGCGGACAAAGCAATGAGCCGCAGATTTGCGCTAATGAGCGGAGACCAAGAAGCCTTCGATGTCGCGCCTTAAATTTCCTCTTTATCTGCGCCGATCCGCGTAAATCAGCGGCAAAGTTTTTGCTTTTTTCTCCGCACCTCTGCGTCTCCGCGGTGAACAATATTTCAAAGCTGCTTGAGGATCTCTGCCGCCTTGACGCTTTTCATGTGCGGCAGCGGCGTGGCGGAGTGGCGGCGGATGGCGATCAGCTCAGCCACAATCGCAACCGCAATTTCTTCCGGCGTGATTGCGCCAATGTCGATGCCCACCGGCGCATAGACGCGCGCCAGCTTCTCAGGGGCAATGCCTTCTTTTTCCAGCTCTTTATAGATGGCGATGGTCTTGCGCTGCGAGCCGATCATGCCGACATAACGCGCCGGCGTTTCAGCGGCCCAGCGGAGCACCCGCATGTCGTCGCGATGGCCCCGGGTCACAATCACGATGTATGAGGCATCGTTTGGGGCCAGTTGAGCGGTGACGCGCTCATACTCGTCGGCGTATACGTCGCGGGCATCAGGGAAGCGTTCGCGGTTGGCATAGCTCTCGCGGTCATCGGTTACGACCACGTCAAAGCCGGCCATACGCGCGACCTTATAAAGGCTCCAGGCTACGTGTCCTGCGCCAAAAATGTAGAGCGTAGAGACAGCCAGAACAGGCTCGACAAAAACTTCCAGCGTGCCACCGCAGACCAGGCCGGTATCGTACTTGGGATTGTTGTTCAGGTCGAAGTGCAGCGTCTGGGGCTTTTCGGTCTTCATTGATTCGCGGGCTGCTTCCCAGACCTCGGCTTCTACGCAGCCGCCGCCAATCGTGCCCACGATAGAACCGTCATCGCGCACCAGCATCTTGGCCGACTCAAACGATGGAATGGAGCCGCGCACGTTGATGATGGTCGCAAGGGCTCCCCGACGGCCTTCGCGACGAAGGCGGGTTATCTCTTCATAGATGTCCACAGGAATATTGTAGCGTGTGGGGCAAGCAGAGGCTTTATCGGAGGTTGAATATTGCTGCCGTAACGAATGCGATCAGGATGATTCCCCACAATATACAGAAAAGCACCAATTGCCAGCGTTTGGGTTTTTTCCAGAGGGTTTCATGGGCTTTGCGCCACGAGCCTGCGCGGTATCGTTCAAAATTCCAGATTCGCAGGTAGGTGATGAGCAGCGTTACCACGGCGGCAATAGCAAAACGAAGTCCTGACACTCTCTGCACCGTAGGAATGCTCAAGGCGCAGACCTGCCGGTCTTGAACTCAATTACCGCCAGCCTTTGCCGTCCGGGGCTCGCGCTCGGCAGGGCCGACGCGCCACCCTGTCGCCACAAGACCGCACCGGGGGCCATGGACATGGAGGCGCCCGATGCCGTGAAGAATGACAGCTGCGTGACGGCGATTAACAACTGGGGGCCTTCGGCGGCGGACAGACTTTCCTTTGGCAAAAGTTGGATGTCCCGGGCTACTGCTTTTTCGAGGTCGAGCGAATTAACAAAGTGCCCTTCAGGATCAACCGGCGGGTTTAGAACGTTTGGACCAAAATCGTATTTGCCGCTTTCAAAGCGATATCCGTAAACGGTGATTTGGGGATCCAGAAACTCAACGATCACGTTTCGTAACTCGGTATTCGAGTCATTGCGTATTCCATGTGCTGACCCGCCAAGGAAGAAATGAATTTCGCCCGACGGCGCACGAAAATGCTGGATGGGCGATTCATCGTCCTTCCACATGATCGCCTCATGGTCTCCAATCTGCACGGTCAGATAATTATGCTCATGCCGCACGAAGCTCTTCGTGCCCGGAGGAAGTGTGAGCGCAAAAACACGTACCTGGGCATTTTCCATGAGAATGCGATAGTGGGGATCTTGTGCAATATCGGCAGGCTTAGCGCCTTGCCACGAGTGCGCTTGAACAATAGGGAAGAATGCGAATCGCAAGAGGCGGACACAAGACGCGAAAGCCACTAAAACGACCAGGGGCAGGAGAATCTCGCGTATCGGGCGAATCAATCGTTCGTGCTTATCCATTTTGCGTCCGTGGTTAGTGGCAATGGTTGGCTCATTATCTCAAACCCAGCGCCGTCGGATGCTTGGGCTGGTATAGCCCGAGTTCACCGCCGCCAGGCAGATGAATGGACGTGATTGATCCCCAGCGGGCTTCAGTAATCTCGCCGCAGTTCACGCCTTTTGTGGAGAGTTCGGCCATTGTCGCCTTCAAGTCGTCACACATTAAATACAGTTCGTGGCGCGGTTTCTCGTTTGCTTCAGTCGGATGAGCGGCAAGCTCTGCTGGCGGCGCGGCAAAGATCAGCCAGCCATGGCCGGCGTCGACCGACTTGAGTCCAAGCACGTCGCGCAGGAACGCGCGGACCCTGTCGGCGTCTGGCGAGTAGATGATGGCGTGGAGACCGGTGATCATGGAAAAAATCTACCACGGACAGGGATTTGGTTAATGGGTAATTTGGTAATTTTGTAGATTTCCTCCGTGTCTCCGTGCCTCTGTGGTGGATTTTTGATAACCTCGCTTGTTTGGCCATCGCGCAAGGAGAGTCCCTGATGAAAGCTGTCCGTTTCCATGAGTTTGGCGGGCCTGAAGTTCTGAAATATGAAGATGTGCCGGACATCAAACCGCGTAAAGACCAGGTGCTGGTGCGGGTAAAGGCATGCGCGCTGAACCATCTGGATCTTTTTATCCGCAAGGGATTGCCGGGAGTGAAGCTGCCGCATATCAACGGCAGTGATGTTTCCGGCGATATTGCCGAGGTTGGCGAATACATCACGGACCTCAAGGCAGGTCAGCGCGTGCTGCTTGTGCCGATGACGTTTTGCGGCGTTTGTCCAAAATGCGCTGAGGGACAGCAGAACTTCTGTCCGCAGTTCAGCGTGCTGGGCTATCTGAATGATGGCGGCAACTGCGAATATATCGCCGTGCCGCGCGTGAATGTGCTGCCGATTCCGGAAGAGCTGACCTATGACGAAGCGGCGTCTCTGCCGCTGGTTTCACTCACCGCATGGCACATGCTGGTGAGCCGCTGCGGCATCAAGCCGGCAGACACGGTGCTGGTGCTGGGTGGCGGATCGGGGATTGGGAGCATCGCCATCCAGATTTGCAAGATGTTTGGCGCAACGTGCATTGCCACCGCCGGAGATGAGAACAAACTCGATCAATGCCGAGATCTGGGAGCCGACCACGTGATCAATCATTACAAACAGAAGATCGGCGACGAGGTGAAGAAAATCACAAATCGGCAAATGTGCGACATCGTATTTGAGCACGTAGGCAAAGCCACATGGCAGGAGAGCATGAAGTCGCTAAAGCCCGGCGGCAAGCTGGTGACCTGCGGAGCTACCACCGGCCCGGAAGCCAGCTTTGATATCAGATTTCTATTTGCGCGCCAGCTTTCGTTTCTGGGCTCGTTCATGGGCACCATGGGCGACTTCCATGAAGTGATGAAGCACATCTTCGCCGGCAAGATTAAACCCGTAGTCGATAAGAGCTTTCCACTGCGTGAAGCTGCGGCGGCGCATGAGCGACTGGAAAAGAGCGAGCAGTTCGGCAAGGTGATATTGAATCCGTAGCGTCTGCTTACAGTTGACTGAAGGCCGAGGTTGAGAGCAGCCTGAATAAGAATGAATGAGGACCACATAGCGGCATTTTCCGCGCTGGACCTTGCGCGGATGCTTTTTGGCGTGCTGATTGTGGCGGCGGGCGCGGTGAGCTGTCTGGTTTTTGCCGGCCGGCGAAAGCAAAGAGAGTATTCACTGCTGTATTTCGGCCTAGGCGCGATACTGTACGGCGTTCGGCTCTTCATCAATGGCTCGTCCCACTATATGCAGGGACGATGGGACCGGATTACGGAAGTGATCTCGCTGGTCATCCCCATCCCACTGCTTCTCTTTTTTACTGCGACCATGGCCAAGCGCTGGAGAAAGCTTGCCTTGTGGTCGATTGGGATTTTCTCCGTGATCGGCGCAGTCGGCATGGCAGAGTTGTTTCTGGTCCATAGCGAGCGTGCCACTCAAAGAGCTATTCACCTCATTGCCGTTGTGGTTATCCCTATTCTGATGGTCTTGTTATTTGTTGGCGGACGCTCCGCCACTCGCGAGCAGAAAATTCTCCGGGCCGGTTTTTTTGTTTTCCTGCTGTTCATTGTGCATACGAACCTGATGAATATGGGATTGATCCCACATGGCCCAGACCTGGAATTTATCGGCTTTGTGGCTTTCCTGGGCTGTCTGGGATACGTGGCTGCGGCCCGCACACAGCGTAATGAGGAACAGCTTCTTACGTTGAATAAAGAACTGGAAATCGCGCGCGGTATTCAGGCAGGCCTGCTGCCGGAAAAGAGCTTTTCTGTCGCCGGACTGACTACCGCCAGCCGCTATGTTCCTGCCACTTCGGTGGCGGGCGATTTTTATGATTTCCTGCCTAAAGATGGCGGCTTGGGTGTTTTGATCGCCGATGTTTCCGGACATGGAGTGCCGGCGGCGCTCTCCGCCTCCATGGTCAAGGTGGCGATCCGTGCGCAAAGAGATTGGGCGGACAAGCCGGCGCAGGTGCTCACAGGGCTCAATTCAATTCTCTGCGGAAATCTTCAAGGACAGTTCGTGACCGCTGGTTATCTGTATCTCGATCCGCGACGGGGCGCGCTGACTTACGCGGGCGCGGGGCATCCGCCGCTGCTGATATGGCGCGCGGGAGAAGCGAGAGTTGAAAGCATGGAAGAGAATGGGCTCATGCTGGGGATTTTTCCTGAAGGCGCATACAAGAGCCTCACCGCGACGCTGAATTCCGGCGATCGTTTTATCTTGTACACCGATGGCATCCCGGAGGCCCCCAGCGCGTCAGGAGAAGAATTCGGAATGGAACGCTTCAAAGATTTTCTGCAGCAGAATTCCGGGCATTCAACGCAGGAGCTGTGCGATCTCCTGATGCAACAGTTGACCGCCTGGTGCGGGAACAGCGCAAAAGAACAGCACGATGATCTTACGCTGATCGTGGTTGACTATAAGGCCGCATAAAACCTTGATGAATACAGCCGCACAAGTATCCGGCGTGTTTGAAGCGCCGCAGAACCGCTTCAGCTCGGGTCCGGCGATCGTGCTCTATATTGCCGCGGCCAAGATGTTGCTGCATTTGTCGATGGTCGCGCGCTATGGCATCTTTCGCGACGAGATGTATTACCTGGCGTGTTCGCGGCATATGGCGTGGGGATATGTCGATCATCCGCCGTTTACTGTGTGGGTGGCTTGGATTTCGCGAGTCGTGCTAGGCGATTCGCCGCTGGGCGTGCGCCTGCTGCCCATCCTTGCCGGAGCAGCCGTGGTATGGCTTGCTGGAGCACTGACACGGGAGATGGGCGGAGGCCGTTTTGCTCAGGGCCTGGCTGCGCTTGCCGTTTTCGTGGTCCCTCTTTATTTGGTGGCGCACACCTGGCTCACGGACAATGTGTTTGAACAGCTCATCTGGATGACGTGCGTGTGGCTGGTTCTGCGAGCCATCAACACAGGCGACGCCCGCTATTGGTTATGGTTCGGCGTGGTGGCGGGATTGGGATTTGAAAATAAATATTCCATCGCCTTCCTGCTACTGGGATTGTTCACCGGTGTGGTGCTCACGCCGCATCGCCATTTCCTCAAGAGCCGATATCTATGG
>DASXKZ010000055.1:0-3741 GCA_036496525.1 Candidatus Angelobacter sp.
GACAGAGTGGGGATGACTTTCCCGCGCTGCTTCACGAACTGCAAACATACCTGGGGCCGGAGAAGCCAGGGCAAGTGGTGAAGGCGATTCCCGGACAAGGGAGCAATGTGCCGATCACATTGCTGGGCTCGAGTGATTTCAGTGCGCGACTGGCAGGGACACTCGGATTGCCATTTGCATTCGCGGCGCACTTTGCTCCGGAGTATCTATATGCAGCGGCGCATATATATAAGGAGCAATTCCGGCCATCCGAGATACTCCGGCAACCTTATTTAATGGTGGCGGTGCAGGTGATCGCGGCGGAGACCGATGCAGCAGCGCGGCGGTTATTCACGACTCCACAGCAGCGTTTTTTGCGGCTGATTCGCAACCAGCCGGTGGAGTTGTTGCCTCCAGTGGATTCCATGGAGCCCTTATGGAACGAGTTGGAGCGGGCAGCCGTACAAAACAGGCTAGGCGCTGCGATTGTGGGATCGAACGCAACCGTTCAGGCTGGACTAGAGAAGCTGGTACACGACACAGAAGCAACTGAGGTGATCGCTGTGACTGATACTTATGAGCCTGCAGACCGGTTGGAGTCTTATCGGCGGGTGGCCGCCATAGCCGCGATGATTGAGGCTAAGCCAACTGTGAGTGCGGGTGCGTGAAGGCGGGAGCATTGCCCACTCAAGCCAAAACCGGGCTTGAATGGCCAAACGTCCAGTAGCGTAGGCGCATTAGCTTGCAATCTATAAGCTCATGGACATTTTCCCGTCGACAATGTCACGGCATTGGTCGGTGATGCAGTTGTCACGCAAATTGTTTCTATCCGTTTCGCTCAATGTCCAACGCTTCGCATGGGTGAGGGCAGATGCCAGTTCCCGTTCCAAGTTGGCATTTTTAGTTTGAATATTGTCAAACCCATCCTGCACCAGCAATTCTTTTGTTCTGTCGTGCCAAGCTTTCCAAAATGTGTCTAACCTTTTCCAGAGAACGCCTTGTGTGGATACGGGTCCGTGTTCGCCGAGGAATAATGCCGCCGTTCCAGCAGTGGCAAGGTTGGGAGAGTTAAGCGCCTGGATGGCCACGGGAAGAAGATCGTCGCTATAGCGCGCGTTATTGAGCACGCGAAAGAGCTGGTCTCCACAGGGACCACTCGCAGCTTGTATTTGTGCTGACATACGCTTGGCAGCATCATCAGGAGCCACCCGAAATAAATATCCCAGCAGGTATCCATCGATTTCGCAGGCATAGTTGGGCTTGGCCGCAAATCGATCCAGCACGGTATCGACCAAGCTGCGCAGATTGCGGCTGCCTACACGCAGTACCAGCGCCGCAATCCGCTGAGAATCGAATGAGTCCTGCAATAACTCGCCGCGCTCCAAGCTATCTTGGAAAATTTTGTCGAGTTCCGGATGCTCACCTTCCTGGAGCAGCAGCGGAACATTTCGATCGATGTGGTTTCCAGGTTTGAGCGCAGCCGCAAGGATCGCGGCATTACAGTCAGAGGCCCATCCCTTACACCACAGCTCAAATGCGCCGTCTCTATAAGGAGAATCCTCGCCTCCAGCTAGCTCTTTAATCATCGGCAGAAGATGACCATGAGGTAGCTGGTCCCACGTCTGGCGTACAAATTGCATTTGTTGTCCGGCGCTGAGAAGTTGCGCAGAATTCAGCAACTCATAACGCAGCTGGTTAAGAACATCGGGACTCATCCGCTTTGCCATCCCCGAGCGCTCAGCGTTATCCCACAACGTGTAAACCGCCTGGACACGTTCGAGCCCGGAGCGGCGTCCAAGGCTCGCTAGCAACGCGGCATTGGCTTCCGCAAAATACGCATCATGAATTTGTCTACGCTTGTCAGACTCCTCGTTCCATTTCTTCTGACCTTCGTCGTCAGTCGGGCGAACCGGCATCACACCCAGCTTTTGCCTCACGCGGAGTTCCGCTAGAAGATCGGCCGTTATTTCCGGCAGATTTAAATTTGCATTCGACAGGGCTGCTTCGACTACTGGAAGAATCAGATCGACATGAGAGGATTCAATCAACGCCTGGTAAAGCTGATAACCGTCGCCTGGATCAGCATTCGACAGATATAGCTCAACCAATTTGCCAACGGATTGTGGCGTGTCGAGTAAACGTAGTCTGTTAAAAGTGCGAATGCGTTTGTCGAGGTCTGTAGCGATATTCAGTTCATTTACAGCGTCGTTAAGTTCCTGAGATTCCCAGGAAGGATCCGCCGGGAGTATCTCGAATTCAACAATGTTCGAAGACAGGGTCAGCGGTTCTCTGCCGCCTCCTTCGTCCGCGCTCTTCACCCGCCAGACCACATGGCTGGTAGCTGTCAGGGAATAATGTCCCGGTTTCTGAAAGCGATACCAATCACTGATCTCTATTTTTTCCTTTCGCGGTTCAGGAGTCAGATGGCTCTCTGAACTGAGAAACGACCCCGCAAATACATAAGATTGACGCAGAACCCGCATATCCACCACACCCTCGGTTGGAGTGACTTGAAACGTAACCGACTCAAATTGAGGTAGTGGTGATGACCAAGTTGCCCGGTATTTGTTGGGGCTTTCGCTTGAGTAGGAAATTTCGAACTCAATCGGCTCGCCCATGTGATAGCTGGTCGAGTCTCTAACCGGCAAAAGCCGGAAATCGATATCAGTAGGGTTAGTTGCGCACAGAGAAGGCACGCAGAGCAGAGAGAAACAAAGGCCGATGATAAGGATTCGGCTCATACACATTGGATGCTAGCAGAGACACCGGTTTAGGAATATTTATTCCCGAATGTTTGGACGGACGGGTGGCCCACATAACGCGGTTTTCATTGTGTCGGGAATTGGCGGGCGATTTATTCTCAAATCCCCACTCAAGCCAAAACCGGCTTGAATGGGCCACCACGCCGTTTGACGAAAAAGTGGGCCACCCGCCCGTACTCAGCCGAGCCTGAGACGTTGATCGCCGCAAAGTCCACCCTGACGATTCAGTTTTCTACAAGCACTCTCTGAATGTCGATCTGATGCCATTTGACGGCAGCCTCGTCAAAGGTTCGACCGTACGCCAACACGTTTTGGGGGCTGGCCCATCCTTTCCGTCTCTCGATTTCACTCATCTGCTGCTGCCCCACTCTTTCCTTGGTTTTTGGAAAGGGTGGGAGACACAACTCTCAATCTCTTGAGCCTTTGATCTTGTCCTTGCCAATCTGATTATCAGCTGAAGGAAAGAAATCCCATGAGACGCAGGCCGCTCAGAATCCCATCCTTTGAAAATCGCAAAGGATGGGGCAGCCTCATCTATGTTGATCACAGGAAAAAACGAAGGGTGGGCCAGCCCCCCAACTGTGTCTGCAGGTGCCTGAAGGCGTACTAAAGAATCTGCACCTCAGGCTCATGTTTTTCATGCTTGAAACCCATAACCACGTGCGGCTAACATCCAATGTACGGCTTGTGCTCTTATCAAAGCCGCGCGGAGGTCAACATGAGTCCGATCACTCGACGTAGTTTCCTCAAAACAGGTCTGGCCGCCGGAGCCATAGCTACCGCAGGAATTGTGCCACTGGCTGCCGCCGCTAAGCACAGTGCGACCGATACCGTCGTACTTGGTCGCTCAAAAGTGGAGGTGACGCGGCTGGCGTTCGGAACGGGGACGAACAGCGGTGCAGTACAGGCGGCTTTGGGACAACAGGAGTTCACCCGGCTGATCCGCTATGCCTATGATCGGGGCATACGTTTTTTTGAAACGGCTGAGGCCTACCAAACA
>DASXKZ010000056.1:0-15239 GCA_036496525.1 Candidatus Angelobacter sp.
GCAAAGTAATCCATCACGTGGAGCCCGGGATCCAGCCTGACCACGCTCTGCCCAAAGTTGGTCACACCGTCCCAGGTGCCATTGCCAACGGCAACAAAGATATTTCCATTCGCGTCGGCGGCGGGGCCGGCCGCGCCCATCCAAATGCCACCTTCGCCTCCCGTGGGGGCTACGTTCCAGACCGCCACTTGGGCCATGGTGCTGGCATTAAACGCGAAGATAAAGCCCTTGTAAGGTTCAATGTCTCCGTAAGAGGCAAAGGCTGTATAAACATTGCCATTGGCCAGCAACAG
Source organism: Candidatus Angelobacter sp. (assembly GCA_036496525.1). Classification (GTDB taxonomy): domain Bacteria; phylum Acidobacteriota; class Terriglobia; order Terriglobales; family Acidobacteriaceae; genus Angelobacter. Next base: position 294 of record DASXKZ010000056.1, read on the forward strand.
TGCGGAGCGCTCAAATTCCTGTTTGGCGTCGAAGGCAGGATCGCTCAGCAAAGCCGGGCTTCCCGGTCTTTCCGCGCCTGAAGTAATGTCCAGGGCATGCAGTTTGTTCATGAAGACGCCCTTTTCAACCGTCTGCGCCAGCGCATAAATCGTGCCGCTCGCAGCATCAATGACAGGTGTAGCGGTTATACTCACTTCTGGTTGCACGGGGATCTCTGGATTGCCCGCGGTTTGCACCGTAGTAATTCCCGGGCCAAGAAAGCTTTTCTTCCATAGCGGCGCGCCCGCGGTATCCGCGTCAAAGGCATAGACGCTCGCGTGCTCGGTGGCGACAAAAACCACATTGTGCTTCGTGCCTGCTATGGTCAGGCCGGCAACATACAGCGGTTGCGCAAAGGTCCATCCATCCAGGGGAACAGAAAACTTTTCTCCGAACTGTGCGGAGTTCACATTCGCCGGTGTCAGGACCGTTTCATTCGGCTGTAGGCCTGTCCGCTGATTGTCATTTTTCCAGGTCAAGTACCCCGCAGGGGAAGCATTTGTGGGCGTGGGAGAGGGATCGGTCGGTGAGCCGGACATTGGTGATAGACCGGAGCAACCGCCAATCAGGCCGGCGATGACGAAAGCGCCGGCTGCATAACCAATCAGCTTGAGATAACTTGAGAACTTCTGAGACATGGTCCGAACCTCATAGCAGCAGTACTCGCTGAAAATGAGATTCGCTGAATCGTTGTTGGTTGTTACCGCAATTTTGACAGTAGACGCCGATAGTAATTTGAGTTCCGAATCGCCGGGATCGAAAATCTGTTGCTGCTAGGAGCACTTCCAGAGTTGCTGTATTTCGAAATCCAAATCTAAAGCTTTATTCGTGTTCATTCGCACAATTCGCGGCTAATCTTTGCGTTTGGAGATCGGGCCGCGAGGCCGACTTGCGCGCCAAGCGGCTTGCATCAGGAGCCGAGAACTTTATAAACGGGCGAAACTTTGAAGCGGTTTGGAGCGAAGCGACAAGAATGAAGATCTGCGTCTATCAGCGGAAATCTGCGGCGATTCTTTGGCTGATCGCTGACTGCTTATCTCACCCCTACCTGCCCTTTTACCGAATCAATCAGCTTCTTTGAATCCCAGCCTACGCCATCTTTAAACACCAGCTCAACATTTTCTATGTCGGCAATCTTGCTTGAGGGATCGCCTTTCACAAGCATGATGTCTGCCTGCTTGCCCGGCGTCAGCGAGCCCACTTGATTGTCCACACCCAGGAATTGTGCGCCGTTCAAAGTTTGTATCTTGATGGCCTCCAGCGGCGTGAACCCGGATTCAACCAGCAATTCAACTTCGCGCAGATCGCCAAACCCGGCAATAATGCCGCCGATTCCGGTTGGATCAAGCCCCGCCAGCAGCGTTCCTCCGGCTTTCACAAACGCACGTTCAAATTCCATTTCGCGTGGAAACATCGTAGGCCACGGGCTTTGCTGGTTCTTGGCCACGCGTTCGCGGTTCGCATGGTAAGCTTTGGCCGCTTCGTCGCTCAACATGTCCAGCGCCTTCTGCGGCACGTCCGGACGCGAAGGCACAAACTGCTCAAACACCGGCAACGTTGAAGTCACGGCCACATGTTTGGCGACAAGCATTTTGATCGTTGTTTGAATCGGCTCGCTCGTCACTTCCAGCTTGGCTGCCGCCGCAGCTGCCTGGTTTGGGTTCGGGCACACATCCGGCTTCTTGTCCGGATGAAATTCTGTATCCACTGTCAGCCCATGCTCCAGATCGTCAATGCCCAGCTCCGCCGCCTCACGGAATCCGATGGAGCACAGATGCCCTGTGACTTTAATTCCGTGCTTGTGCGCCGTATCGATTACCGCTTTTAATTCTGCGCGCGTAATGAAGTTATAAACCTTGAATGAGCGTGCGCCCTCAGCCACCCAATATTCCACCGTTCGGGTTGCGTCGTCTGGGCCGGTCAGCTGGTGCAGTTGCAATAGCGGAATACCTTCGCCTTCCATATATGGACCAGTGGCGTTCATCTTGGGGCCGGGCATTTTTCCCGCATCCACGGCCTTTTTGATTTCCAGGTCGGTATATGGCTCCATGCTGCCAGTCGTTCGGATCGTGGTCACGCCCAGTGCCAGGTAGAGCCGCGGAAAGCTGAACGGCATGTCATGGTAGAGCCCGCCTCCGCCGGGATAAAAAAGATGGTCGTGCATACCCACCAGTCCGGGCAGTGCGGAGTAACCTGTCATGTCCATGCGGTTCGCATCCGTGGGGACAGGCACTACTCCCGCATTGCCCATGGCCGTAATTTTTCCGCCGGAGATCACGATCGTCTGGTCGGCCTTTGCCGCCGCTCCGGTGCCATCGATCACGCGCACGTGTTCCAGTGCGATGACCGGCGACTGCACGCGAATAAAATCCTTCGTTGTGGGCGCAGCCTGTGGCTGGGCAAAACACGTGACACAGCTAACAACCATCAGAGCGGTAAGCAAACGGCGCATAGAAGAAGCCTCCAGTGGTTCAGGAACCATGCAGCATAATTGCTAGCTTCAATTTCATGCAAGCGCAGGATTATCTCTGCTAGTGTGTAATGGAGAAATTCCGAGGTGAAGTCAGTGGCAATAACCACCATAAGGCTCGACGCCAAGCTTGTTGATGAAGCCGCGAAAATTCTTGACGCAAAGTCCCGTACCGATGCTGTAAATATAGCGTTGCGGGAGATTGTGGCGCTCAAACGGTTTAAAAAGCTGATGAAAAAGTACGCTGGCAGACTCGACTTTGCGGGCCATGTCCGGTAACCCCAATCTCCTCCGCTTACTCCTTTCCTCTGTGTTTCAAGTTTTGCTTTCCGAGGTTCCAAAAACACTCGTGCTCGCAGATGTTAGAATGAAAGAGTTAGCCCATCCTCATGGACCGCGCACACATCCGCAATTTTGCCATCATCGCCCACATTGATCATGGCAAATCCACGCTCTCTGACCGGCTCCTGGAGCTGACGGGAGCGCTCGCCTTGCGTGAGATGCAGGAGCAAGTCCTCGACGCCATGGACCTGGAGCGGGAGCGCGGCATCACCATCAAGGCGCATGCCGTCCGCATGAAGTACACTGCCAAAGACGGTCAGGAGTACCAGCTCAACCTGATCGACACCCCGGGCCACGTCGATTTTTCTTATGAAGTCTCGCGTTCGCTGGCATCGTGTGAAGGCGCGCTGCTCATAGTAGACGCCTCTCAGGGCGTTGAGGCGCAGACCCTGGCCAATGCCTATCTGGCCATCAATCATGGGCTGGAAATTATTCCGGTGATCAACAAGATCGATCTGCCCAGCGCCGATATTCCGCGCGCCAAGGAAATGATCGAGCAGACTGTCGGACTCGACACAAAAGATGCCATGCTGGTAAGCGCCAAAAGCGGAGACGGCGTACCTGAGCTGCTGGAGGCCATCGTCAAACGCCTGCCGCCTCCCAAGGGCGATCCGGAAAATCCCTTGCAGGCCCTGATTTTCGATTCCTGGTTCGATCCTTACCGCGGCGTAATCGTGCTGGCCCGGCTTTTTCAGGGCACGCTGCGCAAGGGCATGAAAGTGCGCTTGTGGTGGAACGGGAAAACGCTCGAGGTTGAGACCCTGGGCGTGCTCACTCCCAAGCCCGTGGAAATTGACGAACTGGTTGCCGGCGAAGTCGGCTTCATGGTCGCCAACAATAAAACTGTTTCTGATACGAAAATCGGCGACACCATCACCGACGATGCTCGTCCCGCCATTGAGCCGCTTCCCGGATTTGAAGAGCTCAAGCCCATGGTCTTTGCCGGACTCTATACCGTGGACGCGCACGAGCACACCGCGTTGCGTGAAGCGCTGGAAAAGCTGCGGCTCAATGATTCGTCATTTTTCTTTGAGCCTGAAAGTTCCGCTGCGCTGGGCTTCGGTTTTCGTTGCGGCTTTCTCGGCCTGCTGCACATGGAAATTATTCAGGAACGCCTTGAGCGCGAATTTGGCCTGGAGTTGATCACCACCGCTCCCGGCGTGCGCTATGACATTACCAAGACGGATGGCGAGAAAATTCAGGTCGATAACCCTTCACGTTGGCCTAACCAGAGTGAAATCGGCAAGATTGAAGAGCCGGTGATTCTTGCCACCATCCTGACGAACGAAGAGTACGTGGGCGGAATTCTCAAGCTGGTGGAAGACAAGCGCGGCAAGCAAAAAGGATTTGAGTATGTGAGCTCCAGCCGCGTAATGCTTACTTATGAGCTGCCGCTGAATGAAATCGTTCTCGATTTCTATGATCGGCTGAAGACCATCTCGCGCGGGTATGCCTCGCTCGATTACCATCTCGCTGGGACGTGGGAATCGCCCATGGTCAAGCTCGATATTCTTGTTGCCGGCGATCCGGTGGACGCGCTCTCCATCATCGTGCATCGCGACTTCGCTTATGATCGCGGACGCGCGCTGGTGTCCAAGATGCGAGAGCTCATTCCACGGCAAATGTTTGAAGTCGCTATTCAGGCTTCAATCGGCGCCAAGATCATTGCGCGTGAGACCGTGGCGGCCATTCGCAAGAACGTGCTGGCCAAGTGCTATGGCGGTGACATCTCGCGCAAACGCAAGCTGCTGGAAAAGCAAAAAGAGGGCAAGAAGCGGATGAAGCGCATCGGCAAGGTTGACATCCCACAGGAAGCCTTCCTTGCCGTGCTCAAAGTTGGTGATCACGCGTGATGCACTCACGCAGCGAAAAGTTGCGAGCTCTAAATGTGCAAATCTCTTGTTTTTCACTAAAGTACATGCCCATTTGTGGTGCAAGTTGTTCTCTCACGCATTGCTCTGGCTAACCAACTGATAATAAGAGTTTTATAAAGTGCAGCATCAGTAGGGCAGATTGGTTAAGTTATTGAAAAATCATCGTTCTACTCTGCCGCACAGATACATTTGCACAAAGTTTTCCACAACCGTTGCGCCTTTCATAAGGCGCCAACATTAGTGGATTTCTTTATTGAAGTTGACAGTGATGAATGTCTCCACTTCAACCGCCTCCCCATTCAACACGTATGGGCGGTAGCGCCACTGTTCTACCGCTTCCAGAGCCGCACGCACCAGCAGAGGATGTCCACTCACTGCGCTCAAGCTCTGAATCCTTCCGTCCCGACCGATGATGGCATGCAATCTCACCTGGCCCTGAATCCCGCTGATCGCCGCAATGTGCGGATAAGCCGGTTCCACGCGGTTCACCAGCTGCCCTTCAGACAGTTGGGAAATGATTCGCTTGGGGCCGCCGGGTTTCACATCCGTCTTGGCAGGGCCATTGCCAATCAGATCTTTAGGAAGGTTGTCCGGACCATCTGATTCCGGCCTCGCTAATTCTGGCCTGTCCGTGGTTTCTACAGGAGGCCCCGCATAAATCGTATTCTGATTGTGACTCACCAGCACCACTGCGGTTGACTTGACGCCCGACGGGCCGCAGCCAACGCACGCTCTTGGGGGCTTAACCGTGTGCTCGACTGTCTTCACAGTCACAGGTTTCAATATCGTGTAGTTCGGCACACGTGCGGAGAGCGGTATGACCCCAGTTGAAAGCAACGGAATAATCACCAGCAAGCCTCCGACGATTAATTCCGCTGTGAAAGCTGTTGCCATGGGCCAGCGTTTTCCTTTGCGCGGCGCGGATGAAGATTCGAGCAGCGTATCTCCAAACATTTTTCTCACCTCCATGGAAGTGATTTGACACCGAAGAGTCATGGTGAAGTTCCGCTGCAAGCAAAAATAAAAAGGCCGCCAACGCAGGCGGCCTGTGTGATTCCTAGGAACAATTACGGTTTCTTCGGTGTCGGAGAAGCTGTTGCCGGATGAGCAGTAGGAGTTGCCGCCGGACGCGTAGCTGGTGCTTTTGCAGCACCCGCCGGCTTTGTTGCCGGAGCAACCGCGCCTGCTGGGTTCTCTTTGTCGTAAGCGTCCACCAGCTCTTTGGTGATCACGGTGCCCTGTGTGGCCCAGAGCACTGGGGATGTCTGCGGATTGGAAACATCCAGTACCACGGCAAAGCCATTGGCATTGGCGTATTTTTCCAACACGGCCACCATCTTCGATCCAATGCGATTGATCACGTCCTGCTCTGCCTGCTGAAATTCGGCTTGCGCATCTTCATAGTTGCGCTGCAACGCCTTCTGCTTAGTATCGATGGCTTTGGCCCGGCTGCCCTTTTCTTCATCGCTCAGCTTTTCCGCCTGCGTCTGATATTGCTTCTTCAGGTTCTCAACATCGTCACTCTGTTGCTTGAGTTCAACTTGCTTGGGAGCAAATTTCGTCTGTAACGTGTCAATTTCCTTCTTGCCTTCCGCGCATTCCTGGATAGCTTGTTGAATATTGACCACGCCAATTTTGGTCGGTACTGGCCCTGTAGGCGCTGGGGTGCTCGCGGCTGGGTTACTCGCAGCCGGAGCGGTCGCTGCCGGGGTAGCTGTGCCCTGGGCGCAGGCAAACGTGCCCACTATAGCGCTCAGGCCAAGGCCCAGTGCCAGATTTCTGAATTGTGCCATGCTCATGGGTTTAGGTGCTCCTTGGATTTAGTTGCAGCGTCTCTTTCATCAGAAGCCGAAAGCTCACGGTTTCTTCGGTGTTGCTGCGCCTGAGGCCGGGGGCCGTGCGGCAGCAGCTCCCGCAGGCTTGGTTGCCGCAGGTTTCGGCGCAGGTGCCGCCGCTGGCGACTGTGCGTTGTAAGCATCCACCAGGTTTTTGGTGATGTTGGTTCCCGGATTCGCGTATAGCACTGGGGTTTGCGGGTTGGAGACGTCCATCACCACTGCATAACCGTTTTCCTTAGCATATTTTTCCAGCACGTCCAGCATCTTCTTACCTAGCCGGTTCAGGATTTCCTGCTCCGCCTGCTGCACTTCATTCTGGAAATCTTCAGCGCTTCTCTGTAGCGTTTTCTGTTTTTCGGTGGCGGAACGGACACGCGTGTTGCGCTCTTCCTCGCTTAACTTGTCGCCCTGGGCCTGAAGCTGCTTCTTCAGGTTCTCCAGTTCATCATTCTGGCTCTGCAGTGCTGCTTGGCGAGGGGCAAATTTCTGCTGCAGAGTTTCCAGTTCCTTTTTGCCTTCATTGGTGTTGGCAATGGCGTCTTGAATACTGACGATGCCTACCTTGGTGCTGGTGGCAGAGCCGGCTGCGGGCGCCTGTGCGCGGGCTGCAGAAATGCCCCAGACCAGGACCAGTGCCAGACTTAGGACGCGGGTGTTGATATATCTTGCCATGTAATATTGGACTCCTTGGTGATTCTCAGGGTAACTATTCTTCGCGATACACGGTCACGAGGCAACTCAGTGAGTGCGTGAAATCTGCGGTGGGAACGGGTACCCAGATTATAGGTTGTGGCCTCCGCCAGCGTCAAACAATCACTTCCGTTAAAAAGTGGTGCTGATGGTGAAGCGAAACGTCTTCCGCGGTTCCTGCAGCCGAAAATCCGGGGCCAGCGCGGCAATCGCGGATTGAAACGAAAAATCGCCTACTGAACCCACCGGGAACATGCTCCGCGTAATGGGGCTGGGAGAATGCACAAGGGTGTTCAGGGTAAGCGGATTATACGCATAGTAAATACGGAACGGCTGTTGCACGATCGGCAGCAGCACCTGCAGTTCCAGCCCTGTAGACATTCGAGGCACGTAGTTCGTCCCAGCCACCGGCTTCAGGTCCCCGCTGAAAGGAAATGCCGTACCTCCGGAACACTGGAAGTTAACGATGGAAGGGCAGCCAAAAACAGTGCTGTTCAGCAACGTAAGCGAATCCGAGCTGACTTTCAGCTGTGAAGGCAGTGTGACAAAGTCCATGCCAAAATCGGCAAAGGGAGCCAGTGTAACCGGTCCCACAACGTGCACTCTGTACTCGGCGTTGGCAACAAACTGTGTATCGCCGCCAGGCAGTGTGATGTTATTTACCGGCAATGGAACGCTTACATTTCCGCGCCGCGGGTTTGTCGGATCAATCGGTACCGGGCTGCCGTCAGGGTTCGTGAGCTGGAAATTCTGCACTGTGCTCACGAACACATAAGGCGAAACCGTGCGAATGTCAAAGCCGCGCAAATCGTTTTCTCCGCCCATATAGAAGCGTTGGTAGGGCGGCGCTTCAGACCCCCCAAAGCCGTTGATGAAGCTCCCCTGGAGCCGTATGCCGAGCGTGTTCTGGTGGTAAAGCGGCTTCCACTTCGTGAACGCGACTAATGGCCGATAGAACTTAACGTTCCCGCCCAAGCCGGCAACTTCAGTGGAGATAAACAAGCTCTTGCCGCGATGCGGACGGATAGGGCTGTCAATCGTGCTGAAGCCGAAAGAGGGCGTCAAAGAACTTGTAACAATGCCCTTCAGAGCGTCGGGCCCGGAGATGTTACGGAAATTCAACGTCTGGAACAGGTTGCGCGAGGCATCGCTGAAGGTGTTGATCGTCGTATTGTCCAGCGTGTATGTCAGGCCAACGCGCTTAAAGGAATGTCCCAGCAGATAACTCGTTGAAGCGGTGAATCCCGTGCTGGACTGGTTGTAATTCAGTAGCTGGTTGAGCACTGACTGCGGAAGGTTCAGGTTCTGTCCGGCATTGATGGATGCCTGGCGCGCCTGGTTGAAATCAAACCTGCGGCTGTACACCGTGAACCCAAGCGTCAATGGCCGGTCAAACATATACGGCTCAGTAAAGCCGAACAACAGCACGCGGGAAAGGCTCCCCACGTTGGCCTGTACTTGCAGCGTTTCGCCCAGACCAAGGAAGTTGTTGGTCTCATAGTTCAGGCCGATGAACGAACCTTCCAGCCCGCTCACGCCGCCAGTCAGCCCGATGCTGTTCTTGCCCTTCTCTTTTACCTTTACCGTCAGATCGACCGTACCATTCTTCTGGTCAAGCTTGCGTTCGGTATCGTCTTCAGGCTTGAGCGCGTCAAAATAATTCAACTGGTTCAGGCGAAGCACGCTCAGGTCCCACAGGCGGCTGTTAAAGACCTGCCCTTCCTGCACCAGCAGTTCACGACGGATGACCCGATCACGCGTTGTGGTGTTTCCCTGGAACTCGATCCGGCGGACAAAATACGGCTTGCCCTCTTCCATTTCAATGTTCAGGGTGATCATCTTTTTCTGATCGTCAATTTCGGTCGTCGGAACGGGCGTAAAGTCGATATAGCCAAGCTCGCCGTAAGCCTTGCGCAGGTTATCCAGCCCTTTGCCAACCAGCTGTTTGTTGAATGTTTCTCCGTCCTTGATCGGGAACACGCTGCGCAGCAGCTGCTTGTTAAGGATGGCCTTGTTGTTCGTAAAATTGATCGCCTTGAGCTTGTACTTATCGCCTTCCTCGATTGGCACAGTGATGTCCATCACCTTGCCCTGGCCCTTTTGAATAAAAGGAACATGGAGTTTCGACGAGGTATCGCGCAGCTTTATCTTGGGATCGTCTACAACTGCCTGGAAGTAGCCATATGTCTGCAGCGCTTCGCGCACACGCTCCGCGTCTTCTTCCAGCTTGGAAGCGTCAAACGTACGGGCAAATATGTTTTCCAGGAAGATGGATTTGGGAATGCCGATTGGGTGGAGGTTCTTCATGGCCTCCCGCAGCGTGCGGCTCTTCACATGTTTGTTGCCTACAAACGTGATTTTGCCGACCTTGATCTTTGGCCCTTCCTTGATGTTAAACGTCACCGACACTGATGCCGGTGGCACCTGCTGGACCTGTATGTTGATGGTGGCAAATTGGCGGCCATGCTCCGCAAGCAACTGCTGCAATACCACCTTGGCCTTGATCACTTTCGTGGGATCGTAAGGGCTATCGACGGTCAGCGGAACTTTGACTTTTTTATAGCGCTCCAGCACGTCGCTTTGCGAAACCGAATTCAGCCCGTGGTATTCGATTGTCCGGATGGTCGGCTTTTCCCGCACATAAATATGGATCAGCCAGCCCTTGGGAGTTTGTTCGCGCTCCATGCGGACATCCTCAAAATAGCCGCTATTCCATACCGAGCGCAGGTCCCGTTGCAGCGCCGCCTCGTCATATACATCGCCCGCACGAGAGTAAATGCGGGACTTGACCGTCTCCGTAGGAATCCGACGATTGCCGTCGACTTGAATATCTTGAATCACTTGCCCGGTTTGTGGCGCGGCAAAGACCTTTGGAACCAATCCAAAAAGCAACAGGCAAACGATCAGCCCTAAGGGACCGATCCGCGCGACATGCTTAGGACTGGTTTCCTGAATGAACGACGAAGCTATATGACTACCCTCTGAGCAAGGTGGGAAAAGCCAGATTATACGGGAGTTATCGCCGAAGTGCCACTTGGACATGTCCCTCATCCTAAAATCTTTCAAACCCACCGTATTCCTTCTCTCGTTTATGTTTCCGGGAATTGCCCGGCTGCCTTGCTGCCTTGCTGACCATAGTATGGCGTATGGCGAAAAATGATGGCTTTTCTGAAAATGAGTTACCCGGTGTTTTGGGCGGTACTCTCCCCGGTTTCTGGAACGCGCCAGATTCCCAATCTTGCACATAATTTTATGGAGCTGCTCCGACGGGATTGTAAAGACGATTGGTAACTTGCGTATCCCTCTCTCTTGCCCTGGCTCAGGGTTTTGCTGCGACATTCGACTTCTGTGGCCGCTCGGCGCCCGCTTCAACCTCTACCAGGCAGGAATAAAACGTAGCTCCGCCGCCAATATCGGTAAGCGTCTCTGACGTGAGGACGTTGATGCTGTTGCCGTCCGGGGCGAAGCGCGCAGCGTTCAGCCGCGCCGCAACCACCCCTGGCTGCACAGCTCCGTTCACGTGCGCCTGAAGACGAACTTCCCCGCGTCCATTGAAGACCCGCACCCAATCGCCTTCATGAATGTTCCGGCGCTGGGCGTCCGCGGTGCTGATCTCCAGCAACTCCGGCTGCTCCATTTTCTGGATGGATGGAATGTTGGTGAATGAGCTGTTGAGGAAGTTATCGGCCTTGCGCGCCAGCAGCTCCAGCGGAAATTTCTTTGCCTGCCCTGACAAGCGTGACTCCTCCGCAGGGACGAACGAAACCACTGGGTCCATTCCCTGCGCTGCCAGGTTTTCACTGTACAGCTCGGCCTTGCCGCTGGGCGTGGCGAAACCGCCTTTCGCGAATGGCAGAAACGGTCCGTCGCCCAGGTTCAGACGCACATGGCCTTCTTTCTCCAGGCGCTCGCGCGTCATGCCGTCCATCCACTGCTCCCAGCCAGTTGGAATGTACTGGTTCTCAGGCCGGGTGAGCGTCGCATCGATCACCTCGTCCGTGCTTTGCTGGAAACAATCGTCGGTAAAGCCCATTCTCTGCGCCAGCTCGCGGAACATATGAGTGTTTGATCTGCTCTCGCCGATTGGCTCAATGGCCTGGTTCGATATCTGTAGATATGTATGGCCATATGCCTTGTTGAGTTCTTTATGCTCCAGGAACGTCGTCGCTGGCAGGACAATATCGGCGTAATTCGTAGTGTCAGTGAAGAACTGCTCATGCACCACCGAAAACAGGTCCGGGCGCATAAAGCCGCGCGCCACATCGTTGTGGTTCGGGGCGACAACCGCCGGGTTTGAGTTGTAAACAAAGATGGCTTTGACCGGCGGATCGCTCAACGTAGTGAGCGCCTTGCCGAGCTCTGACATATTGACAACACGCGCCGCCCGTCCCAATGGGCTCTTCTGCATCAGGTCCGGACGCTCCAGTGCGTGCATGTTCAAATAAAACGCGCCGCTGGTGGAAAGCTGGATCCCGCCTCCGGCTTCAGCCCACGAACCGGTAATGCAAGGCAGCATCGCTATGGCACGCATGGCTGAGCCGCCATTTTGCGAACGTTGCACTCCGTAGTTCACGCGGATTGCCGCTGGCCGCACCGTGGCATACTCCCTCGCGAGCTTACGGATGTCTTCCGCGTTGATCCCTGTCCATGGGGCCACCTTCTCCGGCGGATACTCCTGCACGCGTTGCCGCAATTGCTCAAAGCCCAGCGTGTATTGGGTGACGTAATCCTCGTTGAAGAGTTTTTCGTTGATGATCACGTTCATCATCGCCAACGCCAGCGCAACGTCCGTGCCCGGATTAATGGGCAGATACCAGTCTGCGCTCTTTGCCGTGCGTGTCCTGTAAGGATCGATCACCACCAACTTGGCGCCGTTCTGCCGCGCCTCGGCAATGAACGGCCACAGATGGACGTTGGTGGCGTGAATGTTTGCGCCCCAGGCAATAATGTATTTGGAATCGCGAAACTGTTGGGGCTCCGTCCCCACATTGCGGCCAGTTACACTCACCATGCCTGCGCCGCCGGCAGAAGCACAGATCGTGCGATCCAGCTGTGAAGCCCCCAGCCGATGGAAGAACCGGTGCGCCATTCCCGAATAACTCAACACACCCATGTTCCCGGCGTAGGAATAAGGAAGGATCGCCTCAGGACCGAACTCATCGGATATTTTTTTGAAGCGCGAGCTGATTTCATCCAGCGCCTCGTCCCATGAGATTCGCGCAAAGTCGCTCGCATCGCCCTTGCCCTGTCCTTTAGGGGCCGTGCGCCTCATGGGATGCATGACGCGATCGGGCGAATAGACGCGATCAAGATATTTCGTCACCTTCGCGCACAAAAAACCGCGTGTTACCGGGTGCGCGGGATCGCCTTGCACGCGCGTGGCCCGGCCATCTTCCACGGTAACCAGAATTCCGCAGGCGTCAGGGCAATCGTGCGAACAAACGGCGTGGACGACCTTCTTCATGGTTTCATTATTATATGGCTTTGGTTGGAAGAGAATCAGCTTAAACATCGTCCAAGTTCCAAAGGTAATAACGCTTCAGGCGGAAACGGAGTGGGCCATCGATCTGGCCTGCGTCTTTAGCGCGCGCAGATCAAGTTTGCCGGTGCCCAGGATAGGTAGGGCCTCTACGCGAAAAAACTGGTCTTTGCGCGGCTTCCATAGCGGTGGAAGATCGGCGGAAGTAAGCTTTGCCAGCACAGGTGCGAGTTGTTCAGGGCTAAAAGTGTGCAGCACCACCAGCCGCTCACCCTTCTTTTCGTCCGGAGCGGATGAGACCACAAATACCTGCTCAGCCGTTTCTGCCAACTCGTGCAATTTTTCTTCGACCTTTACGTGCGGGACCATTTCACCGCCGATCTTGCTGAAGCGGCTCAACCGGTCCGTGATGGTCAGAAAACCATCGTCAGCCACGGCCGCAATATCGCCTGTGGTGTACCACCCTTCCTGCAAAACAGCGCGGGTCTCTTCGGGACGCCCCAGATATCCCTGCATCACGTTTGGCCCGCGCACCAAAAGCATGCCCGGCGTATCCGGTGGCAGCGGCTCTCCTGTCTCAGGATCGACAATGCGTACGCTCATGCCCGGCAATGGATGTCCAATCGTGCCCTGGCGCGCACCGAGTTGGACGATCCCCGGAGCACGGTAATCAAAAATGTTCACGGCCACCACCGGCGCGCATTCCGTGCAGCCATAACCTTCCAGAGGCCGGACGCCAAACTGGTCTTCGAAAGCGCGCGCCACGCGTTCTGGAAGTTTTTCCGCGCCCACCAGCACGCAACGCAGGCTGGCAAAATCCTCCTTGGGAACACGCCGCGTATAGGCCTGCAGGAATGTCGGAGTGGTAATCATGAAAGTGACGCGATACTTCCGCGTCAACTCGCCGATAATTTGCGCATCCAGCGGGCTGGGATGGAATACCACGCCCACCCCATACGTTGCCGTGAGCCACAGGGTAACCGTAAATCCAAACGCGTGAAAGAAGGGCAGCACGCCCATGATTTTGTCGTCGCTTGAAAAGGAAAAGACCTGTGTCATCTGCCGGATATTGGCTAGCACGTTGTGGTGTGTCAGCATCACGCCTTTGGGGTCGCCGGTGCTGCCGCTGGAAAAAATGATGCTAGCCAGATCGTTGGTGGTACGCTTCTGCGCGCCCACCGCCCTCTTCATCAGCCTGTAAGGCAGGAAAACGGCCACGAGCAACGCCACGATTTTTTCAGTGGTTTTAAGATTGGTTAGGACATCTTCCAGATAAATCGAGCGTCCGGGAACCTCAATCTTGTTCACGGCGGCAAGCTTTTCCAGAAAGAGCTTTGAAGTGACCACCGTTTGCAGACTGCATTGTGCCGCGCAGGACTCCAGAGTCTCGGTGCTCGCGGTGTAATTCAGGTTGACTGGGACCTTGCCAAGCAATACAGCGGCAAAATTCACCAGCGCTCCGCCGACGGAGGGAGGCATCAGAACTCCCACCATTTCCTGGTCTTTCCACTGCCCGCGCAATCTGCGGGTGACAACGATCAGCTTGATCAACATGCTGAGAAACGTCACTTCAGGGAAGCGTGCATCGCCCATGCAGAAGCGGAAAGGATGGCGTCGCGCTGTGTGTACCAGCGCTCGATCAAGCGTGAGACTCTTAACGCGGTCTGCTTCAAAAGCCCCGGCCTGCAAGGCCTGAACTGACCGCCGGACTTCAGCAGCGCTTGCCGTGGAAGGCAGCCACGAGCCAAAGCTTACGGTCACACGATACGGCATGCGCCGCGGCGCTTTCCATAAGAAGCGCTCACGCTCATAGCTAAAGATGCTTCCCCACACGCCATGCAGGTTCACGGGAATCACAGGTGCGTCCACGCCGCGAATAATTCTCTCCATGCCTTTACGAAACGGCAACATTGAACCGGTACGGGTGATATGGCCTTCAGCAAACACGCATACCAGTTCGCCTGCTCGAATGGCATCGCCGGCGGTCCGGAAGGAACGCACAATGTCCCGAGGACGCATCTCCGTCGGAATCGGAATGGCGCGCATGAGCAGCGCGAAAGGTTTTATAAAAGGAATGTTATAGACATCACTGAATATCAGAAAACGTACCGGACGATGGGCGGCTGCGCTGATAAGCACCACGTCGACAAAAGACATGTGGTTGGAAACCAGCAGCCCGCCGCCTTTTCGGGGGATGTTTTCTTTTCCCAGGA
>DASXKZ010000057.1:0-26948 GCA_036496525.1 Candidatus Angelobacter sp.
GGCGCTGATAACGAATTCCTGATCTCGTTCCGCGTCTAGTGGCTTTTTACTTCATGTTGAGAAAATGCCAATTCCATGTGCGTTGGAGCGCCGTCCATCACACTGTCCAGCACGAGGCCCACTGGCAGTTGCAGCCCACTTACCGGCGCATGCTCAATCTTTAGACTCAGCTTCACCACGCCGGGGCCTGAGGTCGGCTTGTAATCCGCGTCATAACCTGTCAGAACAAACCCTTTCGGCGTATGAACAAATTGCGGCCGGACCGAGCTGTTAAATTCGGATGAAGTTACCCTGATATCGGTGATGATCAGGTTCTTTCCCATCATGGTAACCACGTCTGCCGCGCCGTCTTTGTAGGAAAGCCGGTATTGCGTGCCCAGGTTTTCCAATGTGTAGTTGCTGTCGACCGCCGGCAATGGAGAGTTCAGCATAAACAGTTCCCACGTTGTGAAAAAGCCATTGATGGCCTGGTCCATGCCGGAATAAATGTCCTCAAAGCCCTTGCGTTGTTGCTCGTTCGATGGCGCCGTGTCGGTGTGGTGCGTCACCGTTACTTTGTCGTTGTGATCCAGCAGCATGGAAAAGTGCAGACCGTTTAGCAGTTTTAGGCCTGCTGCTGCGCCCGCTGGATCGGACTTGATCTGGTCTTTGAGCACCAGTTCCCAGTTCGGCTTTATGGTGGCGCGGAACTCATCCAATCCCGCTGCGCGCAGGCTGTAATAGGCGTGCCGCGCGTCTTCCATCACCTTCTTGGGATCTGTTACAGCCGTCTGGGACTGGGCCATTGCGGAAAGGCAGCAGGCCACCAGCAAAAAGCAAAGTTTGCGCCAGCAAGGTTTCATTGAAAACTCCATAAGCCTATTTTTTCTTGCTCACCGCCAATTATGGCCGTTCCGGTCACTCAAACCTATGGCGAAAGCATCGAAGGTGGTTACGGCGGTTTGCCTTCTTCTTAGCCCATGCAGCATCTACGAAGCAATAGCGAATCCGGACAAACCCCTTATCAAACTCCATTCGCGCCATCTGTGTTCCTCGTGAGTGGTAAAGTTTTTCTACTTTTGACAAGAACGCTGCACTTGTCCCGCTGCAGTTTTCCCAAATGGCCCCGAATTCAGGGGCTTTATCCGTTACTTTTGAGCAAAATTCCGCAGCAACTCAGGCTTTGAAATTGCTAATTCTTTGATATGATCCACGGGATCCTCACACATCTACACAGGCAAACCCTCTTCCTGGAGAGCAAAAGTCCGTTCGGCGGAAAGGGCGCCAATCAAGATCTGAAAGGGAAGAACACTATGCGTACGATGAAGATTTTCACCGTTGTTTTATTGTGGGCCGGCCTCGCCGGCGCCCAGGCCTCCCGGACATGGGTTTCCGGCGTGGGCGATGATGCTAACCCCTGCAGCCGGACTGCTCCGTGCAAAACGTTTGCAGGCGCAATCTCCAAAACTGCCGCCGGTGGCGAAATTGACGCCCTTGATCCAGCCGGATTCGGCGCCCTTACGATTACCAAAGCTATCACCCTTGACGGCGGTGGCGGACAGGTTGCTTCCGTCCTGGTCAGCGGCACCAATGGCATTGTGGTCCAGGCTGGGCCGTCCGATGTTGTGATTATCAGGAACCTCCGGATCAACGGTATTGGAACCGGAATCAACGGCATCCGGTGGCTCAGCGGCAAAGCACTGACGGTCGAAAATTGCAATATCTTCGGCTTCACCACGAACGGAATTGACATCGCTAAAGCTGACGGCGGCAAGGCGTTCATTCACAATACGGTCATCCAAAATGTTGGCGGGGCCGGTGTCTCCGTCCAGTCTGCTGCTGTCAATACCTCGGTTGATATTGACGACTCTCGCTTTGACCTGGGTGGCACGTTCGGGGTAATTGCTGGGAGCTTCAGCAGGGTCACAGTAACCCGAAGCAATGCCTCAGGAAATGGGTCGGCGGGCTTTATCGCCTCTGCGAGCGCTGGGACTGCTGAGCTGAATATTACGAACTCCACTTCCTCGAACAACATTACGGGCGTCCAGGCCGGCGGAGGAACTGCTGCAGCTACCGTGCGGATATCCAACGTCACACTCCATGACAACCTAAACGGATTGGTCATCGGAGCAAATGGAACGCTTAAATCCTTTGGCAACAACTTCAACTCCGGCTCGGGTGCACCTACCGCGCCAAATCTAGCTCCCCAGTAACAACGGGCAGTTTTGCTTGTCCCCTCTCAATCCTGTTGGCTTGAGAGGGGATACCTTCCAGAGAACCCTTGCCCATGAAGCTCTTCGTGTTGTTATTGATGTTGTTTCAAGCACAACAACAACAAAATATTCTCACTGCCGATCAGGTGCTGGCCTGGCGCACGTACTATGGCCTTCCGCTGGATAAAGACGTTTCAGAGGCCCTCAAAGTCTTTGGCGAGCCTGATATCAAGAACAAAGCAACACGCCAGTGGAACCCTTCTTCTCGTACCGGCTACCGCATGGTCATCGCTGAGTTGGGCTACTCTCCGTCTCAGGGCCGCAATACCGTGCTGCGCGTGACTGTTTATCCGCACCCCAGTGACGTTTTAAATGTTATGGAGTTCCTGCATAAACCGGAGATGTTTATTTTTGAACCGGTCCACTCAGACAAGACAGGAAGCTCTTTAACAATCGAAACCAAGGATCGGCAGATGAAGTTTTTATTTC
This sequence comes from Candidatus Angelobacter sp., assembly GCA_036496525.1. Lineage (GTDB taxonomy): Bacteria > Acidobacteriota > Terriglobia > Terriglobales > Acidobacteriaceae > Angelobacter. Next base: position 2,682 of record DASXKZ010000057.1, read on the forward strand.
TATGCGCGGGGGACCACGATCCCCAACTCCAGTCGGTTACAATTAAAAGCATCAAGTCTCCTGACGCTGATCCGCTATGAACACATCCCTGCACGTAAATTACAGGTTTGTGCTGGACTTCGCACAGCACAACGCCCCGGACGGAATAATCCTGGATTATGGATGTGGCGCCGGACAGATCGTCCGCGCCGGAATAGAGCAAGGCCTGAACATTTACGGCTGCGAGACGTTTTATGAAGGGGGACATGGCTCCCGCTCTGAAGCTGCTGACCTCGTTGGATCGCGTATTTTTGAGATGCGGGACAATGTAATTCCTTTTCCCGACTCACATTTCGATTGCATCGTGAACAACATGGTTTTCGAGCACGTGGAGGACATAGACAAGGCGCTTTCAGAAATTCGCAGGGTGCTGAAGCCCGGAGGTCGTCTGCTCTCCTTGTTTCCGTCGAGTGAAGTCCTGCGGGAAGGGCACTGCGGCGTTCCGTTGGCGCACAAGTTTTCGCGTTCGCGCTTTGGTTATTACTGGCTGCTGGCCTTTCGCTGTGTTGGGCGCGGCTATTTCAAAAAGGATAAGAGCCGCCGCCAGTGGGCGGCTGATTTTCAGCATTGGCTCAATTCTTATTGCTTCTATCGCAGTGAAGCGGACGTGATGGCAGCTTTTGCGCGCCACAACCTGAAACCTGTGGGCATTGAAAAGGAATATATTCGCTTCCGTGGATTGCCTTTATTCACGCCTTGGATGTTGCGACGGCTGGGAACCATGGTGTTGCTCTCTACCGATTCAGCCGGGAACAGTCGTTAGACGCGGCGAAGCTGCTTTGCCTCCGCACACGTTAGTGCGTCTGGCTGCTTGGTGAGATTTTCAATTCACATCCTGCCGAGATCGGATTGCAAATCATCTTATGCGGGCCGGTTCCACCGTCGGAAGTCGCACCTGTCAAATAAAATCCTGGCATGATGTTTCCTGTAACCACGTAATGGTCAGAGGTCCCGGGCGAGATGGAGATGTTCCATTTTGGAAGGACCTTGGTTGAGAGAATTGCCTTAAATGTGTTGTCCGTGATTTTAAAAGTCGAGACGCCTGCGCTAACAAAAACATCGTCGTAGGTATTGGCGGATTCCTGGCTGTTATTGCCAATTCTGGCCCCGGATAAATCAAAGTCTTCCACGGCGTTCAAACGCACAGCCTCCTGCCGATTGTTATAAAACTGGCCGCCTTGCCAGGCTACGCGCGTGCCCGCATTTACCAGCATGCCCCGCAGGCTGCTGGCCTCAAAGCAATGATCGAAATCAACCGTCAGAACAGAATCTATAACAATTGCATTCTTTGTTAATCCGCTCTCAAAATAGCTGCCGGTGAATTTTATCCAGGAGGGCGCGTTGCCATTGGCAATGCGCTCGAAGTGGACCGCCACAGCGTCAGACCCTCCTACATTTGCAACGAACTGGGAATCGCTAAATGTGATTGAATCACTACCGTCCAGAATGCAGACCATGGCATCGTGGAAGGGCGGCCCTGTGCTGACGACCTTGATGTGACTGAATGAGTTTGAAGCAACTGTCCCTTTGGGGATTCCTCCATTCCGGATTCCACAGTTCCATGCCTTGCCGGAACCCTGCCCGGGAAGGCCGCCCACGCCGCTGCTGATTTGAATTGACTCGAACTCGTCATTTCCGGCGGAGCTGGCGACATCCAGCACAATTCCGTTCCAAACGGGATTAATTAAAATCTCGCGAAAAAGACTGTTGCCACCCTGCACGTGCAGGCCTGCGCCTCCCTCACGTTCCACGGATGACTGAATTGTCAAAGCGCCGACATACGAATAATTAGCTCCAGTGGGAAGCTTGATGATGTCGGCAGTTGGAGAAGTCGTGGTCACCACCGTGTAGTTTCTTCCCTGGCCTTCCAACCGGGAGTGCGTTCCCAAGAGCAAACCGGGATCTCCGCTTGTGGTGAGAGTGTAAGCTCCTAAAATAAGCGGCTTGGAGACCTTAATAGTGGCGGCTGCCGCTGGCTTCTTGAATTTGCTGGCATCGATGATTTCGCAATTGGTATCGGCTTCCGCCGCGTTGATTTGTGCGCCTGCATCTGCTCCGGGATAAGTGCTTGCATCGCAGGTCTGCAAAACAGATGCATGCGCAGCTTGTGATCTTCCTCGCGGCGCCGCAAGAATCAAACAGGCTGCAGCCACAGCCAACCTCAAAGAAATATTGTAAAGGCGTTTCCGATGGTTCCATTGGGAGCTTGGCATATTCACGGTCCGGCGCTTTAAGTGGATCTGGTGCGCAAGAAAAGTTATACGACCAAAGTACAAACGCTTGCAAAGAGACTGGTAAGGTACTCTCAATTCAGTGCTTTGCTAAAATCACTTTTATCAGATGCTTGCCCTCACAATCCTGGCGCTGTGTTTGTTGACGGCCATAAATTACAAGTTTGCCGGGAAAGCCCTTCTTTATCCTGCGCTGGTTTTCAGTGCTGTTTGGACGGTTGATCTGGCTTTGCTCGCCGTCTCAGGCAACTTGTTTTATCCGGTACTGCCGGAAACATTCGTCATTTTTCTGTGCGGCGTCCTGGCTTTTTCTGTCGGATGCTGGCTCGCCATTTTGCCCGTGGCAACCCCGGCGGTTCGGTCCGCCGAATTCCAGGCATCCTCTAACCGAATTATCACTGTATTGCTCTCAGTGGTTATCGTTATTGCACCTTTTTATTATCACTGGCTTTCAAACTTGGTCGCTGACGGAGATAATTCACCTTTCCTGTTGTTGGTCAGGGCCGCAACCCAGGAGATGATGGGCAAGAGCGCGGCGTTTACATTTTTCGGTACCATCTCTGAACTCTCCCGCATCGTGGCGATGATGGCATTTTGGGAACGAGATAAGCATCCCCGGCGCTCCATCCTGGCGATCACAGTGGCGCTGGTAATGTGCGGGATTACCGGACAAAAATCGGGACCGTTGATGCTGGTCATCTCCTTGATTTGCATCGACTGGATTCGCACGCGCCGTTTGAGGTGGAAACTGCTTACGGTTATGGCCCTCATCATGGTAAGCATAGCGACCATGGTGGAATTTTATGTCCACATCGGGGGCGGATCTTTCTCGGAGAACATAGGTTCGGTTTTCCGGATGTTTATTCTTTACGGATCAGGGGGGCTCGTGGGCTTCGACCGGGTTGTGAGACAACCCAACATTATTCCTCAATTCAATCCCATTTACGTCACGATTCTCCGGGTGATACGGCGACTGGGAGGACAGGCCGATATCCCTGAGGTCGCTGATTTCGTGAATATTGGCCCTAATGGATTTCAAGACAATGTCTATACGATGTTTTGGTCATATCTGGATTTCGGCTACATCGGAATGTTACTCACTGTGGCTGTGTTTGGTTTTATTGTTACGTTGATTTATAAAAGAGCCATTTCCAAATCTCACATGTTTGTGTTTCTTTACGCTACCCTGGCTTTTTCCGTTGTATTCAGCATATTTACCGAGTATTTCATTTCAATGTTTTACTATCTGCTCAAAGTTTGTCTGGTTTCCTGGATCGTTTATCGGCTTCCGGAGCGTTGGGCGCAGTTTAGGCGATTTACGGGAAGCGTGGCATCGTCAGATCTCGCAGCGCGAGTCAATTGAAACCACTTAAGTCGCCGGGGATCATTTTGGGTTTCTACGAAGTTCTCGTCACCAAAGCAAATCCTGCAATCATCAGATCGTCATCGCTCATTGATCTAAAAGGCGTAGCCAGTTTATTTCTGATTTCTTCAACATGTTGCCTTGATCGTGTGAGCAGTTCCGGAGAAATGTCGTCCCATGAGGTGCCAAGCGGCAATAGTTCTGGGATACCGGCTAGCGCTGTAACGTAAAGCTTGTGACTCATGCCCATGGCTTTTGCGGCATTTACGTATGCTGAACAGCGGATTCGGTTCGGCCCGCCCGATGCGCCAAGAGGCCGGTAAAGCAGTCTAGGAAGACGAAGGAAGCTAAGGTCGTGCAGCTTGTCAGAAAACTGGCCGTGGTCGCGGCAGTCCACAATGTGTACCATGATGCCGCCAGGATTCAAAGCCCCATGCATTGCCTGCAGCGCACCCACGGGATCGTAGACGTGTTCCAGGACAGCGCAGGAAAAGATAAAGTCGTAACCCTTATTCATGCGGAAAAATGTCTCTGCCGCTGCTTGCTCTCCGTAGTGGCGCGCCAATTCTCCCGCGTTGGCCTGGGGGTGCTGTGCCAGGATGGCGCTGTTTATCTGGTTCTGAACCGCCGGATCAGATTTTGACTTGAAGCGGTCAACAAGGTCCACGTGTGAGCAGCCATCGGCCAGCAGCTTTAGTCCTACTCCGCTGAGATCGCCGGGACCAACCTCGGCGGCACGTCCATAAAAGTGCTCGACTCCGGAATAAAACTTGTACTCGTTGAAGATGCGGTCAATGTATTTGGATGTTTCGGCCACGTCGGAATGGTGGCCGGAGGATGTCGTTCCCCCAATGGAGATTCCAAGCGAGCACAAAGTGCGGTAGGGAGCCAATGCGGCGTAACGGAGCCACAGGCTGCTGCCCAGGGACGATTTTATCTTTGTTCGGATTAGGGTTGCCGCGCCGGACACTTTGCCGCTTTCTCCACTTTTTCCCGGATTCAATTCCCGCTGTTCAGGGAGTTCAAAAGGCGGGAACCACATTCTAGTTGATCATCAACTACAAATGAAAGAAATGGAATTACTTACGTCTTTTCTAAAAAAACTTTCCTAAGGGCTAAGCTATCTTTCTTATGCAGCAATATCGGCCCAGCACTTACAATTGAGAAACCTGACAGCTTATGGCCCAACAAGAGAAGATTGAGACTGCATTGCCAATGCCATCGTCAAACGGCATGGATTCCTCTCTGTCGCGCCAGAGCGGTCCGTTAACGAAGCTCAAGATGCGGGCATTTCGAAAGGACAGGCAGGACTCTACCAATCGCAAGATATTCCGCGCCGCCATAACGATTGGGCTGGTCAGTACCGTGGCGAAGGGCGGAGCAGTATTGAAAGATCTGGTTGTGGCCCACATGTTTGGCCGCAGTGATGCACTGGATGCATTTCTGATCGCATTTTTGATTCCCTCATTCGTGCTTGCTCTTGTGATGAGTTCGCTGGGATCGGCGCTGATACCGGTTTTGGTTGAGACTAGAAAAAATCGCGGAGCTGAAGCCGAGCAGACTTTGCTCTCCAGCGTGATGTTTCTCAGCGTGTCAGTCTTGGTACTGATTGCTGCGCTGCTTGGTTTCTTCGCGCCTTTCTACCTACGAATTCTGGGATCCAGCTTTTCGTCCAGTAAATTGCTGCTTACCCGCAAGGTTCTTTACTGTCTGTTGCCCTACCTGGTGTTCAGTGGACTGGCCACTTTTGTGTCGGGGGCGCTCAGTGCCTATAAGAAATTTGCTTTGCCGGCGCTTGTCCCCGTCATTACGCCATTGCTTACCATAACCGCGCTTCTGGTGGCGCCGAAATCATGGAGTGTCTTTCCCTTGGCGATTGGAGTTGTAGTCGGCGGATTTCTTGAAGCAGCCATTCTTTTGCGAGTACTGAAGACCTGCGGAATTCGATTCCGTTTGCGCTGGAATGGTCTTGATGCCGATGTTCGCTCAGTCCTGCGGCAATATGCCCCAGTACTTGCCGGTTCAGTACTGATGTGTAGCACCACTGTAATAGATCAGGCCATGGCTGCCATGCTTCCGTCCGGCAGCGTTGCTGCCTTGAGTTATGCCAACAAGATTGTCGGTTTGATTGTGGCTATTGGATCTACTGCTCTCGCTACCGCCGCGTTGCCTTATTTTTCCCACATGGTAGCCGAGCGTGACTGGGATGGATGCCGCCACACCCTCAAGCGTTATACCGTCTTTACTCTCGCTGCTTCCGTGCCTCTTACGCTGTTGCTGATGGCCCTCTCTCATCCGCTGATCCGGCTCGTTTTTCAGCGAGGAGCCTTTAACGCATTGGATACCGACCTGGTGAGCCGTGTGCAGATGTGGTATTTCATCCAGATCCCGTTTTATATGTGCGGTATGTTGTTTGTAAGGTTTCTTTCCTCCATCCGGCGGAATGATGTGCTGATGTACGGCTCCGCGATTAGTCTGGCACTGGACATTTCATTGAACCTCATTCTGATGAGAAAGATGGGCATCGCCGGGATTGCCTTGTCCACGTCGTTGGTTTACGTAGTCGCCTTTGTCATTCTCGGCACGCTGTCAGTGAGGCTGTTGCGTAAAAGGAACTTCGATGCGGCAATCGCTCTGGGAGCGGGGGTTGCGCGGTAATTTATCTTGAGCTTGAATATCCAGAGGTAGGATTGATGTCAACTGCACCTGCGGGTACCGCAGTCCAAAACGCTGCTAACACTTCTGAAACACGCTTTGCTTTCGGAAAGAACTGGCAGCGCTTTCTAAAAGTCCTGAACGATGAGCGGATCATGGAAGCGGAAAACTCTCTTCGCAACATGCTTCAGGTTCAAGACCTGCGAGGCAAGTCATTTCTGGATATCGGCTCCGGCAGTGGCCTTTTTTCACTGGCCGCAATGCGGCTGGGCGCCGCCCGCGTGCACTCCTTTGACTATGATCCCAACAGCGTGGCTTGTACCCAGGAACTGCGGCGGCGTTATTTCCAGCAAGCCGGCAATTGGACAATCGAGCAGGGCAGCGCTTTGGATGCCAATTATCTGGATCGCCTGGGAAAATTTGATGTCGTTTATTCCTGGGGCGTACTCCACCATACAGGCAACATGTGGCTGGCGCTCGAGAATGCGATTCGCCCTGTAGCGCCACAAGGTAAGTTGTTCATCGCTCTCTACAATCACCAGGACCTCTACTCATCTGTATGGACGGCGATCAAACGCCGTTACAGCCAGAGCATTTTCTGGCGAGTTCCTATCATCGCTGTTTGTGGCACTTTCCTTAGCGTTAGGGGGCTGGTGAAAGATGTTATCTTGTTGAAGAATCCACTCAAGCGTTACACCGAATACAAGAAGTCGCGTGGGATGTCCTACTTCACTGATTTGCTGGATTGGCTGGGCGGATATCCATTTGAAGTGGCAAAGCCCGAGGCGGTATTCGATTTCTTTCGCAATTGCGGATTCGAAATGGTCAAACTGCATACTGTCGGCGGCGGGCTGGGATGCAATGAGTTTGTCTTTGTAAAGCGCAGGGAATCCGCTTCCTGATGGTGGGTGAAAGAAAAAGGATCTTGTTTCTGCTGCCTTCGCTCACCGGCGGCGGAGCTGAGAGAGTATTCACAACCCTTCTTCGTCATCTGGATCGGACACGCTTTGAACCTCACCTGGCGCTCTTGCAAGCCACAGGCGCGTACATGGAGGACATTCCAAAGGATGTTCCCATTCACGACCTTAAGGTATCCAGAGTTCGATACGCCTTGCCCAAAATCGTGAGACTGATCTGGGGCTTGCGACCTCAAACCATACTAGCCACCATGGGACATCTGAACATTGCGCTCATTTCCGCAAAACCCTTCTTTCCGTCCCATACTAAGCTTTTAGTCCGGGAAGCGGTGATTCCAAGTGCGCTCTTCCGTGAAGAGAACAAGAACATACGGCTATGGGGATGGCTTTATCGCCACGTGTACAAACGCGCAGATAAAATCGTCTGCCTCTCAGATTCCATGGTGGCCGATCTGGTGGAGAATTTCGAGATCCCCCAAGAAAAGTTGGTCCGCATTTATAACCCTGTGGATACCGGTAAAGTGCGCGAATTAGCTCAGGCAGGCACTAATCCCTTCAAGGGCAACGGACCGCACCTTGTGGCCGCAGGCCGCATTTGCCGGCAAAAGGGTTTTGACGTATTGATGAATGCCATGCCGACTGTCTTGCAGCGCTTTCCTACTGCGCAGCTTATGATTTTGGGCGAAGGACCTCTTGAGGCCGAGTTGAAAGAACAGGCGCGAAATCTTGGATTACAGGAGAAGGTTATCTTTCTCGGCTTTCAGGCCAATCCCTGGCTCTACTTAAAGCATGCCGATGCATTCATACTGCCTTCGCGTTATGAAGGATTGCCCAACGTATTGTTGGAGGCTCTGGCGCTGGGAATACGGGTTGTGGTGAGCGATTGTCCTGGCGGCATTCGAGAGATCAGAGATAGTGTCGGGAGCATGGCCGTTGTGCCTCCGGAAAACCCCAGTGCCCTAGCTGAGGCCATTATCAGTGTATGCAGCAGTCCGGCTCGTGCCATCGAGTCTCTGGGTAGGTTTGATTTGCAGCAAGTGGTTGCCGAATACAGCAATATTTTCTGACTTGTACTTCCCGGTTCAATTGGATACCAATGCGCATCATGCACGTAATTACGGGACTTTCTACCGGCGGGGCCGAGACGATGCTGCTGAAGCTCCTGTCTGCCGCCTCGGGAGATATGGAACACGTGGTAGTGTCCCTGGGCGACGAAGGAACCATCGGCCCGCGCATTGCCGCTCTGGGTGTTCCTGTCCACTGCCTGGGATTGCAGCGGAATGCGCCGAATCCTTTTAAAGCGCTCTCCATGCTGTCGCTGGCTCGGCGCATTGATCCGCAATTGATCCAGGGATGGATGTATCACGGCAACCTTATGGCCAGCATGGCGGCGCTGGCGCTGCGGAAGAGTGTGCCGGGACAGAAGCCGCCGGTGCTCTGGAACATCCGCCAGACCGTTTACGATCTGCGTAATGAGCGATGGTTGACTGCGAAACTCATTCGCCTGGGCGCGCGACTCTCTGTTCGTCCGGCTGCCATTATCTACAATAGCCAGACGAGTGCGAACCAACATGAAAATTTGGGTTATTGCGCGGAAAAGCGAGTAATCATTCCTAATGGCTTTGATTGCCAGGCACTGTGTCCAGATGAGGCAGCACGCAAGGCGGTGCGAGCCGAGCTTGGGATCGCTGACGATACTGTTCTGATCGGGCTGGTGGCACGCTACCATCCCATGAAAGACCATATAAGTTTTCTCAAGGCTGCTGGAGTAGTAGCTCGATCCCACGCGCAGGCAAAGTTTGTTTTGGCGGGGACCGGAGTCAGTTCCAAACAATCTGAGCTTGCAGAAGCGGTCAGACAAAATGGACTTCAGGATCGCACCATACTTTTGGGTGAGCGGTCGGATATTCCGCGTTTGAACAATGCGTTTGATATCGCTTGTTCAGCATCTGCCTGGGGTGAAGGCTTCTCCAATTCCATTGGTGAAGCCATGGCCTGCGGTGTCCCTTGTGCGGTAACGGATGTGGGTGACAGCGCGTACATTGTTGGAAACTCCGGTTTGGCGGCTCCGCCGAGAGAACCAAATGCGCTTGCTAATGCCATTGCGCGCCTGATTGATCTGGGGTGTGCCGGGCGAAGACAATTGGGCGCCAAAGCGCGGAGCCGAATTGAGACTGAATTTAGCTTGCCCCCGATCGTGCGAAGATATGAAGATCTTTACCTAGGCTTCTCGCTAGGTAAGGCGGCATCCTAATCCTGGGTTCGGGCAATGCACTTATTTTGATACTGAGTTCTCTTTGTTAATCTAAGAGAAATAAGTGCACAGGCTTGCCGAATCTATCTGGTAAAGTATTTATTCATCCACTCTTAGTGAGAGGTTCCTGGTGCAAATTGCTGTCATAGGTTCTGGATATGTAGGGCTTGTTGCTGCGGCTTGCTTCGCTGAACTTGGCCACAAGGTGGTTTGCGTGGACAACAATGTGGACAGGATCGCCGCTTTAAATGCTGGTGAAGTCTTAATTCATGAGGAATTTCTGCCTGAAGTGCTGGGACGGAACCATGGCAGGCGGCTGATTTTCTCCTGTGATTCGGCTGAAGCTATTCGTGGCGCCACAGCCATTGTGATCGCGGTGGGAACGCCCCAGGGTGCTGATGGCCAGGCGGACCTATCCTATGTGGAGTCTGTAGCCCATGACATCGCGCAACAGAGAAATGGCTACAAGCTCATTGTGGAAAAAAGCACAGTTCCCGTCTACACCAATGCATGGATACAGAAGTTGATGCTGGAGAATGGCTGTGCCATTGAGGATTTTGATGTCGTTTCCAACCCTGAATTTTTGCGTGAGGGAACGGCTATAACGGACTTTCTTTATCCTGACCGCATTGTGGTTGGAGCGGATAGTGATCGTGCCAGAAAACTCATGCGTGAAATCTACGCACCGCTGCTCAACGGAAGTTATTCTCGCGAATCCGGAGCGGTTCCAGGCCCCCATAATTCAGAGGAAATGGAGTACCTGGAAACTTCCACGCAAAGCGCGGAACTGATTAAGCACGCTTCCAATGCGTTTTTGGCGATGAAAATCTCTTTCATCAACATGGTGGCCAATGTTTCTGAACGTGTGGGCGCCGATATTGAAGAAGTGCGCAGGGGAATGGGAAGCGATAAGCGAATCGGGCAGAAGTTCCTGCGCGCGGGAATAGGCTATGGCGGCTCTTGTTTCCCGAAAGATGTCGCAGCGTTTCAATCTGTAGCGCGGGCGTGCGGCAGCCGATGGAACCTGCTGGAAGAGGTATCCAAAATCAACCTGGAGCAGATTGGCAGGTTTTTGCAGAAAGTTCGTGGCGTCTTGGGTGACCTCAAAGACAAACGCATAGCTGCCCTGGGATTGGCGTTCAAAGGCGGGACGGACGATATACGTGAATCACCGGCAATTCATGTCATCCAGGGACTGCTGGCTGAGGGCTGCAAAGTCACAGTTTTCGATCCGGCGGCTATGGAAAAGGCCAAAGAGGTCCTGAAAAAGAGCGTAACCTACGCCAAGGACGCTTATGCCGCCGCCGACAACGCTGATGCGCTGCTTATCCTTACGGAATGGAAGGAGTTTGCTGCGCTGGATCTTAAGCGCATTCGCGGAGCGCTGGCTGTTCCGCTGGTGCTGGATGGAAGAAATTTATATTCCCCTGAAACGATGTCCCAGGCCGGACTCACCTATTACAGTGTGGGCCGGTCTAACGTGAAAAACCAGTCTCTGGATTTCGCCATGCAGGATGGAGCGCTCCAGTTGCGGCCAACATTCACAGATTAGAGTAGAAAAATTTATGTAGAAAATCGTCGGTAATAGCGGTATATTTTCTTACTTTGCGAAAGCAGAAACGGGAAACGTTAACAGATCTTAATTAGCAGTTACTCGCAGTGATCTAGTACCATTATTGCGATCACCCCTTTAATCCAGGATAAAAAGCGTTATGGAGAAAGAGTAATGAGGGTTCTTATAACCGGTGGTGCCGGTTTTATCGGATCGCACCTTGCGGAGAGGCTCGTCAACCGCGGTGATCATGTCGCAATTGTCGATGACTTGTCGACGGGTTCAATTCACAACATCAAAGCTCTAAAAACATCGAAGAATTTCGAATATTTTATAGACAGTGTTACCAATGAACGCCTCATGGCTGAGCTGGTGGACTCCGCGGATGTGATTTATCACCTTGCCGCCGCCGTTGGAGTGAAGTTGATCGTGGAAAGCCCGACGCGAACAATGGAAACAAACATTCGCGGCACTGAAATCATTCTTGAACTGGCTGCCAAGAAGAAGAAGCGTGTTCTCATTACCTCAACGTCAGAGGTCTACGGCAAGCGGGACACCGTTCCTTTTCAGGAAGGGGATGATCTGGTTCTTGGCCCTCCAGACAAAGGCCGCTGGAGCTATGCCTGCTCTAAATTGATCGATGAATTCCTCGCGATTGCCTATTGGAAAGAAAAACGGGTCCCTACCGTTGTGGCCCGGATGTTCAATGTTGTGGGACCGCGGCAAACAGGCCGCTATGGCATGGTTGTTCCCAGTCTGATCAAGCAGGCGCTGGCCGGAAATAATTTGACTGTTTACGGAGATGGCTCGCAGACCCGCTGTTTCACGCATGTTGCTGATGCCACCCACGCCTTGATTGGCCTGGCGGAACACCCTGAAGCCAATGGAGGCGTGTACAACATTGGCTCTACAGATGAGATTTCTGTTCTCGAACTGGCTCACCGCATCAAGCGGCTAACCGCATCAAATTCACAGATTGTTTTCATCCCTTACAGTCAGGCTTATGAAGAAGGATTTGAGGACATGATGCGCCGTGTACCCGACTTATCGAAAATCAACCAGCTCATTGGCTACGCTCCCACAATGTGCCTGGACGAAATTCTTACTGACATTATCCGGCACCACCTGGGCGAAGCCAAAGCGGTCCACACAAATGGACACAAAAAATTTGTCGAAGCAGCGCTAAGTGCGGCCGTAGGCAGCTGATTTGCGGAGTCCGCATTTTGCTATTGTTGCGGACCTGCACTGCTCTTTAGAGACAATCAACCCTTGAAGAATGATTCCGGGCCATCAAGTTAGAATTTGGCGATCCCTCTTGGGCAATTCACGTAGACCGGGCTTCGGCAGTGTTCCCGGTTTGTTTAAAGGTTTGGTATGGCAGTCCTGCATTTGTTTGGATCGATCGTCGGAGTTGCTGAACGGCTCGCGCTGTCCCAGATAGCTTGGCTCGCTCTGTTCTCGGCGATGGGATCCATTGTTTTCACCGCTCTGTTCATCAAAATCGCGACGGCCCAGGGCTGGGTTGTTGTTCCTTCTCAAAATCGGTGGAGCAAGCGCACTGTGGCCCAGTTCGGCGGTGGTCCTGTGTTGTTGACCTTCTGGCTCATCTCGCTGATGACGCCGGCTTTTCACCAGTATCGGGTTCTTCTGCTATCGACTGTCGCTCTGGCATTACTGGGATTGATCGACGACATAAAGGGACTTGGGCCAAAACCAAAGCTTCTGGCGGAATTGCTAATCGCGGCTTGCACCGTTTCCTCTGGCGTTATCAGCCCTATTACTCTCAGTTTTGGCGTGAACTGGGTTTTGACCGTGCTCTGGATCGTTATTGTTTCAAACGCTTTTAACATCATTGACAATATGGACGGTTTGGCCGGCGGTGTGGCAATCATTGGCCTGGCTGGTATCGCATTCCTGTCGGGATTCAACTCGTCTATCGGTATCCTCTCTGTTGTGTTGATGGTTTCCGTGGCTGGATTCTTGTTGTTTAACTTTAATCCGGCAAAAATTTTTATGGGTGATTTGGGATCGTTGCCCATTGGTTTTTTCCTGGCTTCGGCCTCCGTGATTACTGCGGGTAGCGTACGGCGTCCTTTGGGGCAATTGGTAATACCTTGTTTGATCCTCTTTGTGCCGGCTTTCGACGCTTTGCTGGTGAGCATATCCAGGCGGATCAAAGGACGGTCCATCTCCGACGGCGGGCGCGATCACTCTTCGCATCGCCTGGTTTTTTCCGGGCTCAGCGAACGCCGCGCAGTTGGATTACTGCATGCCATGGCACTGTGCGCCGCCGTTCTGGCTGTTGTTTGGGCGCACCTGGGTTCCGCATGGGCAAATGTAATGCTTGCCGTTAGCCTGATTGGCATATTCCACTTCTGGTGGTATCTGATTCGAGTAAAATTACCTGATAGCTGGTTTTCCAGGGCGATGGTAGCTCCGGCTCCCGATTTCCTGCTGCTTCGCGGAGCAAGGGCTGCAAAAATGGCCCGCGATTTAGCTCTCATCGTGCTCGGAATTTATGTGATTGCATTGCTCTTCCCAGAGAAGTTCGAGCTGCTTTCTACCACGAGATTGTGGACCGCCGCCGGTGCCGCCGCTTTGCTTCAACTCGGATCTTTTTGCCTTGGTGGCATGTATCGTGCACAATCAGTGCGGTCATCGACAAAGGAATTTTTCGATGTCCTGAAAGGCATGGCGTTAGCAGCTCTGTTTGTTTTTTCTTGCTGCTACATCGCGGGGTTTTCATTTGCATGGATTCTGCCTTTGCTTGCGGCAAACACGTTGCTGACCACCGCCATGCTGCTCTCCAGCCGCCTGCTGAATGTTGGCCTCGGCCGCGTCTCAGCACAGCTGCATCTGCGCAAAATGCCGGATGGATTTTTGCCCAGCCAGACGTTGGCTCTGATCCATGCTACACAGCCTGCGGAAAGCACTTTTTCGCATTTGCCGGCAGACAAGGCGGAACTTTCTTGAAGGTTTTTTCAACCACTGCGATTTGTGAAATTTGTAAAGGATGTTGGGTATGAAAAGGGTATTGCTCACGGGCTGCGCCGGATTTATTGGGTTCCATGTCACGCAACGGCTTCTACAGTCAGGTCATGAGGTCATTGGAATTGACAACCTCAACCGCTTTTATAATGAAGGCCTGAAACCTGCGAGGCTGGAAACCCTTAAAAACGACCTGGGCTTCAAGTTTATCCATGCCGATATTGCCGACCTCCCTGCGATCACCGAAGTTTTTGAAAAACAGCACTTCACTCTGGTGGTCCATCTGGCGGCGCAGGCAGGGGTGCGATACTCGCTGGAAAACCCTCATCTCTATGTGCAGAGCAATCTTGCCGGTTTTGTGAATGTCATTGAGGCATCAAGAAAGAAAAAGCTTGAGCATTTTGTTTATGCGTCCTCCAGCTCTGTCTATGGCGCCAATAAAAAGACGCCATTTTCAGAAATGGACAACGTTGACCACCCCATCAGCCTTTATGCGGCTACCAAGAAAAGCAATGAGTTAATTGCCCACGTTTATGCACATCTTTACGGACTGCCGGTGACCGGCCTGCGTTTCTTCACGGTTTATGGGCCGTGGGGCCGGCCGGATATGGCCATCTTCAAATTTTGCAAGGCCATTCATGAAGGGGCGCCCATTGAGGTGTACAACCAGGGGCAGATGCATCGGGACTTTACCTACATTGACGACATCGTCGAAGGCATTGTGCGGGTGCTTGCAAAACCGCCTGCCGGTGAGCAAGCCGGCGGCGCATCGGACAACGCTGCAGCGAACTATCGTGTGTACAACATTGGACACAACCATCCTGTAGAGCTCTTGAAATTGATTCGTGTCCTGGAAAATAAGATCGGGAAAAAGGCCAACATCAAATGGCTGCCGATGCAGCCCGGAGATGTACCGGTCACGTATGCAGATATTGATCGCCTGAGTGAAGAAGTGGGCTACAGGCCGCACACGTCAATCGAAGAGGGAGTTTCCCGCTTTGTCGACTGGTATCGCGAATTTTACAACCTGCACAGCCGGGCGGCGGCCGCTGTTCCGTCTTTTGCCAGATAAGATGGCCCATTCGAGCTTGCAGCTTACGCAGCGAGTAGCGAATCTTCAATGAGCGCGGCACGTCCTAAAATCCTGTTTGTTGTGGCCGAAGATTGGTATTTCTGGTCACACCGACGTCCCATTGCCACTGCAGCATTACAAAACGGCTATGACGTTTTTGTGGCCACTCGCGTTGGCAATTGTGGCGAGAAAATCATCGAAGCCGGCTTTCGTCTTATCCCGCTCCGGCTGAATCGCAGCAGTTATTCACTTTTCCATGAGCTTCGCACCGTTTCAGAATTGCGAAGCATTTATCGGAGAGAGAAGCCGGACATCATCCATCACATTGCGTTGAAGCCCATACTTTATGGCTCCATGGCGGCACTAGGCAACCGGAGAGCGCAAGTGATCAACGCCTTTGCCGGGCTGGGATATCTGGTTTCGTCGCCGTCGTTTAAGGCCCGGATGCTCAAGAGGACGCTGTGGAAGATGTTCCGCTTCCTGCTGAACCGCCCAAATTCTTTTCTGCTTTTACAGAACCGCGAAGATCGCGACCTGCTTGTTGCAGAAGTCGGCGTGCCGCAAGAAAAAACCACCATCATTCGGGGATCGGGTGTGGACTTGAATGAGTTTCAAGCGACCGCTGAAGCTCCAGGCGACCCGATCATCTTATTGTCCTCGCGCATGCTGTGGATCAAAGGAATTAGCGATTTTGTGGAAGCTGCGAGGCTTCTTCGCGCCAGAGGCATAAATGCCCGCTTCGTGCTGGCTGGCGATACCGATCCTGGCAGTCCTGGCGCAATCCCGCGCGAGAAATTGCAGGGGTGGCAAAACACGGGACCGGTGGAATGGTGGGGACATCAGGAATTGATGTCCCGAATGCTGCAACAGGCAGCTATCGTTTGCATGCCATCGCATGGAGGGGAAGGAGTGCCAAAAGCGCTGATTGAGGCGGCCGCCAGCGGACGCGCGATTGTTGCCACCGATGTGCCGGGATGCAGAGATATTGTCCGGCATGGAACGAATGGGCTGCTTGTGCCGCCCAAGAATCCGGCGGCGCTGGCCGATGCAATTGCCCAGTTGTTGAATGATGCACCTTTACGGGCTGAAATGGGACGTCGCGGGCGCGAGATAGCAGTGAAAGAGTTCTCTGAGGAAAAAGTGATTCAGGAAACGCTGGCTTTATACCGCCAGTTGCTCAGTGTCGGCCCTGCGCCCATGAATGCCGACAGGCCGGTCCGTGAGATTTGAGAAGAGGACTCATAATCCACATTTGTTCCGCGTCAATTACCAGATACACTTTTTCTCATATTCATCATGAAATCTAATTTCTTTGTGCATCGAATTTTGCTTGGCATACTCTTTTTGGCTCCAGCCTGCCATGCACAGGCTGCGTTCCTGCCGTGGCAGGCTAACCAATCGCCAGTTCAGGCGGAGGACCAAGCCCCCCCCTTGTCGAGGGATAAAGCAGAGGCAGAGCAGGGAACAAGGTCATCTTCAAACCCCTCTTCATCGTCGGTAGCGCAAGCTCAACCGACAAGTGAGAGCAAGAAAAAAACAGACATCAAGCAACAGGAAGATAGCGCAAAAGGAATGTCGTTCAAGAGAATGTTTCTGAACATTCCTGGCGACCAAAAAGCCATCTGGACCAGTCCATTTCACATCCGCGCTACAGATTCTGCATGGCTATTGCCTCTGGGCGGAGTGACCGCAGGGCTGATTGCAAGCGATGAGCACACCATGACACGGGCACGCTCAAATGCGGATGCCATTACTTTGGGAAAGAATGTCTCAGATATTACATTGGCTGGCATGGCTTCCGTGCCGGCGTTGATGTACATGTGGGGCGGGCTTCACGGGTATCCCCGCGCGCATGAGACGGGGCTGCTTTCCGGTGAAGCCCTGATCAACAGCTACGCGGTGGATGAGGCATTCAAATTTGCATTCGCGCGCGAGCGACCAACCGCAGTTGACGGCCAGGGGAGGTTTTTTCAGACCGTCAGCAATGCGTCGTTCCCTTCAACCCACTCAACGCTGGGTTGGACAATAGCTTCAGTGATTGCTCATGAATATCCGGGGTGGCTCTCGCAGACTCTTGCTTATAGCGGCGCCACAGCGATCAGCGTGAGCCGCGTGGCCGGCCGGCAACATTTTCCTTCAGACGTGGTAGCCGGCGCAGCCGTTGGGTGGCTGATTGGGCGGCAAGTTTATCGCGCGCATCATGATCCAGATATCGATGACGCTGAATTCGGTTCGTTCACGTCTGATCCGCAAGAAGGCTCCTCGCGTCGATTGGGCTCGGTCTTTGTTCCTCTGGATAGCTGGATTTATCCCGAATTGAAGCGGCTCGCCGCAATGGGATATATCCGCACGCAATTCCTCGGTATTCAGCCCTGGACGCGTGAGGAGTGTCTCCGGCAACTCCAGGAAGCGGAATACTACGCACAGGACCCTTCCACGCCTGCATGGATTGCCAGGACAATTGAATTGATGAAGTCAGAGTTAAGTCAGGACGGGCAGCACTTTTACAGCGCAGGCATTGATTCCGTTTACGGCCGCTACCAGAATATTTCCGGCGTGCCATTGCGCGATAGCTACCATTTTGGGCAAACCATCTGGAATGAGTTTGGCAGGCCTTACGATGAAGGTAACAGCATCATTACGGGCGCTTCAGGAAGCGCCGTGGCCGGAAGATTTTTCTTCTATGCTCGTGGTGAATATCAGCACGCTCCTGGACGTGGGCCTTTGACCGCTGCGCAAAGCACTCTGATCGCGTCGCTCGACCAGAATCCTGTCCTGCCGCCGTCTCCCGTCTCGGCCATTGACCGTTTTTATCCACTCGATATGTATGCCGGTGTTCAACTGGGCAAATTCGCGGTTTCCTTTGGCAAGGAAAGCATGTGGCTGGGGCCGGGCGAGAGTGGCGCTTTAATGCTAAGCGACAATACTGATCCAATGTATGGCCTGCATTTGACGCAAACTACTCCGATTCAGCTACCCTGGATCTTTCGTTACCTCGGCCAGATCAAAACGGAGTTTCAGTTTGCCAAATTATCAGGGCACCAGTTCCCGGCAAGGCCTTTCTTCAATCTCCAAAAAGTCACTTTTCATCCCACGCAAAATCTTGAGCTTGGATTTACCCGCTCTTCAATCTGGGCTGGGGTTGGCCATCCTTTTACCCTGGAAGCATTGAAAAGAAACTTCTCATCATTTGGCGATAGCGGCCTCAAGGCTACCGATCCCAATGATCCCGGAGACCGCAAATCGGGATTCGACTTCTCCTACAGGATTCCCGGGTTGAGGAATTGGCTAAGTTTGTATAGTGATTTCTATAGCGACGACGATCCTTCTCCACTGGCCAGTCCGCGCAGAAGCGCCATAAATCCAGGGCTCTATCTCTCGCATTTCCCCGGAATCTCCCGGCTCGATCTTCGCATTGAGTCTGCATCGACACAGCTCATGGGCGTGGATCATGGCGGAACATTCCTGTACTACAGCGTCGAATATCATGATGCAAATACAAACAAGGGAGTCTTGTTTGGGAATGCTACGGGGCGGGATGGCCGGAGTTATCAGGGCTGGAGCACGTATCATTTATCCGCCGAGACAAGCATCCAGATAAGCTATCGCGATGTTAAAGCCAGTTCATCGTTCCTGCCCGGCGGGGGAACACAGAGCGACGCCAGCACGCATTTGCTCTGGAAAGTCCGCTCCAATCTGCATCTGGATGCATTTGTGCAGTATGAGCGCTGGCTGATTCCCGCTCTCAAGGCCACAGCGGAGCACAACGTGACTGGCCAGTTGCAACTGACATACACTCCCAACTGGCGCATTCATGCTGACTAAGCAGTTGTGCGTCCATTCGGAGAAGGTGGCCTACTTGCCGAATGCGTCTTCGTTCTCGGTCACGATTGTGGGCGACGGCACGCCTATTTCCTTCAAAGCAAGATGAGATCCGTTCTGGATTAAATCTTGTGTTTCCGAGTTGAAATGCCCAACGATGTGATTCTTGCCGCTGCTCTGCTTGATCATCTGTTCATAAACTTGTGCGCTGGAGCGTGGTTTTCTGGTCTGTGTTGCCGGGTCGAGTTCGTATAGTCCGAAGCGGAGATGCCAACCTTCATTCCATTCAAAGTTGTCTGCCAGGGTCCAATGAAAATATCCCCGTAAATCGATTCCTTCCGCGAGAAGCGTGTGCATTTGTCCCACAATGGATTCTATCGCCCATGGACGAATACGGTCTTCGCGATCAGGGACTCCGTTTTCAAGAATGTAAATCGGCTTCTTGAAACTCGCGAAATGCTCCACCGCCTGCCGCAAGCCTTCCGGATAGACCTCGCCATAAGGAACTTCAACGCCGGAGTCTCCCTGGGGCTTGTGTTGAGGAACTGAGATTTGGACAAAAAGAGTCTTTGCACTTTGGGCGGCAAAGCCTACGCGCAATCTACTGTAGTAGTTGATTCCAACATAGTCACAGGTGCCTTTGATTTCAGGGAGAGTTTGCCCGAATTTATTTAGCGGAAATGGCGCGTGCCCGCTTTGGATGCTCTCGGCAAAGTTGTTATTGAAGCGCCGCTGAATAAATCCGCACAACCAGCGATCCATAGCCGACTCCGGCCTGCGCGGCTTGAACACCACGTAGTGCTGCGCCCAGCCAACACTGGCGTGCTTTTGCAGGGAGTGAATGGTGTGATAAGCGGCTGCATGCGCAAGACAAAGGTTTTTTGTAACTCGTGCGGACTCAAGGACACGCCCCTTTTTACCCGGAGGGAATTCGCCCAGAAAATACCCAAGAGAGACATAGACATTCGGCTCGTTGAATGTTGTCCAATCTTGGCAGAGGTCGCCCAGTGCGCCTATCACTCGTTGCGTGAAGCGCTGAAAAAGGCCCACTGACTGAGGATTAGCAAAGGCCCTCTTCGCTTCAAACCATTGCGGATTGGTGAAATGGTGCAGCGTAACAAACGGCCGTATGCCGCGCTCATGCAGCGCCTTTAGCATCTGGCGGTATCTTGCCAGCGCAGATTTATCCCATTGGCCCTCACTGGGCTCAATGCGGCTCCACTCTACAGAGAGCCGCAGCGCATTCACGCCCAGCGACTTCGCCAAATCAAAATCTTTCTCCGCATTGCGCCACCAGTCGCAGGCAAAGCCGGCGCAATCTTTTGATTTGATTCGGCCCCGGTCTTCCCACGTGGCCCACTGATTGTTTAAGTTTCCGCCTTCTACCTGATGGGAAGACGTAGCGACTCCCCAGACAAAATCGGCGGGGAAGGAGAGGGTTTTGCTGGGGGATCCGTTATCCATTCTCAAATTGGATTCTAGACCTTCTGCCGCCAGTATCCGTGATCTTGCAAAAAATAATTGTCGTTCCACGAGTTCAGCATGGTCTTGAGAAACATGCTTACTATTTTCAAATGTCCCATACTGCGGAACCGCCGGTTTGTTGTGTGAATACAGCCGCTTACGATCCCGAATTTGCGGCTCTGTACCTTCTTGCTTAGAAGATAATCTTCGGCGTATAGCGCCTGTTCATGAAAACCTCCAAGCCGCTCGAAGGTGGCTTTTTCAAACAGCATGAACATGCCGGTGCTGAACGGCTTCACCAGGAACGATCCGTATTGCGCGATATTATTGGCAAAGTAAAGAACCTGATCGCGAGTGGATCCTTGCGAACACCAGATATTCGTTGTGACGCAGTGCAATTTGCGCCGCTCGGCCAGTTCCATGGCGCGCCTCAGCAACGTCGTGTCCTTCAGTTCCATGTCAGCATCGATAAATAGAACGTAAGGTGTGCGGGCTCGATGCGCTCCAGCATTGCGCCCTACTGAAGGCAGTCCACCTGGAATTACCTCGATGTTGAGCCGACCTACAAATGACATGGCCAGTTCCTGTGTGCCGTCGGTGGAACCGGCATCAGCCAGGAACACCTTCGTAGATTTCATCAGCCCATAGTCCTGCCGGCACAGAGACTCCAGGAGTGTCGGCAAAAGCCGCAATTCGTTCTTGGCTGGAATCACGATTGTTAAATTCGGAAACGTATTCATGGATAGCAACTCCTTCCGGACCGATGGCGATGTAAGTACATCGTTGATCGACCCAACCGCCCGAGTTGTAATACTCAACACCATCACGCTCCCGGGCCAGTGCGGCGTGGGTGTGTCCGCAAAAAATGCGCTCAGCTTTGCCAGGTTTTGCGTAGCTGAGCGCGCCGTGTGCTACCTGTTCTGAGAGACGCAACCATCTTGTGTTAAGACGATCCAGGTAGCGGGCAAGCCGTTGATTTTTGGAATCGATTTTTTGTAATTGCAGAAAGATGAACTGGCCGACTTTGCTCAGGAAGGTATTCCTTACGCAAAAGCTATCGAATTGATGGCCATGTATTGCCAGATGGCGCTTGCCGCCATAATTCCACGCGAATTCCTGGTACACAGGAATCCCGACTAGATGCGACATGACTTCAGTGAGGCCGTGATCGTGATTGCCTTCAACCCAGACCACTTCAATGCCATGGCGCGGATTTGAAAGCTTTCGAATGTGCCCCAGAAACTTCCAATGCTCTTTGGTGAGACGCCGAAAATTCAGGTCGGCAAAGATATCGCCCAGCAGGATAAGCCTTTTAAAACGGACAGATTGCAGGAAAGCAAGGGCAGCGCCCGCCTGGCTGACCTCAGAACCAAGGTGCAAGTCGGAGATAATTACCGTGTCAAAGCAATTTCCCTGCATGCACTATATTTGTAGCAATTCAAGGTTAAAGCCGCGCAACGGTTATGTGAATATCCCGTGAAAAATGATTACTCTTTGGTACATAGAAAGGTTCATCCAGCAGTTGCTCGCGTCGTGCGATTGGGCATGGGCCGCACCAATACCGGAACGCCGCAATTGATCTCCAACAGGTGACGGGCGGCCGCAATCTTTTCTGCCAACATGCTGTCCTGGCGCAGCCCTTGTGCTTGTATCACGATATAGTTTGCGTGTTGGCTCACCTTGATGCGCTGGATCTGGCCATCACGTTCGTCGTCTAAAGCATTGGCCAGTCGCAGAATGCCGGCCAGCAGCGTAATAATCTTTCGCTGTGCAATGGGAATATCCCGCAATCGGCTGGCTTGAGGAAGAGCGCCGCGATGATAGCGAGCGACGCTGGCCATGGCCATAACTTCCTGCCGTGTCCATCCCACGACGCGGTCCAGACTGCTCACCATTCGGTGAGTGCTCTTATGATGATCCTTATTGCCGGCGAACCGCCCAACTTCATGGACCATGGCAGCAGCTTTCAACAACTCACGAGAATTCTTATGGGCATCCTTCAACATGCCAAAACGCGCGAGACTGTCATGAATTTGAACGGCGAACCGGGAAACGCGCCGGTTATGCTCCAAATCGGTATCCATAAACGCCGACCAGGCTTGCAGCTTCTTAAGCGACGCTTCACGTGCGGCTTTGCCTTGAGGCAGTGCAGACCGCCAAACACGCCATAGCGACTGTTCGCCAGACATGAGTTCAGCATAGCGTTGAACGCGCTGCAGACGTTCGGCTGCTATGATTTCTCCCCATTTTTGCAGCGCCGCTGGATCAGCGGACGCACACACCGACAAAACCGATTCTCGAACCACGTCGAGGTCATGGATCTCGCCCAGCAAGTCCTGGACCTGCTTTAATCCAGCCTTCCACTCATGGTGAAGTTGGGGGAGAAAGTTTTCCACCACATAACGAAACTTTTTCAGGCCGATTCGCAACCTGTGAAACGCAATTTCATTGCCCGATTTCAACGCAGGAGATTCTAACCTCCGGGCCGCAATAAATTTTTCCAGGGCAAGCACCTGGAATACATGTGAACCGACCGGCAGACGTCGAGCGCGCTGGCCCAGTTGGTTCGTCCAAATCTGCCATTGTTTGCGATCAAAAGCATCAATCGCGCTTTTAGCTTGTTGTTTTAACACTGTTTCCTGCGCAGCTAGAGAGCGGAGAAGTTGATGCGCGATAGGATCATCCACCTTGCCGAGCTTGTGTACCCACTCCGTAATCACGTGGCAATCGCGCAACGCTCCCAGGCTGTCAAAAAGCGCGGTTGCGTGCCGGCGCATCCTCTTCCAATCTTTATCGGAATCTATGGCGCGGAATCCGTCTGCCATTGAGCGGCATCTGCGAAGGGCGACGCGAAGATCATGGACTGCTTCGTTTTCAAAGCCGTCGGCAACCCTGTCGGCGTCCCTTGGCACCTCGTTCATCCAATGAACCAGGCCAGAGTCTTTGCGAATTGGACGTTGGGAAGTCACTGGCAAAGCTCTAAGAAATGCGCATATTTTAAGGTTAGCAGTTCAGCTTTGCATTGTGCCAAACAATTAGCAATGAGAGAGCAAATGAGAGGCGCGGGCCAGCAGTTAGCGGACAGATGCCAGACGCCGCCGTCCTTGCATGCGCATAAGAATTTCAGCTTGCCTTCTGCTTTTCATCGCGAGTTGATCCACCGCCGCATCAATCATTTTGGCGATTTGCCTGGAATACGGCGAAAGACGTCCTTCTGCAAGCCGTTTTCTGGCCTGTTGAGGAGAAAACCAGCTTGGATTGCGTCCGCTTTCCTGCGGGTCCTCAGTGCGATGAACTTCCATGAGAAACGCTGCTATGCGAACTTCACGGGTAAGAGAATCGTGTCCTAAAGTGCGCTTGGTATCGAGGTAATGGGCGAAGTGAGTTTCTTCAATTCTGCCGTGAACGCCCGCTTCTTCCCAGGCTTCACGTGCGGCGCTTTCACTGGGTGACAGGGCTGGACACAGGCGACCTTTGGGAAAAGTCCACTTTCCTGAGCTGGTATTTACGAGCAGGAATTCCACAGATGAGCCGCTCAGCCGATAACAGACGGCAGCAACTTGAACCGGCAGCTCCGTGCCCCTTGCAAGCCGCGCCAAACCAGCAAAAAATCGCGCCACCGAGCCCTCCTTGATGCCACGGACTGCTGTCCTTCCAAACATGGCTGCACAACATCCGCTGCAGTCACCTTATGGTAATTAGATGGGGTAAATCAATAACTTTGGTAATACTCCCCGCTCTTTTCACCAGAGTTTAACCTTGCATACACAAAATGGCGGTGATTTCGGCAGAGCTGGCAGCTGTCAGGGCCGGAAACGGTGCTGCTGGTCGCTTTGTGGCAGTGCCATTATTCGTGAGGTCTGGATAGGGCAGAGGAGCGCTACTGCAATTTTGCCGGATCATCAGAGTT
>DASXKZ010000058.1:0-24894 GCA_036496525.1 Candidatus Angelobacter sp.
TTTTCCGACGCCGTCACGTCTTCGTCCGGTTGATTTCTCAGACCGCCGGCCGCTCTGCTCACTGCCGCTGCCTTGAACTCCTGCCGCAGCACCGTGGTATCGATGTTCAGTTTCTGCGCGATGTCATTGGCCAATTCGTCCCTAACAATCCGGTTTGGCACCCGATGAATATGCGGCAGCAGAAAATTCACCGCGTTCTTCTTTCCCTCAGGACTCCGCGTGGGAAAAAGCTTCAACGCGCGCTCCACCAGATAATCAAAATATTTGGCCGACCCCTTCAGCGCCTTC
This sequence comes from Candidatus Angelobacter sp., assembly GCA_036496525.1. GTDB lineage: Bacteria > Acidobacteriota > Terriglobia > Terriglobales > Acidobacteriaceae > Angelobacter. The sequence continues at coordinate 289 of DASXKZ010000058.1, forward strand.
GCATAAGCCTCCGGGCCATTCTTCCGGATAAACAAATCAGGATCGAAGCCCGCCTCCAGCCGCAGCACCCGGATATTGAATTCCTCTTCCAGCAGCATGCCCAGTGATTTGTCGGTGGCCGCCGCGCCCGCCGTGTCGGGGTCAAAATTCACCACAATATCTTTGCTGAACCTGCCTAGCAGCCGCACCTGCGTCTCCGTGAACGCCGTGCCTGAACTGGCCGCCACGTTGTGGAAGCCTGCGGAATACACGGCAATGCAATCCATCTGGCCTTCCACAAGTATCACGTAGCCCAGCTTGCGGATCGCCTCCTTCGCGCGATCAAGGTTGTAAAGCACGCGGCTCTTGGAATAAATCGGCGTCTCCGGCGAGTTCAAATATTTAGGCCCGGACTTCTCATCCTTCGCCAGCGTGCGCCCGGTAAACGCAATGATCTTTCCATTTTCATTGGCGATCGGGAACATGATCCGGTTGCGGAACTTGGAATACATGGCGCTGGAGCTTGCGCCTCCGGCTCCTTCCGCGCCTTCCTTCCATGAGAACAGGCCCGATGCCCGCATCATCTCTTCGCTAACGTCGGCTTTCAGCCGGTCTTTTAACGTGAATCCTGAGTCCGGTGCAAACCCGATTCTGAAAGTCCGGATTGTCTCCTCTTTCAGCCCGCGCCCTGCCAGATACTCACGCGCCTGCGCTCCTTCCGGACGCCGCAACTGGTCTTCAAAGAACTTGCAGGCCCGCTCATGCATCTCAATCAGCTTGCCGCGCTTGCCTGCGTCTTCGGCTTCGCTCTCAGAGCTGTACTGCATCCTGGGCAGTGGAATACCCATCTTCTCCGCCACAAGCTTGATCGCTTCAGGAAAGCTGATCTGCTCGCGCTCCTGCACGAACTTGAAGACGTCGCCAGACTTGCCACAGCCAAAGCAATGGAAGAACTGCCGCTCTATGTTCACTGAGAATGAAGGCGACTTTTCGTTATGGAAGGGGCACAGCCCGTTAAAGTTCTTGGCTCCAGCTTTCTTGAGCTGTATGTAGTCGCCAATCACGCGGACAATATCCGCCTGCTGCCGCACCGTTTCTTTAAAGTCGCTGAGAGTAGTCATGGACGCTTCACATCATTTTGCTTGAAAAATCTCTGAAGGGGAATGCCAGAACTTTGGTGCAGTTTTTCGCCGGCAATCGATGTAACTCCCGAGTCTGCCATTCCAAGTCCCGAGCTGTAACGGCTTTATAGACTTCTCTTTTTTGACAACTAACTCAATGTCCGATATAACGGATGTCGATCTATGAAGCCGGATCTCACACGCTTTCTTCCTCTATCTCCAGCAGCACTTCATATTCTGCTGGTGCTTGCCGGAGACGATCTCCATGGCTATGCCATCATGCAGGAGATTGCTAGGCAATCAGACGGGCATTACAAACTTGGTCCAGGCACTCTTTATGACAACCTGCAAAAGCTGATTGAACGGGGCATGGTGGAGGAACTTGGCCAGCGTCCTGCAGATGATGACCCGCGCCGCCGCTATTACAAGCTCACCGTTCTAGGACGTACTGTGCTTGCCGCCGACGTAGCCAGGCTGGAAGGCGTCGTCCGGCAGGCCAAGTCGCGGCTGCGCCCGGTCAAGACAAGGAGTTGATGATGTTTCGCGTCATTTATTCCCGGCTGCTCCGGCTTCATCCACACCGCTTCAAACAGCGCTTTGGCGACGAGATGATGGCGATCTTTGACCATACACGTGGAACTCGTGCCAGACTTATACTGTTGGTCGATTCGCTCGTCTCAGTCTTGCGTCAATCAACGTTGCGTTCGGAATTCTGGCAGGAACCATCGCCGTCTGTGATTGATGCTGGGCCCATGTTTTACTCTCTCGAGCCTTTCAAGCCTCGTCGAATTATCCTGGTTTATGGCGCTGCGCTAACGCTGGCTCTGTTTTGTGGCGTCTGCTTTCTGTTCAACTATGGCGTAAACGCGATTCTGCCCAAGGGGCTCAGCCATGCACAGTATGGAACAGTCACTCCGTCGCCGGCCCTGGGTGTGCAGCAAGAGACAGTAGGCCCGTCCGCTTCATTGCCGTCCATCCCGGTTGAGGTGCCTGAGCAGGTCCTTCGGTCCTACGTAGGTGTGTATGTCGTCCAATCACCAGATCAGGTGGCGCTCTCGATCACACTTGAAAACGGCCGTCTGTCTCTTGCCATGCCTGGTCAGCCCAGGATCGCGCTGATTCCGGTTTCGCAAAACCGCTTTAACGCCGCCAGTCGCTCTGGTCTTTGGATCGAGTTCCTGAAGATCAGCACGGGTGGTTACGAGCTTCAGGTCCATGATGGCGGCAGAATCGTAACTGCGAAACCTGCTGGCGCATCCCAACACCAATCCCATTCTTAAAAGGCGGAAGCATGCTCCCAGACCATACAGTGCCCACCGCGGACAAGGCCGCCTGCTGCCGCACCGTTTCCTTGAAGTCGCTGAGGGTGGTCATGAGCTGCTGCTTTATTGTGCTTGAGATCCTTTGTGGCTGCTAGCTATGCAAAACCACGCCTTTCTGTTGAAAACTGCTTTCCAGAAATAAATTCACTGGTCATCAACAGGTCCCTGATCCCGATTGCGCCACCCTCAACTTTTCAACCGGGCATATCCGGGATGCACGCCGCGCGAGCCTCTGGTCGTCGGCGATCCGCTGCAGAAATTGACCGAGCTGGCGCTGCTTTGCCTATCCTAAACACAAATTCACGCAACAAAACCTCCACCTTACTACCAGCATCCTAAGATCCGGAGTAGCTGTCTGCAATCGAAGGAGGTTTGGAATGAAGGCTCTTCTTGCAATCATCTTGTTGGCTTCTTCTGCGCTGGCACAGGGTGACCACATTACCGATAAGGATAAGGGAGAAATTGCCGGCGCCGTGGCAGCATGCGGTCCAGAGGAAACCAAATTCGATCTAAAGACCAGCAATGCAGAGCATTCCGTGGCGCAGCCGGAGGCCGGCAAGGCGCTGTTCTATGTAATCGGTCAGGACGGAACCCAGCAGGACATATTGTGCAAAGGATGTGAAATCGTTGCCCGTGTCGGTCTAAATGGCGATTGGATCGGAGCGGTGAACGGCAATTCCTTTCTGTCAAGCTCTGTTGCTCCCGGTGAGTACCATCTCTGTACTCAGTGGCAATCGCGGTTTTCCATCCGCAGCAAGCGGCTGGCCTTGGCCAATTTCAATGCTGAGGCCGGCAAGATCTATTACTTCAGAATGCGGCTTACCAGGCAAGGAAACCATGCGCCTCTCCTCGATCTGGAAGAGATCAACAGCGATGAAGGCAAGTATCTGGTGTTGACCTCGCAGACCAGCACGTCGCATTCCCAAAAGTGATAGAGCTCCTTAGGCCCGCGCGCAATGAAGCGTAGTGCACAAGCTCCCAATCAGGATGAATTTTTCTCGCGCGCCAAAGTTATTGCTGAGGAACCATGTCTGCAAGCTTTACACCGTTAAAGCTTTTTTGTATGCGGAAGCGGCGAATTTTATCTGGCAGATGCACCATGAAAGTGGATTCAGGACAGGTGGTCAGAGCCTGTCCGGCAGCTTCATGTGATACAGAAAGCCCGAATTGCCTGACCGGGTTGAGCCCGAATTCACCGCTCCATTGCTCAGAGCCCGGCCACCATGCATAGCTCTGATAGATGGGCGCACTCGGATCGTGTTCCCCACCGCAGTTCTTGAAGAGCCGGACGCTCACGCCAACCATTGGAATACCTGCCAACGGCGAACGGCAGGAAATAAAGATTTCGGAAAGTTGTGAAACAATACAGGTTCCCACGTTTTGGATCTTAAACTCCTCTTGGTTCAAAATGAATGCCGCGCCACCATGGTCGCGATAAAGTGTGGAGGCAACTTCCACTTGAAGATTGATGGGAACATCCTTGAATTTGTCCCAGAACGTACGGTCCAACTGGATGAATGTGCCAAGACTGCGCGATTGCAGTGCCGACGCATCGACCGTGCCACTGTCATTGTGGTTCAGGACCGCGTTCATCCCCTGCCAATCGGAGTTCCATTGTGTGCCGTCTGGAGCCAGGAAAGTCAGCTTGATTGCTTCCGCCTGTGCAACCAGGCCTTCTGCCATTTCGCCGCCGATGAACCTGGGAGTCATCCAGATAGTCTTTTTCCCTTCTCCCGGCATGGGGCTCGCAAAAATGCGTCCTGCATGTGAACTTTCCGGCGGCATCTTTATTTCAAAGTAGCCGTCCGCGCCGGCGCCCAGCAGCTGGTATTCAGCTTCAGGAAACCGAGGTTTGGGCTCGGCTGCGGCCATAAGAATGAGCGCAAGTCCCGAGCCTACCAGGATCCATCGGGCTTGGGCAGTCTTGCGCAATGCATATTGCCGCACGATAACGACGATCGCCACGCCCACCATCACCGCCCATACTAGCCATTGCCAGGTCCCTGTCCTACCGGACCCAGCACCTCGCACATCGAAGGCGAAGAAGAAGCCGGAGAAGCTTTGTGCCAGCCACACCGATGCCACCAGAAATATCAAGACCATGATGATGGCGCGGGTCATTTGCCTTTTCCCTCCCGTTACCATCGCGAGTGTTGCCAACGGCAACAGCAGAATGGCCAGCGTCAGGTTCAAGGCCAGCACTCTGGAAAAATGCCGAAAGGGAGCGAAGCCCGCGGCTGCAACAAGGCAAAGTTGTGCCGCAAACAATGGCAGATTGATCACAATGAAAACGAATAAAATTTTGGCAGCCAGCAAACTTTGCCAGCGGTAAGGCCGGGTGACCCAAAATTGGCGGTCGCCTGTAAGCGACTCTTCGTAAATCACGCGCACCAGGATTGCCATCCATCCCAGCACCAGCAATATGCCCAGCATAGAAGCCCCGGCGTAGCGCAATGCAGTTACCGTTCCGCCGTCATAGCTCAGGCGGTCAATAGGCCCCCACAGCACGGGCTGGCACCATGCATATAACACCAGCAGCAGGATCGATAACACAATTTCCCATGAAAACCGCTTCAGGTCTTTCTTGAAAATGTGAATCGTCTGGCTCATAAACGTTTGGTCCTTAATCCACGCGGCGGCCGCTCTTGGCCATCGCCAGGAAAATTGCCCGCAGGGTCATCGGAGTAAAAGTTATGTCGCGCACATTGCTGAAGGCAGAGTGAATTGCCGCCCGTGTGCGTTCCTGATCGAACTGGCTGTCAATAAATTGAAACGTTGTACTGGAACTCGCCGGTTGCAGCCAGCTTGCGGGTAGGTTCGGCAGCGCCGTGGCTGGTTCATTTAGCGTGACCTGCACGTCACGGAATCGGTTGGTCAAACTGCTCATTTCCTCGGAAAATTTAAGCTGCCCTTCTTCCATGTAGCCCACATGGCTGCTGAAGCTTTCTATCTCTGCCAGATCGTGCGACGAAATCAGGATCGTGGCTTCACTGGCGCGCTCCAGCAGGCTTTCCACCAATTCATCGCGTACCAAGGGATCCAAGCCTGAGAACGGTTCGTCCAGCACGATCAATTTCGGACGGTAAACCAGGGAACTCGCCAGCGCAGCCTTCATCTTCATCCCCCGCGAAAGGTGCCTGAGTTTCCTGTCCATGGGCAACGCCATCTGCCGCACCAGCGCGCTCTCCAGGTCCCGGTCCCAATTGGGGTAGAACGGACGCAGATAATCAAAAAATTCGTCAACTCGCATCCACTCAGGCTGCTCCTGGTTTTCAGAAACGTAGCCGATTTGCGCCAACCAATCACCCCTCAGTTTGGTGGAGTCTGTTCCCAATATCTCGGCGCTGCCCTGGGTGGGATGCAAAATATTCATTAGCACTTTGATCATTGTTGTCTTGCCCGCGCCGTTAGGTCCCACCAGGGCATAAATCGCGCCTTGCGGGATTTCCAGATTCAACTGCCGCAGGGCTCGCACAGTTAGAAAGCGTTTGCTTAGGTTCTCTGTTCGAATTGCGCTACTCACTGCTTGAGTCCTCCTTACCGTGTTCCTTGTGGCGCTTCGGTTGCCCCAGCCGTTTCCAATGCGCTTCCATTGCCTGCACAACCTCCGTGAATTCGATTCCCAGCTTTCTCGCTTCAACCACGAGCTGTTCAATTTCATTGCCCAGCAGCTCCGTTCGCTCCTGTTTGCTGGATTCCGGCAAATGCGCCACAACATTCCCGATCCCTGGCAGCGTCTCCAGCAGTCCATCATTCACCAGTTTCGTCACAATTTTGTGGGCCGTATTGGGATTGATTTTCAGTTCTTTGCTCAACGTTCTGACGGAAGGGAAAGGATCGCCCGGCTGCACCGCCCCGGAGACGATCGCTTTCTTGGCGGCATAGACCGCCTGCTCATAAAGCGATATGCCTGGCCGGAACTGAACGCGAAAGGGAATCACTGCCGTACTATAACAGATAGTACAGTCTGTGCAATAAGAACTTGGCTTCGCCTCCAAAATCTATTCAGAACCATTTTTTCTTCTTGAAGTACACCAGCGTGGCTACGGTGGTGAGCGCCATCAAGCCCACGGAATACATGGTTCCGTGAGGATTGTGTTGCCAGGGCAGCGGCAGGTTCATTCCGAAAAAACCGGTGATAATTACCATGGGCAGAGCGATGGTGCCCCAAATGGTGAGAACTTTCATGACTTCATTGGTCCGGTTGGCAACGGCGGAAAGATAAATATCCAGCGCGCCGCTGAGCAGGTCGCGGTAGGTCTCAATAAATTCCGTAGTGCGGACTACATGGTCGTAAACGTCGCGCAGGTAAGGATCGAACTTGTCGGAAAGCAGCCCGCCTTCGCGCCGCACCAGCGCGTTCACCACTTCACGCATTCCGCCGGCTGCGCGCCGAAACTCAATCAGGTTGCGCTTGAGCTTAAAGATCCGCGCCAGCACCCTTGGTTCTGGGAACTCCAGCACAATGGATTCAATCTCAGAAGTCTCATCGGCAATGCGGTCCAGCACCGGGGAATATTCGTCCACAATTGTGTCCAGCAGGATATAGAAGATTTTGTCTACGTCGGTGACTTTGCTCTGCTCGGCCCGGCCCCGAGCTTTTTCCAGGATGTCGGAGTTTGGTTCGTGCACGCTGACCAGTTCATTTTTTGTCAGAAAGAGATCAAAGTCCTCAAAGGTAAAGTCAGCATCGTTGCGCAAGTGCTTGAGCACGCAGAAGATGTAGTTGTCATACTCTTCCATCTTGGCCCGCTGCGGGCGATGGCGGCAGTCTTCTATCTGCAACTCATGGAAACCAAAGCGCTCAGCCAGCTTGTCCAACTCTGGTGAATTGGGATCAGAGACATCAAACCAGGAAGCACCGGGCAGTGGCTGCTGTAATGCGCTCATCGTGAAAAGAAGTATAGCTGGGCCTTGAGTATAGCGGCCTCAGGCCAAAGCTGCTGCCCCAGCGATTCAAAAACCCAGACCAGAGCTGCATTTTTTTCTTAGTTCTGCAACCTCTCTTCCAGGCCTTAGTTCTAAGTATGTAAGAGATGTACCTCCTGCGAAGTTAGGTGTAGGGGCCAACTCCAAAGTTGACCAACTCAAAATTCAGCGGTTTCTGGTCAGATAATGAAGCGTTTGTTCTTCCATATCAGTTTGCTTTTGATCTTCGCCGGTGCTCTGGCTTTAGCAGAGGGCCAGCGTTTAGATGCCGCAGAATCCACAGGCCTCATGGCTGCAGATTCAGGTAGCCTGATGGCCCTGGCGGAAGCGCCATTGCTGCCCGCGCTCACCAAGATTCAACAGATGAAGTACATGGTCAAGCAGCAGGTGAACCGCGCCATCGACGGGAAACCGTATCCGTCTCTTAGCGAGTGGAAGCCGCTCACGGCACGGCAAAAGTTTGATGTATTTCTTCACAGCACGTATTCGCCGCGCACCTTCGCCAACGCCGCCATTGACGAAGCAGCCGACCGCGCCAAGGGCAAGCATCTGAATCGCGAATATGAAACCGGCTTCCGCGGCCAGGGCCAGGCCTACGGCATCAACCTGGCTACCAATGAGACTGACATTTTCTTCCAGCGCTTTTTCTTCCCGACGCTGCTCAAGCAGGACCCCAGATATTTCCGCAATCCTGACCTGCCGTTTTTTCAGCGTGCTCTGTATGCCATGAGCCGCGTGCTGATCACGCGTACTGATAGCGGCGGGCAGACTTTTAATTCTTCGCGCATCCTCAGCATCGCTGCCTCACGCGCCGTTGCAGATCTTTATGTTCCCGGAGAGCGCCAGGGCATGGGTCCTGTTGGAACTTCCGTCAGCTTTACCTTGTTGCGCGATGCCGGAATGAACTTGCTGCATGAGTTCTGGCCGGATGCCCGCCGCAAATTCCTGCATCGCTGAAATCGTCATACAGCGACTAAGCTTTGCCTTCCGGCCCGAATAATGACAACAAATGTCCATCCACGTCCCTGAAGTGGACGGCCCAGTCCGTGGGCGTGACCTGCCGCGGCTCACTCAGAAACGCCACGCCTTTTTCGCCCAGCGATTTGTGCGTGGCCCGGAGATTGTCCACCCCAAAAGAAACTTCCACGGCTTCAGCCAGCGGAGCAGCGTTCATATGCCGCGGGCTCAAGCCCAGCATCACGTTTCCGCATTGCAGCAGGGCCAATGCAGGCTCCTGCATGATTACACTGAGCCCTAGCTTGTCTTTGTAGAAAGCCATCGCTGCCGGGAGATCGCGTACACCAAGCATGATGGCCGTGATCCGTGAAAGTTGCACTGCATTTGCCATAGAACAGCCTCCCCTGCTGAAACCTGATATATTTAGCAAGGCTAATTAAATATGCAATATCATTGGTGTGTCAAGAGAATAGTTAGCAGGGCTAATGAATGTCGAAGTTGACCAAAACCGAGGAACTGGCGGACCGCCTGCACAGTACCGCCATCCATCTACTGCGCCAAGTCCGGGTCCAGGATGCGGCCAGCGGCCTTGCGCCAGCACGCCTCTCGGCGCTTTCCGTGCTCGTCTTTGGCGGCGCCATGTCTCTGAATGATTTGGCTCGGGCAGAGCAGGTGCGCCCTCCCACGATGAGCCGCATTGTCGACGCCCTGGAATCTGAAAACCTCATCCGACGCACCGTGAATCAGCAGGACCGTCGCGCCGTGGTGCTTGAGGCCACGGAGAAGGGAACAGCAGTCCTGTGGCAGGGACGCAAGCGCCGGGTAAAATTTCTGGCCAAACATCTTTCCCGATTGACCGAAGTGGAACGTAAGAACATTAACGACGCAATCAAGGCAATCCAGAAAGCCATGGCACGGCAATCTTGACCACGCATTCTTGGTAAGATAGCCATTCCCTTGAGGCCATTATCATGTTGATTCTTTCTTCTTTTCGCGCGCGGCTTACGTTCACCGTATTTCTTTTCCTTACTATTTCAGCGGCAACGCTCCAGGCGCAGCGTCTGCCCGCGACCATTGTCCCCAATCATTACAAGCTGTTTCTTGACCCTGACATCGGCCAGCAAAAGTTTTCTGGCGAAGAGACCATCAACGTGCATGTGCAGCAGTCCACGAGTGAGATCGTGCTGAATTCGCTGGGACTGGAAATCAGCCTGGCGGAAGCGCTACCGGGATTCGATATGTCCGCTCTGCCCGCGCAGGTCACGTATGACCAGCCGAATGAAATGGTACGGCTCGTTTTTTCCAGGCCTGTACCTAAAGGCGCTATCGTCCTGCATCTAAAATTTTCCGGCAAGCTGACCACCGGCTTGCGCGGGTTGTATCTAAGCAAATCGGCGCGCCGGCAGTATGCCGTTACGCAGTTTGAAGGCACTTATGCGCGCATGATGTTTCCCGGATTTGACGAACCAGCCTTCAAAGCCACGTTCGACATTTCTGTCATCGCGGACAAGAACGATACGGCCATCTCCAACGGGCGCATTGTAAAAGACGAGCCTCTGCCCGGCTCTACGCGGCACAAGATCACGTTTTCAACTTCGCCCCGGATGTCCACCTACCTTGTCGCTCTGGCCATCGGCGACTGGCAGTGCCTGGAGCGCACCGTGGATGGCACGCCCATCCGCGTCTGCGCCGAGCCCGACAAAAAGCAATATGGCCAGTTCGCGCTGGATGCTGCCGCGCAGTCGGTCCATTTCTATAATCAGTGGTATGGCATCAAGTATCCATTTGAAAAGCTCGACATGCTGGCCATTCCAGATTACGAGTGGGGCGGCATGGAGAACACCGCTTCCATTTTCTATCGCGACACTGCGCTGCTCATGGATGAGAAAACAGCCTCTGTTTTCAGCAGGCAGGGGCACGCCACCGTAGTCGCGCATGAGATCGCGCACCAGTGGTTTGGCGATCTGGTGACCGCCGCGTGGTGGGATGACATCTGGCTCAATGAAGGCTTTGCCACATGGATGGAACGCAAGCCCATTCGAGCATGGCATCCTGAGTGGCATCTTGAGGACGATGAAGCGGCGACGTCGCAACGCATCATCGGGCTGGACTCACTGAGCGCGGCGCGGGCCATCCATGGTGATCCGCGCACCTCGGCCGAGATCAAAGAAATGTTTGACGGCATCACCTACCAAAAAGGCGGGGCCGTGCTTGGCATGCTGGAGTCTTACGTGGGGCCGGAGGTGTTCCGCAACGGCGTGAACGCTTACCTGAAGGCCCATGCCAACGGCAATGCTACCTCGGCAGACTTCTGGCAGGCCATGGCAAAGGTTTCCGGCAAGCCCGTAGATAAAATCATGCCGACCTTTGTGATGCAGCCCGGCGTGCCGCTGGTCACAGTGAGCGCAAGTTGCTCAGGTGGCAAGCAGACGCTGGAGCTTTCGCAGCAGCGATTTCTTTTATTCGCCTCTGGAAATGTCCCAAAGCAGGCTGAGGTCTGGTCAATTCCCATCTGCACCAAAGCCGCAACCGGTGCGGGATCGTCTTGTTATCTCGTAGATAAGCCGGAAGCACGTTTTACGGCGAATACTTGCAGCGACTGGATTTTTGCCAACCGCGACGCCAAGGGCTACTATCGCGTTCTCTATCAGGATCCCAAAAGCCTGCTGAATGCAGCCTCCGCCGCTGAAAAAGATCTGACGGTACCGGAGCGGATTGCCTTTGTTGAAGACCTGTGGGCAATGGTGCGGGCCGGCAAAGAGCCAGTGGGAACTTTCCTGAATGTCGCACGCGACTTCCGTCCGGAGCGCAATCGCCAGGTGGTCGAATTTATTGCCGGCCACATGGATACGATTGGCCGCTCGCTGGTGCCGGAGCAAAATCAGAAAGAGTATCGCGAGCTGGTAAGACAGCAGTTTGAGCCGCTGGCCAAAGAAGTCGGCTGGAGCGCCGGCGCCAATGATAGTGACGAGCAGAAGGCTTTGCGGGCCAGCCTGCTGGGAATCCTGGGCAGCGCCGGCGAACCTGACGCCATCGCAGCGGCACAGAAAATTACCCAGTCTTATATAAAGGATGCTAGCTCAGTGGAAGGCACTATTATCGGCCCGGCGCTTACAGTGGCCGCTGAAAATGGCGATGCCGCGCTCTACGACCAGTTCGCCCAAGGCATGGCGAACGCGCGCAGTACTGAAGATTATTATCACTTCCTTTTCGCACTTACATCTTTCCGCCAGCCAGAGTTGGCGCAGCGCACCCTGACGCTCATTGATCAGGGAAAGATCCGCCAGCAGGATTACGTCCGACTTTTTCCAGCGCTGCTGGCCAACTCTTCCGCGCAAGAGATGGCATGGGACTATCTCAAATCGCATTGGGATTCGCTGGCGGAAAAGGTGACCAGCTTTGGCGGCAGTGGCGCGGTCTCCGCGCTAGGCGGATTCTGTTCGATCGAGAAGCACGACGAAATTAAGCAGTTTTTTGCCGATCACCGCGCCCCCGGCGCAGAGCGCGCGCTGCAGCAAAGCCTGCAGCGGATCACCAGTTGCGTTGAATTCAAGCAACTGCAAGCTGAGAACATGCAAAAGTTTTTACACCAGACGCAGTAAGAGAATTGGGTTGATCAATAGATCAGTACCTTGGTGCTTGGCATAATGCCCGCGCAGTCTGTTAGATTCCAGACATACAAGCAGAAACAATGACGGCAGAGCGCGGGCAGCAAATTCCGGAACAACACTTCTCCGTGCGCGTACAGCGCGGCGGCCACGAACTGGTTGAACAGATCGCCGATGACTGGCGGCTCTTGTGCGACGAGTCTGGCGACGAAGAAGTTTTTTACCGTCCGGAATGGGCGCAGGCATATTTGCAGGCCTTCGATCCAAAGGCTGAAGTCGTCCTTATCTCCGCGTGGGCGGGCGCTCGCTTAAGAGGCGTTCTGCCGCTGGTTCGCCGCCGAAGCGTAATGTCAGGTCTGCCCGTTTTCCAGCTCACGCTTCCGGCAAATGTGCATTCGTTGCGCGCCAGTCTCACCGTCTGTCCCGGCCCGGAAGGCGAAGCTGCGCTTAGGGCGATTTGGCAGGCCGCAAAAGAATTGCCGCACTGGGACACGTTGGACGTTACCAATGTGGTGGATGGTAGCGCGCTGGATCGTCTGGTAACGTTGGCGGAGTTAGATGGATGTCGAACAGCGCGCAAGCGCACGTCGCAGACTTTATATCTGCCAATCGCTGCTTCAGCAACCTCGACATCAGATAAAGCGGCGCAGCCGCCATGGTTTGCGGGCACGCGGCCCAAGTTTCGCTCGCACCTCAGGCGCGCCAGTCGTCAACTGGAAGAGCAGGGAACTCTGGCGCTCAAGCATTACAGCGCTGCCGATCCTGAAGCGCTGGAAAAGTTTTATGCGCTGGAAGCTTCCGGCTGGAAGGGCGAGGAGGGCACCGCGATCAAGTGCGATCCGTGCACACGCCAGTTTTACGATTCTGTAGCGCAAGCCGCCGCGCGCGATGGTTATCTCTCACTCGATTTTCTTGAACTAAATGGCAAGCCGATCGCCGGACATTTTGGTTTCAACTTGCGCGGCCGGTATTTTCTGGCCAAAGCAGGCTATGACGAAGCTTTTCGCCGTCATGGTCCTGGGCAACTACTGGTGAATGAAATTCTGAATCAAACGCCTGAGCGTGGGCTCCACGAATTTGACTTTGTTGGGCCTGCCACATGGGACGAGAGCCGCTGGGCTTCAGCGCGGCGCACCAACTATCGTGTATTCATCTTCCGCAAGGGCTGGTACGGTGAGCTGCTGTATGAGTTACGAATCTCCGTGCGTGACCTGGTGCGCCGTATGCTGGGCCAGTTGGAAGATGAAACTGCGCCGCTGGAGTTGAAATCCAAGCCGCAGGGCAGCGAGAAAGAATCCGCGACGGACGCCGAAAAATAAAAATGACTGCGCCACGCGACATTTCGCCGGTATTTGTGGAAGGACTGGATATTTCCGCTTACGGCATTACGCGCAGCGTGGGACGGCACGGTGTTCCGGTGTACGCGCTCAATGACAAGCTGCGCGATCCGCTGCGCTATTCCAAGTACGTCCGCGAATGCTTTGTTTATCCCGATGATCCTAACCAGCCGCGGGCTTATGCCGGAGACAGCATAGCCAATGAAGATATGCTGTGCCGCCTGATATTGGAATGGGCCGCGCGCTTCAAACAGAAGCCGGTATTGTTTGCGACCTCGGACTGGTTTGCCCGCTTTCTTTCCCATCGTCAGGCAGAGTTCAAAGACCGATTTTTATTTCACTGGGTGCCTCCGGATCTGTTCAACACAATCGTGGACAAGGGATCAGTGGTGCGATTCTGCGAGCGCACAGGAATAAAGGTTCCGCGAACGCACATCACTCGTTCGGAAGATGACATGGCGCAGGTGGCGCGTGACTTTGTCTATCCTTCTTTGATTAAGCCGATACATCGTTACACAGCAGGATTTCCCGTGGAGACCGCCAAGGTGCTGATCGCGCAGAACGCGCAGGAAGCGCAGGATTTTTTTGCCCGGTATCCGCAGATGAAGGGCGCCACGCTGATGCAGGAACTGATTGAAGGCGCTGACGACCAAGTCTTTCAGTACACTGCGCTGGTAGACGCCGAGGGGAAGATCGCGGCCTGGTCCACGGTGCGCAAGCTGCGGCAATATCCCGCCGGATATGGCAGCATGTGTTACGGCCAAACGGAAAAGAATGAAGCGCTGGCAGCGGAAGGCCGCAAGCTGATTCTGGCGCTGGGCTATCGTGGCCTGGGATCGCTTGAGTTCAAGTATCGGCAAAAAGATGGCGGATATTATTTCATTGAGATGAACACGCGGCTGCCCTGGTACAACGGACTCTTTGCCGATGCAGGCGTGAATCTGCCTCATCTTGCATATCTCGATCTGGTTGGCCAATCCGCCGTTTCGCAAACCGCTGACCCTGCTCCGCCCAAACAGCGCGATGGCACAACCTGGATTGGATACCACAACTATGCCGCGTGTTTCCAAGAAATAAAACCCCAGCATTCCCTCAGCCGCATGACTTTTCTCGGCCATGTGGCGCGCGCGAAATCTTATGGCTGGTGGAACTGGGTCGATCCCAAACCGTTTCTTGCGTCTGGAGTTTTGGCTGCAAGGCGCGCAGCAGGAAAAATTTTGCGCAAGACGGGATTGCGGTAAGCGCCTTCTACTCCGGCGCGCCTCGCGCCCGCAGCAAAAGCGCACTTTTACTTTCTTCAGGACCGCCGGGAAAGAGCAAAGCATAGCCCAGCGGCGTACACTCCACGACTTCATCCGGCTGCTCATAGTGGCCGGGCAGCTTCGCCCGCACTGACAAGTCAGCTCCGCTTTCCACCAGGAGCTGTGCCACAGGAAAGCCCCAATCGTAGAACTGCGTCACTGCATGGAAGATCGGCGTCTGCCCGCCGACTCCCGCTTCGTCCTTAGTGGCCCGAGCATTCACGTCTGCTCCGCGATCCAGCAGCAATCGAGCGGCCTCAACATTGCCATATTCGGCGGCTACGTGCAGCAACGTTCCGCCGTGCAGCGTAAGTCGGCGCTGGGCTGTCGCGCCGAAATCAAGCTCCCCGAATTGTCGATCCACCAACGCTGGCTCGGCATCAAGATGGTCTCGCAGCAGATCGATGCGTCCACGCAGCAGGTCCAGTACCGGCGGCAGGTTGTACCGGGTAGCACATCCGGCTTCAGCAAGCAGATTGATGCACTGGCCCAACTGCTCTGAGCGCGAATAGGTGCGAACTACGTAATCCAGCGCCGTTCCCGGATACTTGCTGCGGGGTTTCGGGCAACTGGGGTCGGCGCCATGGTCCAGCAGCCATTTCAGTGGCGCAGGCTCCACGGTTTCACATGGAGCAAAGATGATGGGGAAATATCCGTTCCACTGCGCATTCACATCTGCGCCGCGAGAGACGAGCAACTCCATCATGGGTACGCGATGGCCTACGAGCGCCGCGCGCATCAGCGGCCCATCACCGCCCTGATGAACGTCAGAGCCGTGGTCGATCATCCACTCCGCCATGGCGAGCCGTGTTGCAGAGGGCGGCTCCCACGGCACGCGGCATTCTGCCACCCACGTAAGCGGGCCGTTTTTGTTGTAGCCCAGCGGAGCGCTGTGCAGCGCGGGATTGCGGGTCATCAGCTTTTTCACCGTTGCAAAATCGTTGCTGTCGATCGCCTGCTTGAGCTGACCGATTTCTTCCAGCGTTTCCACGTGCGCTTTCAGCTTGGGCCAACTGGCGAATCCATAGAGCTGGGCGATTTTGTATTGGGCATCCGTCAGGGAATCGGCTTGTCCGGCTTTCAACAAATCTTTGGCCTGGTCTTTCAGATGGCGGAGATTAGGACGATTGGGCAGCGGGCGAGTGGCTTCAGAGGAATCGGTCGGCATGGCGACCTCCTTTCGCGTATGCGCCCGTTGTCCGCACCCTCGGGCTGAAAGAAGGTTCGCAAAGATGAGTTGTATCGAGGTGGGCTTCTACCCTTTCCGCGGACCGGATGCGTCCCTTAACGCTCCGCTCATGTTATCAAAAATCAGAAGAGAGAAGTCACCATGAATCCATAGGTTAGGTCTGTGTGCCTAGAGTTCAAGGATTGACCCTTTGCTGCTGCGGAACAGCGTGTTTCGGCACAAGTTGAATCTCAAAAATCTTTGGCCACAGTTTGCCGGTCACAAACAGGCGCTTGTGTGTTGCATCATAAGCAATTCCGTTCAGCACCGCGCCCTCCTGTCGGCGATAAATTGGACTCAGCAGTCCAGTGAGATCAATCCAGCCCACCACTTTGCCGGTTTGCGGGGAGATGCGGGCAATGCGGTCAGTCTGCCAGATGTTGGCGAAGAGCTCGCCTTCCACGAATTCCAGCTCATTTAATTGATCCACACGAGTAGCGCCGTCGTGGACGGTGAAGCGCCGTTTTTCCTTGAGCGTGGTAGCGTCAAGCACGCGGATTTCGGCCGTGCCGTCGCTCATAAAAAGCTCATTATTCCTGGAAGCGAGCCCCCAGCCTTCACCTGAATAAGAAAACTGCCGCAAAAGCTTGAAATCCGTGAAGTTATAGACAAAGCCGATGTGTGACCGCCACGTAAGCTGGATCACTTTGTTCTGGACAATTGCGATGCCTTCACCAAAGTATTCGCGGGAAAGATCGATATGCTGGAGCACTTCACCGGTTTCCATGCGGACCTTGCGCAGTTGCGACTGGCCGTTGAGCCCGGTGCCTTCATAGAGAAAGCCGCCATGATAGACAAGTCCCTGGGTAAATGCCGCGGGATCGTGCGGATAGTCGCGAACAATCTTAAAGGTGTATTCAGGCGGCTGCGAGCCAGCCGCATGGGACGGTAGGCCGCTGATAGTTCTTACTGGCATGGCGAACAATAACGCTATGATCACAGATGTGCTAATAAAAGATACGCTAATAAAAGATCTCCGAAGCCGCGATCTGTGAAACAGGGCCTGTGCATTGAAGCCTGGCGAATCAGAGTCCACCAAACTGGTGCCCTTCAAAAATGGTGGAAAGCTTGGTGATTTTTAGCAGATCGCGCACGCGCGGCTTCGGGTTGGCCAATTCCAGTTCGCAATGCGCCCTGCCGGCAGCCATATAGACGCTCACCAGCGCGCCCAGGCCGGAGCTGTCAATGTATTCAACGCCTGTAAGGTCAAGCACGATTTTCTTGTTGCCGGGGATCGCTCCGCGGATGGTCGTCTGGAAATAATCGGCGCTGGCCGAGGTGATCTTACCGGTGCCGCGGATGGTGGTTTCATCTCCATTCTTTTCAATGGTGAGTTCAAGGTCTGGGCTGGGGATTGAGCTCGCTGCCATGGGTGCCTCTCGTTTTAGAAATTGGTTTCTACTCGGGTGCAGTTGAACCTGGGTTCCGTACGAATCCCGAAACGATATACCCGCCACCGGAAAAGTCAAGCAGAATGCAGGCTGCCCAATCCAGCCTCTGCTTCCGCGATTTTCATTCTCCCAAAACGATGTATTTCGCGGCGACGTTTTAGATTATTAAAGACGGATTAATCATCGGGCTTTGACACTGTGGCATTGTAAACATGAAGGAGGAAATGGCCTTATGAAGGCTATTTAGCGATTCACAACGCCTAACGAAGGCCGCTACCAAATTTTGATACTTTCAATTTGAAACAATTCCCCCTAAAATTGAGCATCTCCCCAATCTAACCATTTGTGGGCAGCGCCCAATCTGATTAACAGGGGCGGCCACCAGGTTTTTGTGCTTTTGGACGACGATTCACAAGATAAAGAGGTTCGAGAGTTGCTCGATACAACCCTCGACCCAACTCTACCCTCTCATTTAACGATGGCACCCATATCGGAAAGGGCAAGGGAGGAGTATGGCCGCTTCAAGCAACGGGCGCCAAGGATTCTGGTTGTCGATGACAAGCTAGATACCCTGCTACTCCTTCGTGAGCTCCTTTCCTCCCGCGGTTACGACATCATTACAGCAACAGAAGCAGAAGAAGCCAAGCAGATGGTCCACACGGAGCGTCCGGAGCTGATCCTTCTGGACGTGGTCATGCCGGGCAAGTCAGGTTATGACCTTTGCCGCGAGCTGAAGGAAGATCCCTTTACCCGCCTGATACCTGTGGTGATGATTACCGGGCTCTCTGATCGCGACGACCGGGTGCGCGGCATTGAAGCCGGAGCGGACGATTTCCTGAGCAAGCCGCTTTATCCGGAAGAGCTCTTTGCCCGCGTTAAGTCGCTGCTGAAGCTCAAAGAGTTTACTGACGAACTGGAGAACGCTGAGGCCGTGCTGGTGGCTTTGGCGCTGGGAATTGAATCGCGCGACCCATATACCGGTAACCACTGTGAGCGGCTGGCGCGTTACGCGGCCGACCTGGGACACCATATCGGGCTGGATGGCGACAGCATTATTGCCCTGAAGCGCGGCGGCTACCTGCATGACCTGGGCAAGGTTTCCATACCGGACGATATCCTCAAGAAAGGCACGCGCCTGACTCCGGATGAGTGGGAGATCATGAAGCAGCACCCGGTGATCGGAGAGGCAATCTGCCGCCCGTTGAAGTCATTCGAGAATGTGCTGCCTATCATCCGCCATCACCATGAGCACTGGGACGGCAGCGGTTATCCGGACCGGCTCACGGGATACGATATTCCGCTGCTGGCACGAGTGCTGCAGGTAGTAGATGTATACGACGCGCTCCGTACAGCCCGCCCTTATAAACCGGCACTGACCCATGACGAAGCCCAGCGCACCATGATTGAAGAAGCGGCGCGCGGCTACTGGGACCCTAACCTGGTTCCTGAGTTCTTTTCCATGCTCAAAAAGAAGGAACAAGCTGCATGAGCCTGGCCATCGAGTTCCCCTTGTCGAACGAAAGAATGCAAGCTGCCCAGCCCCAATACAGCATCGTTGTACCGGCTTACAATGAGCGCGAGCGCATCGGCGGAACGCTGGAGCAGATGCTGAAACATATCCGCGAGCAAAAGTGGAGCGCCGAAGTAGTGGTGGTGAATGACGGGTCGCGCGATGATACCGCCGGCTTTGTCAGTGGCTTTGCTGCCGAGCATCCTGAAGTGCGGTTGATTGAGAACCCCGGCAACCAGGGCAAAGGCTATGCCGTTCGCAATGGCGTACTCAATGCCCGGGGCAAAGTCATCCTTTTCACAGACGCCGATCTCTCTTCACCTATCACGGAAGCACCCAAGTTGTTTGCCGCGCTGGAAAAAGGTGCAGAAGTAGCCATTGGGTCACGGTGGCTTGATCCATCGTTGCAATTTCAGCGGCAGCCATTGAAGCGGCAGATTATGTCACGCGCGTTCAACCTGTTTACGCGAGCAGTGTTGACCTTCCCTTATCACGATACGCAATGCGGCTTTAAGGCGTTCACGCAACGCGCGGCCAGGATGATTTTTCCCCTGCAGAAGGTCAATCGCTGGGGCTTTGACGCAGAAATCATTTACCTTGCCCACCACATGAAACTGGAAGTGGCGGAAGTGCCGGTGGCATGGGGCAATGATGAGCGTTCCAAAGTCCATCCCTGGCGCGATGGGTTCTATATGGGCGTGGACACGCTCAAGATACGCTGGATGTCTTTGACTGGCGGCTATCGCAAACCTGCTGAAACGCAGGAGAAGACAGACGCTGCCGGATTGTAAACAAATCCCAATGCGCAGGGGCTAAAGCCCAGTTTATTTTTGAAGCTTACGGCGCGACTGAAGTCGCGCCCTGACACTTGTCCTTCCCGAGGAAACTTTTTTCCACGTGGCGAAGGCGCTTATTCCGGAACAAAATAGAAAGCCACCGCTACGATGGCATAGACGGCCAAAAGCTGTGCGCCTTCAAACCAGTTGGTCTCGCCGTCGGATGAAATCATTTCAACGATTAGCACCGAGAGCACAATAGCGGCGATTTCAAAGCCGTTGAATACGAGCGACATCGGATGTCCGATGGCAACCGAGAGGAAAACGAGTACAGGCGCGACAAATAACGCAATCTGGGTACTCGCGCCGGTTGCGATAGACATGGAGACGTCCATGCGGTTGCGGCGCGCCATGATGATGGCCGTGGAATTTTCAGCGGCATTGCCCACCAGCGCAACAACGATTACGCCGACAAACAGTTCGGTCATGCCCAGCGCCTTGGTCACAGGGGCAATCTGGTCAACGAGGATTTCGCTCATCGCCGCAATCAATACGGTGGCAACGCTGAGTGAAATGATGGCCTGCGTCCGAGAAGTTCCGCCAGCGCCTTCTTCCTGATGGGGCGCGGCGAAAGAAGCGCGGTGAGTGCGAAATACAAAAAACATGTTTAGCAGGTAAAGAGCAATGAGCACGCCGCTGGTCCAGAGGCTGATGTTCTGCAGCTTAATGTCGTGATGCTGAAGGGTCCCAAAGAGGGTCAGGTTAAACACCGCCGGCATCACCAGTGCGGCCACGGCGATCATGAGCGTGGTGCTGTTCATGGACGAGGTAGTGCGGGAAAAGCGTTGTACCGGATTGCGAAGGCCGCCCGCGACCAGACTGAGTCCCAGCACCAGAAGCAGGTTTCCGATAATGCTGCCGGAAAGGGAAGCCTTGACCACATTGATATGCCCGGCATGCAGCGCAAAAAAAGCAATGATCATTTCCGTGGCGTTTCCCATGGTCGCGCTCAGGATGCCGCCGGCGGCGGGACCGCATTGAGAAGCCAGGTTGCCGGTAGATTCGCCCAGCACGCTGGCCAGCGGAGCAATGGCAAGAGCTGAAGCGATAAAAATCAGCAGCGGCGAAACGTGCAGCAGGTCAAGGACGATGGCCACGGGCACGAAGAGAAGCAACAGATTCAGCCAGCGGTGCGAAGTTTTCAGCGGAAACTTACTCCAAAGCGTGCGAGGGGTGTGACTTGGCATCTGGAGGATTGTAAAAGATCAATAGAAAGACCGCCGAAATCGGCGGCCTTCTGAAAGCTTTAGACAACGATTTGACAAGAGCGGTTCAGGATGCGGCAGCGCGCCGCGTTAAGTGCGCATGGCCAGCTGTTTTTCGAACGATCTCTACGCCTCGCTCGCGGTCATAGGTGAGCGTCATTTCGCCGGAGCAGGGACCGCAAAGCCAGAAATGCTCCACGCGATTGGCTGGTTTGGGTTTGGTTGGGGCCGCGCTCACCAACTCAACTCGCGGCTGTTGCTGCGACTCAACCATAAAGATCTTGCCTTCGCGCAAATAAACCAGCGGAGTGGAACAGGAAGGGTTAGCGCATTTTGCGAGCATATTCACTCCTTTGCCGGGATACCGGGCCCTCAGAAGACAAATTGGGGGCTCTTTGACTTTGGTGTAGATGCAGGGTGTCAGCACCGGGTTCGCCGGGAAGTATTTTCTTTTGCACAATCTTGCATATGTTTTTAGGCCAGAGCGGGGAAATTCAGCAAATTGGCTTATTTGACAAAATCGGGTAAGGTCAATGTTTCTTTACAACTTTCAGAGGTCTAGTACTTGCTTTATACAAGGTCAACTACTTAGAATTTAAGGTTTCCGATAAGAGCGCGGTCTTTACGGGATTAACAGTAATAATCCGTCCTGAATGGATGGAGTGACATATGGGACAAGCAGCTTCCCTGGGGAAACTTATGCGTCGAGTCTTAATTGTTGAAGACACACCAGCCGATGTTCGGCAATCTACAGCGGTCGTAAAGAAACTCGGCGCAAGTGACATAATCGCGCTCAATAACATTGCCGCGGCCATCCTGTTCTGATTTACCTTTCCACGCATACCGATGACCAGCAGCAAATAAAGGAGTTTTTGAAACTGGCGACAAGAGAACTGGAACGCGTTGCCAAGATCACGAAACAGATTCTCTCTTTCCATCGTGAAACCACGATCGCCGTGGAGCTGGACTTTCAAGACATGGTGCAGTCCGTTCTTGCGTTGTACGTGGTGCAGATGGAAACCAAGCGTATTACGGTCGATTACAAAAAAGGTGCGGCGTTCAGCATTCATGGATTTCCCGGCGAACTGCGCCAGGTTTTTGCCAACCTGATTGGCAACGCCATTGACGCCTCGCCTGACCGTGGGAGCCTTTGCATACGCATCCGTAAAGGCAGCTCGCAAGGTGTTCCGGGCGTGGTGTTCACCATCCACGACGAAGGCCCGGGCATACCAAGAGAGCTGCGCAACCGCGTGCTGGAACCATTCTTTACCACCAAAGAGCTTAAGGGCACCGGGCTGGGACTGTGGCTGGCGAACAGCCTGGTAATGAAACATCGCGGCACACTGCGTTTTCGATCACGGCGCGCCAGCAGCGGCGCCGGGACCTGCTTCAGGGTCTTCCTGCCCATTGGAGCGCCGGCTGAATTGAAAACCAGAGCTGAAAAAGAAAAGCCCGAACCGGAGCTGATCCAGAAGCGTCGATCTGGGTAATTCCATGCTCTCACTTCGCCTCCACACGTCGCCGAGAAAGCGCCAATTGGGACAATTCCATCGCTTCACTCATCAATCGCTTTACCGCCGAACCTTATCGCACATTCGCTCTTAGCTTCCGGCCAGCGCGGGCAGCAGGACCATCAACGCCGCGATCCACAGCCCCATCCAGATCAAGAAGTTTTTACTGCCGGCCATCTCTCCAGTATTCACGGTGAGCCCCTTTCAAAGTGCTGTTGCGGCAGGGAAGAGTGCAACCGCGAGGCCAAGCAGCTCTGCCTTTATATTTCAATAGCTTACAGATGTGGCTGAAGAGGCTGTGTGTCAGAAAATCTCTGGCTGCGTGTCCTGGCGTAGACAGCTTTTTTGCTGGCCGATTTTCAGCTTTCGGGCACAAGCACCCGCTCGGCAACCTTAAAAAATTCAGGGTTTTCCCGATAGTTCGGGCCGAAATGGTGTTGGAGGATCCCCCAGCACTTCACGCAGCTTGGCGGAAAGGATCTTCATGGTAAAGGGCTTGTGCACCAGCACAGTCCCAGGTTTCAAAATGCCGTCGGGCGCCAGCGACGGGTTCGCATAGCCCGAAATGAAGATCACTTTCATCTCCGGTCGTGAGCGCATCAATTTTTCCGCCAGCGCGGGGCCGGGAAGCGGATGCATCACGACATCGGTCAGCAGCAGGTCAATTCTGCCTGGATACCCCTCCGCCACCTCCAGGGCTTCACGGCCGTTGGCTGCGGAAAGTGTGCAATACCCCAGATGGCCGAGCAAATCCACGATGACCGTGCGCAGAGACTCTTCGTCATCCACCACGAGAATGGTTTCTTTGTCGCACTTGGGTTCCAAGGGGGTATGTCTCAGTTTCTGCCCGAGCTAGAAATCAGAGCTACTGTTGCTTAAGATTGTGAACCTTCCAGGCACTCCGTTTCAACCGGAAAGCAGAGTTCATTGCAGTTCCGCGCTCGATTTTCACCCGGATGGGCAGAGAACGGCTTTTGCTCTTCCCGATCACCGGATCACCCGATCTGCTACCCCTCCCCCTCCCCGGTTAACTAGGATTCCAAAGCACTTACATGAATGCATCCCAGAGGTATCCCAGCTGTCTGGCTCCGATCCGTGTCATCAGTGTTGAGGTCTTGCCTTTCCGATCACCAGATCACCCGATGTCCCGATCACCAGATCACCCGATCTTTGCCACCCCCTCCCCCCAGGGGGCACCCCCGGTCATCCCCGTTTGGCGTGGGTTTGAGCGACATCATCGCAATCCACCCCAACCCGGGCCCCATTCACGCGCGGTTTTCGCGTGGATGGGCAGAGATTGGCGTAGACTTCAGCGATTACCACTCAATTGGCGTAGGGTTCTTGGCTTTTTCTGGCTAGTAGCCAGCAGCTAGGAGCTAGTAGCTTCTTGTTGTCAAAGACCGTCCCCTGCACACTTTTTCCGCCCTGGAGCGAATTTCCTACTTTACCATTTTGTTCGCCTTTGTGTCAAGAGAAAACCGCTCTTCGCCCTTCAAGAACTTACTACTCACGGGGTGGAGCAAGCCTTTAGGCTTGCGGCAAGAAGCACCCACACAGAATCCCCTTTCCTTGCGCCGCAGGCTGTCGCGCAGCGCAGCGGAGCGGCCAGAAAAGACCAGCGAAGCGCGGCGACTAAAAGAGCAACCGCACTCCGGCTAGATGACGTATCGGTCGTTTACGCGGCGGATTTGACCAAGAGCGGCGAGCGTTTCCAGAATTTCCTGTATGCGCGTCCGGCGGGCGCGAATAAAGCGACCGGCGACTTCGTCCACGCCGAGCATCTGGTTGGAGCGTAAGGAATCTTTGACCAATTGCACCTGTTCGGAAAGGGCTGACGGCCACTCGAGCTTTTTGGCCCGGACAGCCGCCGGCGCTTGCTCTGCGGTAATGCCAAGACCAGTTTGCACAGCAACGGCCTGGGGCTGCTGGTATTCAGGACGAAGCCAGCGGATGGTCCCGTTCTGCTCTTCGCGAGCTCTCTCAGCGTTTAGGGCTACGACCCGCTGGAGAATTTCATCGCTCGTCAAGTTTGCCGGCCAGCCGTAAGCGTCGGCGACTGCGATGTCCAGCTTGTCATGAATTTCCTTCAGCACAGCGATCAAGCCTTCTTCATAGACTTCCTGCTCGCGTTCCTCCAGCGGCTCACCGGCGCGCAACTTTTCCAACACGTTATACATGTCGGTCATTTTTAGATTGGGGAAGAGTCCCTGTTGGCGCTTGCGGTGCGCATCTAGTTCCTCAGCACGCGCTCTGATCGATACTTTTTGTTCCTCTGAGCAGATAGGAAATGGGAAGGTATCAAAGCAACGAGTCTTCACGTAAACAGGATCGTTGCCAACTCCAAGATGCCCGCCGGCTGCCAGCGCCCAAG
>DASXKZ010000059.1:0-1723 GCA_036496525.1 Candidatus Angelobacter sp.
GGAAACGTTGCGCCGGCTGAATGACGTAATCATTCTTCTGGTGCCTTCGCTCAATCCTGATGGCGAAACCATGGTGACTGAGTGGTATCGCAAATATCTCGGCACAAAATATGAAGGCGGCAATATGCCGTATCTTTACCACCACTACGTTGGACATGACGATAACCGCGACTGGTACATGCTCACCCAGATTGAAACCAAAAATGTGAACCAGGCTGTCTATCACGAGTGGTTTCCACAGTTCTGGCTTGACGAGCATCAGATGGGCTATAACGGCCCGCGTATTTATATTCCGCCAAACGCTGATCCGGTGGCCAAGCTGGTGAATCCGCTGGTGCATCGCGGCAACAACCTCATGGGCGCAGACATGGGATGGCGACTGGAAGAGGCCGGTAAGTCCGGCGTGATTTACAATTATTCATTCGATGCTTACTGGCCCGGCGGCACACGCAATACCGGCTGGTGGAAAAATATGTATGGCGTGCTGACGGAAGTTGCTTCCGCGCGCATCGCCACACCAGTCCAGATTTCTCCTACGGAATTGCAAGGCGGAACTAAAGGACTGATCCAATATCAGCAGCAAATCAATTTCCCCAATCCCTGGCCCGGTGGCACATGGCGTTTGCGCGACATTATGGACTACGAGTTGATCGTCTCTGATGCGGCGCTTGAGACCATGAGCAAATATCGGCGCGAGCTGATGCGCGGCGTTGCCAGCATGGCCAATGAGGCTATCCACACGGCCGATCCGTCTGAGTTCTGGCGCATCCCGCTCGACGATCAGCGCGATCCCGTTGTCGCCTCACGGCTGGCGGCGCTCATGCTTGAACACGGCCTTGATGTGCGGCTATCCAAAGACGGAAAAAACTTCCTGCTTCCCACAGCGCAGCCTTACGGCAGGTTCGCAGATGAGATGCTCGGCATTCAACGCTATCCGGAAGTAAGGCTCGCTCCGAACAGCGGAATCCTAGAGCCTTACGATGTTGCCGCCTGGTCACTGCCGCTGATGATGGGTGTAAAGGCGAAAAAAGTAAAAGTCTCACCTGCTGACCAGCAATCCGCTAAGCTGCTCAAAACCGCAACATGGCCGGAAAGCGGACTCACCGGCAAAGGCAGCTACTATGCACTGGCAGACCATCAGAACAATGCTTTTGCTCTGGTCAATGCCATGCAGAAAGCTGGCGGACAGGTTTTCTTGCAGCATGCAGCCGGTCAGCAGCCGCAGTGGATTTTTGCAGCGCATCAGCAACTTGCCGCCAATGCCGACAAATTGCATCTTGCACTCTCCGCGCTGACCGACCTCCCCAAAGATGCTGTTCCGCTCAAGGCCGTTCGCGTTGCACTCTACAAGCCTTACATCGCTTCCATGGACGAAGGCTGGACCCGCTTCATCCTTGAGCAATATGGCTTCAATATCAAGAACATTGAGAACAAGCAGGTGCGTGCGGGAAACTTGAACGCTTCTTTTGATGCCATCATTCTTCCTGATACATCTCGCGAAGTAATCATTGATGGGCGTTACGGGCGTGAAGGCTATTCAGAAGAGTTTCCGCCTGAATATACCGGCGGCATCGGCAAAGATGGAGTACGCGCGCTGAAAGATTTTGTCGACAAGGGCGGCACGCTCATCACACTGGCGCACGCGTCGGAAATCATCTTTGGTGAAGACTTCAATCTTCCTGTGCGCAACGCCCTGGCTGGCCCGGCCGGACGTCCATTGCCC
>DASXKZ010000060.1:0-7058 GCA_036496525.1 Candidatus Angelobacter sp.
CCTGAAGCCTGTGAGGAAATATTGCGGCGAGAAGACTTGTTTCAGGCAGATGCGATCTTCCTATGCAACAGTGTGCGAGGCATGTATGAGGTCAAGCTAGTGGAACAAATCGCGCGTGATCGCCGCCATCGCCGTGATCGCGCGTAATCGGAAACCAAAACCCCTTAACCACAGAGGACACGAAGGAACACAGAGGAAACCTCTGAACCCTACGCAATTCGGGATGTTGGGATGATGGGGAATGAACCGGAAAGGGGAACACCAAAGAGCGGGTGATCGCCGTGATGCGGTGATTGGAAAGACCTAAAATCTCACCACGGAAGCGCGGAGACACGGAGAAGAGCCAAAGCGAAAGTCAAAATCAAAATCTCAACACAGAGGACACAGAGAAACTCGGAGGTCGCGGAGGGCTAACAAACTCGGCATGCAAGCTTAAAGAAAAAAGTTTCTTCGCGGCATGGCACGAATCCGTTTGCTAGCAATACAGAGGACACGAAGGAACACAGAGGAAAACCTCTGAATGGTGATCGGGAACTAAGCGCAAGAAGAAACCCCTACCGGCTGGAAACCGCCGGTAGGGACCTTCCGCTTCGCTCGAGACTTGAAAGAAAATCGCTCGAAATGCTATGTATCGAAGTTCTTACTCCCTGACTAATCTCTTCCGCAAGAACCGTTACCCCTGTCACCGTCGTTACCGCCGCGCTGGGGGATTGCGCCTTCTGCAAACAGGCTGGAAAGATCGTTCGCGTGAATTGCATCGCCCAGGAAAAACGGGTTGGTCACGCGGAAGATTTCCTGCATGGTGCGCAGATCAGACGAGTGAGTGAGGAATACGTCGCTGGCAAATGGACTGCCGCCCTCATTGGGGCGAGCGTCTGGTGAAATCACGATCTCACCAATCGTGTGGGTCAGGTCGTCCGGGTTGTCGCCGGCAACGCCGTCGCCCTCGGCTTCGTCCCACCAGATGATGATTGCGCCGTGGTCCCGGTAGGCCTTGGACGCCATGATCACGGGAATGACCTGCTGCAGGAAGCTGTCGCCCTGCAGGATGTTCGCAGCATCACCAGTCACACCCTTGAATCCGCCCGTGAGCGCAGTGTGCTGATCGTTAAATTGATTGGGCGTTACAAAGTTGTATTGCGCCACGGCGTTGTTAGTCAGGTCGGTGAAGAACTGCTGCAGCGGAGCATATTGCAGGCTCTCAGGATTCGCGGTTGTAAGATCGTTGCCGCCATTGCTGTCAGTAAAGTATGCCTGCGGGTTGTGCTTCACAGCGTAATTGAACTGCTTGGAGCCGTTGAACTGGTTCACGCCGTTGACAAAGATTCCGGAGTGGCTCTTGATTGGAGACGTCCATTGACTCTGGGGCAGCACCACGTTGTCAAAGGAAGTCCCGTTCTGAACTAGGTCAATGTCTTCCTGATACGACTTCCAGCTTACTCCGCACTGGTCGAAAAGACTCGTGAGATGCAGTTGGTTGTCCACGTTGCTGATCTGACCCGTGCCGCTTGCAGGGGCAAAGGGATCATTGTCATTGAAAACGCCGAAATTCGTGCCGGCTTCCGCCCAGATGTAGTTGGGCTCTGACGGATGAATGTGCGGGTTGGCGCCACCCGCTGTAGCCAGAACGTTGCGATAGTTCGTGGCAAAGGCCGTCTGGCTGCTGATGTTGACCTGGCGGCCATTGATCACAGCCGTGGCGGTCCCGCCCACGAGACTATTGATGAAAGGCGCGTTAGGGTTTTGAAAAATCTGCTGGATCCCGCCAGAGAACTGGTTGGCCGGCTGGGTCCAATTGTGGTTTTCCATGGCAATTACGAAAACCGTTTTGATTCCGTCTTTTCCATCTTCCGCGCCCGCGGTCAAGTGACCAACGGTGAACAACAGGGCAAAAACGCCCAGCATGCCGAGACGTCTGACGTGCGACATTGATAGCTCCAGATGTTTTAGATTGGCGGCGAGCGCTGGCTGGCGGTCTTCTTGCGGCGACCGGGGGGACCATCGCGCCACAAACTAGGGATAGCAGGGCTGTGTGGAAGTCAGGTGAAGGGAGTGTTACTTTTCGATGAATGGGAACGGGTTAGGTAAAGAAATGTTTGGCCGGAAATATATTCAGCGAAAAAAGATGACGTAGCGGGAAAGAGAGTATGTCCCGACTGGATCCCTGGTGAGTGTTGCGGCACGTTTCTCGTGAGATTCGAATCGGCAAAAAACGCGCTAATTCAGAAACGCCACCGACTGAACTCCGGCAACCTCAAAGCGCTTGCGACAGCGGAGGTTCTTGCACATGACCATATCGTCGCGGCGAACCATATAAGACTGCGCCTTGGCGAACTTGGCGCGGTCGCGCTCGTCGGCTCGTCCGGAGAGCTGCTTTTTCTTGGTCCGTACCAGCCATGAGAGTTCGTACTCACCGGGCTGACGGCAGTGCGGACACGTGAGCGTATGCGGCTTTTTGGATTCTTTTTCGTCGAAAAAATCTCGTTCGTCCATTTGATCTATTATCAACCACAGAGGGCACAGAAAACACTGAGAAATGAGGGAATAAGGTTAACTGGCTTGATGGCGAGGAGAAGAATTTTTAAACCCGAGCAGATGAGAGTATGCGCTATTTCGGAGATTCAAGCCTCTCATGGAAAGTGTGCGCGTTCAGGTTTCGGCATGAACGGTTATCTTATGTTCATTTAAGTTCGCCAGTTTTCTTCCAGCGCGCAATGCGGTTGATGTGGTACTGCAGATAAACTGCACTGAAAAAGAAGGTCATGACCCCACTCAAAGAGAGCCCGATATTCTCGGTGGAGTTGTAATACTCTTCCATTGCTGAGCGAATGCTGAAAATGCCGATGATATAGGCGATCACGCCGCCAATAACACAAAGACCTGCGGCAACCGCTGTAGCATCACTATCTCCGCCTGCGCCGACCACCCCGGCCGCGATGCCGGCGATTATGCCTGCTGGATACATGGCAACCAGCACTAGCGGTTTGTTGTTCTTGATGAGTTTACGCGCCCAGTTGGCCTGCACGAGGGCCCAGATCAGGTTGAAGAGTTGTCGAGTCACTATTTCAAGAATGAGAAGGACCGCCCAGTGCAGGTTGGGTGGCAACGGCACAAAATCAAGAGCGGGCTCCATGGCAGGCCCAACCGCGGCGCCGTACGAGGTGACCGGAATCGGTATGTTTCCGATCACTTGCGATACTGGGACCCACTCGCTCATCCCTTCGCTCTGGGCAAGATCGCCGAACGAGATATTGCCTGATTGCACATACTGCTGGATATCGGCCAGGCTGTAAGGACCAAACTTTTCTTCACCACGCTTAACGAAATATTTCATGGGTAACCATCTCTAAGATCGGAATTTCGTTTCATTGCTGTCTTCCTCAATCGTAAGCACATCTATGATTGCCCAAACCCAAGTCATCGGGATGGCGAATCCCAGCGTTAGAACAGTGATACCAAGTTGTATAAAAGCCTTGCGCTTGTATCCAGCGTAAAAGCTGTGCGCCCCAAACATTCCCAGAAAAGCGCCCAGCAGAATAAACCTATTCTTATCTTTTGCATCGGGATGCGGCATGAAATCAATATAAGCAGGCGCAGCCGCGGGGGCGCTGGGCATTGCTGGAACAGCCCGAAACAGCACGCTTCCTGTATTACTCTGGGGAGGGACCGTTTGCCTTGCTGCGGCTGCACCGTTAACCGGTGGCGGAGGCGCAGGCCGGACAGCGGAGATTGGTTGTGTCTGAACTCCCCGGGCAAGTTCTGGCGTTGCCAGATAGGCGCCAGATATGCTGAGCTTGGGTTCCTCCTCCGGAGCAGCGCTACACCCAAAAACGGTACAGCCGCCATTTTCCATGTAACAATCCAAATGGTGCGGCGTACCGCAGCCGGTGCAGACAATTGCTTCACGTTCCGCCGCCTCAACCGGACAGCGGCAATAAGGGCAGACTGCGGATGTCATGAGCGACACTGCCCCATGGAACGGAATACCCATCTCCCGACCTTTAGCAGGCCGACGGACACCCCAACCCATCTGGGTTCGTTAAGCGTAATTAGAAGATTCATAGCCACTAAAGCTGAAAGAGTGTAGACCAGATCAATAGGATTGGGAAGGTGCCGGTTGGTCGCACATGATATGTCCGGTCGGAACAGTTGGCATGCGATGGCTTTGGTAAGGGATTAGTGGGCAGCATTTTAAGGTGTCGGTTATCGACTAATCATGTTTCAATAGCCATGGTGCCAAAAAAGAAAAAGCTTAAGAAATTCACCGCGACGAGCGCGGTCAAGGCAGCTTCAAGGGCCGTGCTGGGGACACCTCCACCGGTAAAGCGCGTGGAGAACAAGAAGCACGCCAAAAAAGACAAGCATAAACCCAGCCTGGGTAAGCTGCTTGCTGACGCCGACAGAGGATGACCTCCCTCTCAACCGCTGGGATTCGCTGGCGAATGGCGATCGGTGAATGATAAGAACGGCTTGCTTATCGAGGGAAGCTTCGAGGCTTGCCGTTCGAAGCTTACTCATACTCAATCCTTGATTTTCTCACCCACCTTCAACATCTCTTTTGACGCATCCATAGCTCATTCGTATCGATCACGATGCTTCACTATTGTTGATCGTCACCCGCCGAACTACTGGCAGTCGCAAGGGGACATTGGATGATTCTGGAGGCTGCTACGCGGGCCAGCGGCATGACTGCTCCGCTATCGAGAGGAAGATTGTGCAGCCTTTTGCAAGTGTGTGCAAGCGATCGCGGAAAAATATCACGGAAAACGATTTGTTAAAGAATTTAATACGGGCTTAATGAACTCCTAAGTTGGCGGGCGCAATCTGAGCGGGAATCGACGGGTGGATGTTGGCTGGCTGCAAGGAAGTGCGTTCTTCCGGCAGTTCGCGGGCAGCCACAAAAAACAAGGACCCTCACAAGTGCCGTGGTGCGACGGCGCTGAAGGTCACTGAAGGCAATGTAAGGCAAGAACTGGGTTTCCGGCCCCTGTAGTTTCTCTCAAACTATCCAGTTTTTACTTGGCTATGCAGCAGTGTTCGTCAGCCGATCGAAGCATCCTGTTCACCACACGCATTGTCCGGTCAGTGGAGCACAACAAGGAGCGCTTCAAATGCTTTCCCAAGGCAAATTAAAAAAACTAGTCGTGCTGATGCTCTCTCTCTGCGCGACCATACTACTTAGCGTCACTTATCTCTCCGCCAAAGGCGGGGGCGGTGGTGGCGGCGGTCAAGACGGCGGCAATGGAGGCCAAGGCGGTCGCGGTGGAAATGGCGGCGGTCTTCAAGTCGGCGGACAAAAAGGCAAAGGTGTAAACGGCGGCGGCGGTGGCGGCGATAACGGTGGTGGAGGGAATGGCGGCGGTGGAAATGGTGGCGGCACCGGACGCGGAAAAGGTGGAAAGGGTGGAGGCGGGAACGGTGGAGGCGGGAACGGTGGAGGCGGGAACGGCGGAGGAGGGAATGGTGGAGGCGGTAATGGAGGAAATGGTGGCGGCGGTAAAGGCGGAAACGGCGGCGGCGGTCACGATGGCCGTGGTCTCGCTTCGCTGAAGACCATTACTGTCCCCGGACCAACGGCGGCTGAACTTGCCGACCTCATCCAGGACAAGAACGCAGCTATCGCCCTGGGCAAAGCGTTCTTCTGGGAAATGCAATTTGGCAGCGACGGCCAAACAGCCTGCGCTACCTGCCATTTCAACGCGGGCGCGGACAGCCGTACCATGAACCAGGCCGATCCCGGCTTGCGTCGTGTTGACGGCAACGGCAATCCCGCGGCGGATTCAAACACATTCCACGCAGGCTTTGGACCCAACCATGCCCTCAGCCTGAGTGACTTCCCTCTTCACACCTCGACTCGCGACAACAACAACATTGTGGGTTCGCAAGGTGTGTTCCGGTTCAACTTTAATGACGTGGTGCTTGGCCAGGGAGCGGAAAACGAAACCAGTGTCACCGATCCCGTTTGGAGCATCGATGACGGCAATGGCGGCACTGTAAACGTCCGCCGATCAACTCCGCGCAACGCGCCTCCTGTAATCAATGCGGTCTTCAACTATCGCAATTTCTGGGACGGCCGTGCGCAACGCACTTTCAACGGCGTGAATCCTTTTGGCGCCGGTGATCCTAACGCCAAGCTTATCTCGGTCGATCCCAGCAATCCCAACGCTACCATTGAAGTCACGCTACGGCTTTCTAACTCATCGCTTGCATCGCAGGCCGTCGGGCCGCCGGGCAGCGACGTTGAAATGTCAGCAACCGGCCGTCCGTTTGTGAAGATGGGCAAGAAGATGCTCATGCTCACTCCGCTGGCGCTGCAACAGGTCGCCCCAGACGATAGCGTTCTGGGCAGCCTGAGCGCCGCCCCGGGCAATGGCTTGAATACTTCTTATATCTCCATGATCCAGGCAGCTTTCCTGCCAAAGTGGTGGAGCTCTAACGTAGTAGTTGACGCAAACAGCAACGTCCTGTTCAACGGCGCGCCACAAAACACTGATGAGTACTCACAGATGGAATACAACTTCTCTATGTTCTGGGGAGTAGCTATCCAGATGTACGAGTCTACTCTGGTTTCAGATAGCTCACGCTTTGACCAGTTTATGGACGGTAACCGCTCTGCTCTTACTTCACTTGAGCAGCTCGGCTTGAATCGTTTTGAAGGTAAAGGCGGCTGCATCAACTGCCACAACGGCGCTGAGTTTACTGATGCTTCGGTTTCCAATGTCACATCCAAGAATTCCGTGGTTGAGCAACTGCCCGGCGGACGCTGGCATGACATCGGCTTCCACAACATCGGCGTTCGTCCCACCGATGACGATATGGGCATCGCGGCTTCTGATCCTTCTGGATTAGCGTCGCTCTCCGTTGCCCAGCTCGCGTCTATGGGACAGGTCAGCGGGACTACAGTCCCGGCTGGCGCGCCGGTTGCAGTCAGTGGAGCAGTTAAGACGCCCGGCCTGCGTAACGTTGAACTGACCGCTCCGTTTTTCCTGAACGGCGGCCAGGCTACGCTCAGCCAGGTGGTTGACTTCTACAGCCACCGCGGTGATTTCCCGTCCGCG
>DASXKZ010000061.1:0-13324 GCA_036496525.1 Candidatus Angelobacter sp.
TTAGACGCAAGTTTTTGCCTGTCCGTTGCTCCAGATAACGCGCCTGTGCCTTGACCATTAGGACGTGTCCTAGTTCCCTAACCTGCACTGCTCGGGCATTCTATGTAGTTCCCTAGGGTAAATGATGGGGAAAAGCTTAGAGCTTTCGCGGATAGGGGTTACGGCGGTTTGGGCTAGAATCCGCTCACATCTGAAATAAAGCACCAACAAAATTCATTCGATTTAGACGCATTTCGTCGTTTTTCCGGGGCGACGCATTCCGGGGGTGTATTGTGCGTGTATACGCTGTTTGTGTCACCGTTCTGGTTGTTTTCTCATCACTTTTGGCATCGGCAGGGACCGCTTTTAAAGCCACCACCACGCTTGCGGCAGAAACGGCAAACAATACCAGCGCAGCCAATAGCTTTGCCACGCAGACCAATAACAATTTAGGGGCCACAAACATCAGCAAAGCGCCCATCCGTAGCCTGCTCTATCCAGGATCCACCGCCAAAATTTACGCTCATCTGGTTCCCTGGTTTGGCTTTGGCGACCACATGAATGTTGGCTACGTTTCCAGCGATACCCTGCAGGTGCAAAAGCAGGTGAATGACATGCTAAGCCGCGGGATCGATGGAGCCATTATCGATTGGTACGGGCGCGGCGAATCGAGTAAGAACTTTGCTTCCTATGATCAGGGAGTTCAGGCCTTTATGCACCAGTCTGAGCTTCATCCCGGCTTCAATTTTGCCATTATGCATGATGCCGGCGCCCTTAAGACCTGCGCTGCCACCGTGGGCTGCGATGTTACCCAAACGCTTATCGACGACCTGAACTATGCCAACGTCACCTATTCGGGATCGACTGCGTATCTAAAAAGCGGCGGACGGCCCGTTGTCTACCTTTTTGGTCACGAAGCCTACGCCATTGACTGGACGCGGGTTCGCGCGGGCGTAGCCGGCAATCCCATGTTCATCTTCCGCAATGGCAGCGGATTCACCAAACCCCAAACCAGCGGAGCTTTTTCCTGGGTCGAGCCAACAACGGTATCCGCCACCAACCTGATGGCAATTAATTACCTGGATAACTATTACAAAACTGCCCTGGGGTTCCCGACAGAGTATTCCACCGGCTCCGGGTACAAGGGATTCAATGACACGCTGGCTTTATGGGGAACCAACAGAATCGTCGACCAGCAATGCGGCCAGACCTGGCTCAAGACCATGGCCGAAGAAGGCAAATACTATTCGACCGTAAAACAGATGCTCGGCATCCAGCTTGTGACCTGGAACGACTATGAAGAGGGATCGGAGATTGAAAGCGGCATCGACAATTGCGTGACGGTTTCGACCACTGTGGCGGGAACCGTGGCATCATGGAGCATCACCGGCCAGATGAATACCGTGGACCACTTCACGGTCTTCGCGTCGCAGGACGGCGCCAATCTGATGTGGTTGACCGATGTGCCAACAACTGCCACCTCGCTCGATCTGGCCAGCTTCGGCCTGAACGCCGGAAACTACATCATCTTTGTCAAAGCGGTTGGCAAGGCTACACTCACAAATAAGATGTCCAGCGGCGTGCAGGTTACTATAACCAACCAGCCGCCTACGGCAGCGTTGAGCATCACCAACTCATTGACGAAGAGTTCTGTTACCGGTTCCATAGCCGCGCCTGCAAGCATCACGGCCTCTACAGGGGGCTCAACCGATCCGGATGGAACAATCGTAGGCAGTACGACCAATTTTGGCGATGGCAGCGCGCCTGTAAGCGGCTCCAGCGCTTCCCATACTTACAGCACCGCAGGAACATACACGATTACTGGGACTGTTACGGACAATCTGGGAGCTACAGCCAGCAAATCGGCGGCGATTGTGGTCTCTAATGGCGCCAACCAATCCCCAGTCGCAGTGATAGCGGCGACTCCCGCTTCAGCTTATGCGCCTGCCACAATCAGCGTGAGCGCGGCCGGATCTTCTGATCCTGACGGCACCATTGCAAGCTCCGTCCTCAGCTTTGGCGATGGCACATCGGCCAGTGCGCTTACCGCATCGCACACATTTTCAAAGGCCGGCAGCTATACGCTCACGGCTACGGTTACTGATAATTCCGGCGCTTCTTCCACAGCCACGACCAGCGTTACCGTGAAAGCTCCGGAGGTCATCGTGAGCAGCCCTGCCGATGGCGCCTTCCTCGTCTCGCAGGTCCACGTTGTTGCCAGCGGGTTCTCCGGCTCAGTGGTCATCGCCATGCAGATCTATGTGGACGGAGTGATCGCTTATTCGGTGAACTCAGCCAATCTTGACGCTACCATTGCAGTCGTCAGCGGCCCGCACACGCTGCTGGTAAAGGGCTGGGACAATGCGGGGCGAAACTTTTCCAAGCAACTTGCAGTAACCATCAACAAACCGCCGGTCGCGGCGTTGACCTTGTCTTCCGGATCGATTCTGGTGGGAGGATCGGTCACCGCATCGGCTGCTGCGTCAACTGATTCTGACGGCACGATCGCCAGCACTGTCATTTCCTTTGGCGATGGATCGTCCGCCGCAGCTGCGAGCGCAACGCACCAGTACAAAGCCGCCGGAACTTATACGGTGAAAGCCACGGTCACTGACAACATGGGAGCTTCGTCCAGCACGGTTTCCACAATCGTGGTGAAGCCGCAATTTGTCACGATTACCAGCCCGACATTTACTTCCACCACAGCGACCTCTGTCCGGGCCACGGGAACTTCTTCCTCCGGGTATCCGATTGTTGCAACGCAGGTTTACCTGGATGGCGTTCTTAAGTTTCAATCATCAACGGCAACAGCAGACACGACTCTGCCTATCACAGTCGGCACACACCAACTCATTATCAAGGGTTGGGACTCTTCCGGCGCGACGTTTAAATCGTCACGCAGCTTTACCCGGAACTAGAATCTTGCTGCTGATAGCGCAGATGAGCGCAGATCAGGCAAGAAGCGATATCCAGCATAAGCAGAGAAAGTGAGCCACGAATTTCGCGGAGACGCGCGAATCATGTAAAAAATGATTCTCACGGGACCGCTGTTTTTATATCAAATTACCAGCCCGCTTCGATTCGTGTTGATTCGTGAAATTTGCGGCTGCTTTTCTATCAGCGCTTATCAGCGTAAATCTGCGGCAAAGGCTCTTACCCTTCCCACACGAACGCATCAAAACGCCGGCGGGTTTCAAAACCAAGACGGCGGTAGAGTTCCACTGCCTTGCTATTGGCTTCCGTCACAGTAAGGCTCAGGCCAAGGAAGTTGCGGGTACGCAGCTCCTGTGTGCACAAACCGAGCAGCGATTCGCCAATCCTGCGGCCGCGAAGCTCCGGCAGGACGCAAACCTGCGTCACATGACCAACATCATCGCGGACGCGTGAGCAAAGCAGCAAGCCGGCAATCGACCGCGTGGGCTTGTGTAGCGCCACGAACGAGGCATGCGCGTCAAACATGCCGCAGCCGGGAAAGCGGACAATATTGTTCAGGAAGCGCAGTGATCCGTTCAGGCTGCGGTATTGATCGTTGATTTCAGAATCAATGTGACCGCGATATGCCGTCGTAATCACCGCCGCGCCGGGCTGGAAGTCCTGTTCTCCCCAGCGGCGAAACTCAATGTCCGGCAGCGACGCAATTTCCGGCCGTTGACCATTCCTGAGCGGCAGCGTCATGAACAATCGAGGATACTGCCGGAAGCCTTCTGCCAGAAATGGCTCGCTGAGCACGCCCGATTCGTGCGGCAGAAGCTGCGCTTCAATGCGTTGGATCCCGGGCGATTGCTGCAAGGTATTGATCACATGCACGGCCAGCCGGTTCTCTACCGTGTCCCCGTGGATGCGGATGGAATCGTCAGCGTAGAGATCGCCGATCACACCCTTGCTGCCTTCATAGACAAAGAATGAGTAGCCGCCAATGTGGCCATCTTCCACGGCAGCGTATCCGGGCAGAATCTTGGAATCGATATAGC
The DNA here is from genome assembly GCA_036496525.1 of Candidatus Angelobacter sp. Taxonomy (GTDB): domain Bacteria; phylum Acidobacteriota; class Terriglobia; order Terriglobales; family Acidobacteriaceae; genus Angelobacter. Next base: position 3,951 of record DASXKZ010000061.1, read on the forward strand.
GCAGAATCATCTCGGCGGAGGGTCGGTAGTCCCATGACATCATCTGCGCCCACAAAAGGGTTTCCCGCTCCAGCAAGGGACGCAGGTTGTGGGAGCTGAAGTGCCTTAAGTCGAGAATCTCCACGCCAAAAGGGTGTGTCCTGTGTGTTTCGATAGGGGTATGCAGGCCCATGAAAGCTTTCCCATTACCGCCCAGCCATTAGCGTAACTGGCAGCGAGCTAAGAGTCTAGCTTTGCTCTGGGAATTAATCAAAGCCTGTATCTGTAATGGAACCAAGTCAGTAGGAACCAGCAGCGTCACTTGCCAGCGTTTACTTTGCGGCGCTTACCTCAAAAAACTCCAGATGCTGCGGCGGAAATGTCCCAATGGATTTTACTTCCCGATCTCCTGCCACCGCCTGCACCGCGTCCAAGCTTCCCTGTTTGGCGACAACAATATGCCTGCCTTGCGGGATGCCGGAAGGCATATCGAGAGGACCTTCCTGCTCATAATGGCTGATCGGCTGGTTGCGGTAAAAATCCAGCCCGTAAGCGACTTGACGCTTTACGTTGAAGCTGGCCACTGTCTCATTGGCAGTGACTCCAAGCTCCGCCAGTCGCTGATTAATAGGCCGGGCCGATTGAGTGCGATCAATGGTCGCTGCCGCTGGTCGCAACAGAAAAGCCACAGCCAGAATCGTCGGGACTAGGGTGACAAAGTGCAGAACGCGAATTCCCTCCCGACGCACCATCACTAAGACCATGAACGCGATGACTCCGCCGGTGACCGCCATAAAAATTCCCATATAGGAAGGAGGCTGCACTTTCATCATGGCGAATGGCGCCATCAACGCCCCGACCATCAGGACAGCACAAAGCAGCGCATGGAAAGACGTGAGCAATCGTGGAACAGCTTTAAGTCTATGCACATAGTCAGCAGTAAGCAGAGCGGCAGCAGGGATCGCCGGAAGTATGTACCCGGGCAGCTTGGCGCGAGAGATGCTGAAAAAGAAAATCGGCACGACAATCCAGATAAACAGGAAGCTGGTTAGTCCGTCATCGGCTTGCGCAGCAGCGTCGAGCGTCATTGGCTCAGGATTCGTGCGCCAGCGTTTCCACAGATTCTTTCCGGCATCTATCAGCGCAGGCACGGCAAACAAAGTCCACGGAATTGTAGCCAGCAGGAAAACCGGAATGTAATACCAGAATGGCTGCGAATGCTGGTAAAGATTGGTGCCAAAGCGCTCAAGATTGTGCTCAATAAAGAAGACACGGAAGAACTGCGGGACTTTGTGCTGCACTGCCAGATACCAGGGCAGCACGATAACGGCAAACAGAAGAAAGCCTATCAGCGACAAGCTGCGGACAAAGATTTTGCCATCGCGCCGCACCGCCGCATATGCACCTACTACAAGAACGGCCATCGCAGGAGCCACCGGGCCTTTGGCCAGCGCGCCCACGCCCAGCAGTCCGTAGAAGATCACCAGCCAGAGCTTCTTGCTTGTCTGATGCCATGTCCACCAGCACATCATGGCCAGGGCAAATGGCGCGGAGACAAGCATGTCCGTTGAAGCGCCGCGCCCAAAGCCAATCATCCCAGCCGAGGACGCGGCAATCATGGCGGCATCCAGTTCGCTGCCAAAGCGGAAATGTCGCATGAAAAAGAAAATCCCAAAAACGACCGCGGCCGCATGGAAAGCAGCCGGAATACGCGCGGCCCAGTCGCTCACGCCGAAGATGGCGTAGCTGTTCATCATCTTCCAGTACAGCAGGGCGGGCTTTTCTAGCCACGGATTGCCATTCAGCGTTGGCACAATCCAGTCATGCCGGGCCAGCATCTCACGGGCAATCTGGGCATATCGAGGCTCGTCCGCGCCGGTAAGGCCGAATGCGCCCAAGCCAAAAAAGAAAAAGAAGTAGCACACGCCCAGAACAAGAGCGAGCTGTGTGGCCAGCAGTTTGGTGCGGTAAGAGGTCATTGGTAATTAGTACTTGGTATTTGGCTTTGTCTAGATGATCGATGCAGTTGCGGTACACGGTCAAAACGCTTGCAGCCAAATACCAAGTACCGAATACTGAGAACTAAGTACCGATCTTCCCGTGCAACTCCGCCAGGACGCGCGTGGCCGCTTCCTTGACCGGGCCTTCCGTAGAAAAGCCTCCGGCGCACTCATGGCCGCCGCCGCCGAAGTTCTGCGCGATTTCTGCCACATTCACCGTGCCTTTGCTGCGGATACTGACCCGGATTCGCTCATGCGCCACTTCACGAAAGAAGATCGCTACCTCAACGCCGGCGATGCCAAGCGCATAGTTGACCAGGCCTTCACAATCTTCGTCGAGCGCGCCAAAGCGCTCCATGTCCTGACGCGTCACGGACATCCATGTAACCGCGCCATCTCGTTGCAGCGTTGAAAGAGCGGCGCCCAGCAGGCACATCTTGGACATGGGAGCGGAAAAATAGACGTTGTGGGCGATCTTGCTGGGATCTGCGCCGTGCTCAACCAGATATTTTGCCAGCTCGAATGTGCAGGCATTGGTAGGGGAGTAACAAAATGAGCCGGTGTCGGTGAGCACCGCAGTGTAAAGGCAAGTCGCAATCTCTGGCGTCAACCTTACCTGTGCGGCCTGGGCCAAACGAGAAATCAATTCCGCCGTGGCCACAGCGCTGGGATCGATCCAATTCACGTGCGCAAAGGGCTTGGCGCTGATGTGGTGGTCAATGCTGATTAAGAACTGATTTTCCAGCCCCTGCAGGCGAGTGCGCTGCACACTGTCACATTCCAGAATGATGGCGGCATCGTAATTGCCATTGACCTTTGTCGTGTGCGCAATGGTTTCAGAATGCGGCAGGGGCTGGTAAATCATGGGAACGGGATCGGCCAGGACAACATCGGCGCTTTTGCCCATCTTGCGCAGGACCTGGGCAAGCGCAAGTGTTGACCCAATGGCGTCACCATCTGGCCGCGCGTGCGAGGTAACCAAAAAGCGCCGGCGCTGCTGAATCTCCTGTAAAACCTTTGCGAGCTGATCCATGGCCCCTATTTCTTTTTGCGTTTGTTGATTCGGCCCAAAAGATCGTCAATTCTCGATCCGTATTCCTGTGACTTATCCAGTAAAAAATTCAGCTCCGGCACGTGGCGCACGCCCAGCCGGATCAGCAGCTCGCGCTTGATATAACCCTTGGCCGCGTTAATGGCCTTGATGGTCTGCTCTGACTCGCGCTCGTCGCCTGCAACCTCAATGTAAACCCGCGCACTCTTGCCGTCCGGCGCCAGCGCGATCTCGGTAACATTGCACAACGCAATTCGTGGATCACCCAGCTCGCCTTCAATAATCACGCCGATCTCTTCCTTCAGCGTCTCACCCACACGCGCCCTGTGGTACGTTCTGCCCCGATGCTCCGGCATGTTATTTACATCCCTGCGAAAAACTTATGAGAATACCAGAAAGATTGAGGGAAAGCACGGGCCTTTATTCATAGCGGAGAGCTTCTGTGGGTGAGACGGCGGTGGCGTGGCGCGCGGGCAACAGGCAGGCGACGAGTGCGCTGAGAGCAAGGAGCGCGGCGGCTGCGAACAGGCTACGTGCGGCAAAGGTGTTTTGCATCCAGTGGGCGAGAACGGCGCCGAGAAAACTCTCTACCGCAAGACCGATGAAAATACCTGCGGCCGCGCTAACGAGAGCGATCCGCGCCGCGACCCACAGGACGTGCTTGCGCGGCGCGCCCAGCGCCAGGCGGACGCCAAACTCCGTAGTGCGTTGCGCGACGCTGTAAGCCACGAGGCTGAAGATACCGACAAGCGCAAGTGCAAGCGCCATGGCCGAGAAGACGCTAAACAATATGGAAAAGAGCCGCTGGCTGCTGTACTGTGCGTCGCGCTCGATGGCTTCATTGAGGGTAATGGTGCTGTTGAAGCCGCCCATTGCGATCTGCTGGTCGGAAGCGACCGATGCGATAGCGAGACGGATCGAGTGCAGGTAGGTGAGCGGATCGTTCTGGGTGCGGACGAAAAACTCCGCGTAGGGCTTGATCATAGCGGTATAAGGAATGTAGATGGCGGGAACGACGGGTTGATTGAGGCCGTTGTTGCGCGCATCGCCGACCACGCCAATGATCTGACGCCAGGCAGTGCTTTGCGCAGAGGCCACTTGATAGCGATTTTTAGGTGTGAGGCCGGGAATGCGCAGCTGCCGGACATTGGACGAACCCAGGGCATTGGACGGGGAGAGATAGCGCGTGGCGAAAGCCTGATTGACCACTGCGATGAAGTCTGCGCGATTGTTTTCATCCGCGTTCCAGGTGCGTCCCTGAAGCACAGGAATGCGGAGTGCGGCGAAATATTGCGGGTCGATCAGCATTACCCGCGCCTGTGGTTGCTCGAGATCGGCGGTTCCGCTGGCACCGAAAATCTCGACGGCGCTCTCAGCGCCTGCATAGGGCGGCGTCGCGTCGGCACCGACAGCGACGGTCGAAACGCCGGGTACCGCTGCGATCTTCTCCCGGATTTGCTGGAAATAAGCGACTCTTGCTTCGCGCGTTTTGCCGTCCCATTTTTCCGTACCTTTCGTGTGCGGGGGGAGACCCACCTTTATGACATTTGCTGGATCGTAGCCCAGCGAATTCCGCATGAGTCCAAGAAAGCTGCGGATGGCGGTTCCTGCCGTGGCCATGAGAAGTAATGTGAGCGTGACTTGCGCCGCGATGAGAACGCTCCAGCGACGCTTGGCGGGAGTAGCCACAACGCCGGTCTGCCGGCCGGGGAGCATCTGCGCGGAATCGCGCCGCGAGAGACGCAACGCAGGTACAAGACCGAAGACGATGCCGCAGAGCAGTGCGAGGGCGACGGAGAACACAAGAATGGGAGCGTTGATGCGAATGAAGGATTCTGCCGGAAAGGAATCCGGCGAAAGCAGCATGGGAAGCTTTGCCAGCCAGTAAGACGCAGCAACGCCCAGCACGGCGCCGGTGCAGGAGATGACGATGGCTTCTACCAGCAACTGGCGGACGATGCGCCAGCGGCTGGCGCCGATGGCGCTGCGGATAGCGAGTTCATGCCGGCGCGTGCGGCCACGGGCCAGCAGAAGGATGGAGCAATTGGCGCAACCGATGATCAGCAGGAGCACAACGCCGGCAAGAAGAAGCGTCAGCGTGTGGCCGGTATTCTCCTGGAAAACCCAGATGATAGGCTGCAACCCGAAATGCAAGTGCTCGGGAAGCCGACCCAACTTCTGTTTCGTAATCTCGAGCACTATGGGCTCGATTACTGCAGTGGCGGCGGCACGCGTGACGTGAGGCCGGAGCTTGATCGACGGTACGTAGGGAAGGTTAGGAACATTGGCAATCAAACTGATCGGCAGATAGACATCGCCGACCTCAACCATGTCATTGAATGCGAAGCTGCGCGGCATCACGCCAATGATGGTGTAGGGGGAGTGATCCATTTCCAGCGTTCGCCCCAGGATTTGGGGATCGCCGCCGAAGTGGCGCTGCCAGAAGCGGTAGTTGAGAACAACCACCGAGTGGCCGCCGTTCTCTGCATCGGATGGCTGGATGTTGCGGCCAAGAATCGGGCGCACACCAAAGAAAGTCCCGGCATTCTCTGTGAGGTAGACGGCCGAAACGTCCTCCGGCAGCGCGCCGGTGATCTCCAGGTGCGTGAAGTTAAAGCCGAGCGCCGAATCAACCGGGGCGGCGCGTCCCAGGTCATCAAGCTCTGCCTTGCTGATGGTCATCCAGGTAAACGAGGTGTCCGCCCCAGTCTGGGTGAGTCCGAAGAGGTTCATGATGCGCTCAGAGCCGGCGTAGGGGAACGGGTGCAGCAGGACGGCATAGATGAGCGAGAACATCGCCGTGGTGGCGCCAATGCCGAGCGCAAGTGAAAGTACGGCCACGGCAGCAAAGCCGGGATTGCGGCGCAGACCGCGCAGTCCGTAGCGGATGTCTCCGCCCAACTCATCGAAGAGGCACAGGCCGATGGCGTGGCGATAATTCTCGTTTTGCGCGGCGGGCTGGCCCAGATCGATGCGGGCTTTGCGGCAGGCTTCTTCTTCCGAAAGCCCCTGGCGGATTAAATCTTCCCGGTAGGCATCGAGCGTAGAACGGAACTCTTCTTCAACGTCGCTGTGGGTACGTGGCGTGACAGAATGCCAGAGTTTGCGAATTGCGGCGAAAAGGCTCATATCTTGTTCATCTTCCTGGTTCTAACGCCCTGGGCCGAAAAGGGTAATCAATCCGTCTGCAACCGATCCGCGCCAGCAAAGATAGTCGTGTCCTCCGTCATATTCGGAGTAGGTCACCGGGTAGCCCTTGAGCTTCAGGATATCCCTGAAATTGCGGTTCGTTGACAACTGCTTCTCCTCGTATCGTCCTACCTCAATATAGAAACGCAGCGCGAGTTTCGGGCTCTGCAAATATTGCCGCATCACCCACCCCGAGTCGCGGAGGTAGGAAGGGACAGTCTCCCATCCGGGAACGTACCAGTACGCTCCTGAGAGCGAGAGGATATTGCCGAACGTTTGCGGATGCATGAGTCCCGCGCACGCCGAGGCCACGCCGCCTAAGCTCGATCCTCCAACCACCACGTGTTTAGGATCGGCAGTGACGCGATAGCTTCTTCTTACCTCCGGAAGCAGTTCTTTGACAAGAAAATCAGTGAGAGTTTGGGAGCAGGATAGATCGCGGATTCGCGATGAACCAGCGTTTACCAAGACCAGAATTGTTGGTGGGATTTTCTTTTGCGCCACCAAATTGTCAAGGATCGTCGGAGTGGGCACAAGAATGATCGGGCCGTTGCCGTAGTCTTCGCCGTCAAACAGCAACAAGAGGTTGTACGGTTGGTCTTTGGTGCTGTAGCCGGCCGGCGTATACACGCCATAATCCCGCTCTTCGTTCAGGCTCGTGCTCTTGATTTTGAGCTTGGTCAGTTTCCCGCGAGGCACTCCGGGGATCTCCTTGATGTAGGGCTGCGCGGGCGCGTTCGGAAGCTCGAAATAGGAATACGGGCCGAACGTTTTCGGATTCAGGGGATCAGGAGCAGTCTCTCTAAAATGCTCGGCGGATCCATTGAAAGACCCCTCGACCGCGAATGCATAAGTGCCGCGCGAATCGGCGGGCATGAGCTCGGTAAGATACCACACATCAGTATCTGCCAATCGTGTAAGAGGAGGCGGAGGATCATAAGGCAGACCGCCGCCCAGCGTAACCTTCTCATCTGCGGAATCGCTGCGCCACAGAAATGTCACGAAAAGCATTGGCCGATCACCCTGTTTCTGGTCCGATTTCATTTCTTCCACCAGCGGTGTTTTACCCTCAACACTCTTCCAGAAGGCGGTTAGAGCCTCTTTCCTGCCGGCATTCCAGTCCTCGAGCAGTGCCTGCAAACGCGGGCTTTGAGGAGGAACGCTGTCCGGGGTGAGAGAGCCGTTACTGTCTGCCAGATGGACAGTTTTCCTGATTTTCCAGCCTTGGGGCGTTCGAGTCCATGTATCACGAAAAAGACCGTCAACGAAGGAAGTTGGCTTGGCATGCGCCGAGAGAGCATAGAAAAAGACCTCACGGATCGTGGCTGTCACGTCTCCGCCTTCGTCTTGCAGCTCCTTAATGTCGATCCGCACGTCTCCGATTGTTTTTACTGCCGAGAGCGTCTGCTTCAAGCTTTCCGCCGATCCCGCGTAATCGAGCACGACTCCACTCGTCAGATGCTCGGTGTAATCCGAAGTGAAGAGCTTCATGGCGCCATCTACGTCCCTCTGGCGGACAGCAGCACTGTAGGCGTCGTATGCCGACCGGATTTCCTTCTCGGTATCCTTATTCTGTCCGTGAAGATCCGCGGTTATACCCAAAATCAGGCACACGATTGCAAGGCGCATTAACATGATTCTTCTCCAGGACTACCATGGACCGAACCCGCCGGCTTGATGTTGCCGCGAGCCAGGAACAGTAGACTTTTGCAGCAAGCTAAGAACGATCAGCATTCATTATTTTTGCCTTCGCTTCCAAGACATTTTTCTTGCGTTAGCTTCCAGACAATCTGGCCAACATGCCTCCTTCTCAGTCCTCTGCGCGAAAACGCGCTTGGTGGCAGCCTCGCGTATCAGCTGAAGAAAGATCGATTGCAGCGAGGAGGCTCATATCTCATCCGCCTTTTTGTTGAGAATGCCGGCGACGACAGCGGCCATGTCAGTCCATTTGGCGGTTTCGGCCTTCAACTGACGCGTACCGGCAGCGGTAAGCGAATAAAAGCGCGCACGGCGGTTGTTCTCAGACTCGCCCCACGCGCCTTTGATCCAACCCCGGCGCTCAAGACGATAGATGGCGGTGTAGAAGGAGCCCTGCAGGATTTCCAGGCGCTCCCCGGAGATCTGCTGGATGCGCAGCAGGATGCCGTAGCCATGCAGCGGGCCAAGCGAGACTGCCTTGAGGATGAGCATCTCAAGTGTGCCCTGTGGGAGTTCAACCGATTTCGTCAAAAGGCTCTCTCCTATCTGAAATAGGAGAGTACTACGCTCTCTCCTATCCCGTCAAGGAGAGAGTCGCACCGGTGATTTTGTTTCCGGCGGGCCAGCTAATTCGTTCTGTGGAGGCTGCGATTCCTTCAAGCCTCACCACTGGTTTACACTGATAACGCTGATCGCCGCAAATATCTGGAGGAAAGATGAAAGTTGAGATACGTTCCTGCCCGACGTGAGAGGGCAACAAAGCCAAGGCTGCGAGTCTCGCGGCCATGATCAAAAAGCGGCTGGGCATTGATGCCGTAGTTACACCGGGAAAGACCGGCCAGTTTGAAGTGCTGGCCGATGGAGAGACGGTAGTAGAGCGCGGCGGCAACTGGCTCACAAGAAGCTTTGGCGCCGGATATCCTGATCTCGATAGCGTGGTTGAGCAACTCCAGAAACGCAGTGGTTAGTCGGAAAACCACTGCTGAACCACAAAGGACACGAAGGAACACAGAGGGAATCGCCCATCACTCAGGGCTCTTCAACCTCAGTTAAGCCACCTGGTTCCACGAAGTCCATAAACGAGTCCACCACCTCCGCGCCCAGATTGTTGGCCTGGCGCGTGGCGGCTTGTTCCACGTTGCGCATCAGACCTTCCAGATAGTCGCGTGACCCGGAAATGCTGACCACGCCCAGCGTCGCACGCTGCCACAGGTCGGTCACGTCAATTTCGGCAATGGAGATATTAAAGGAGTTACGCAATCGGTCTTTCAAGCTGCGTACGACCTGGCGCTTGTCTTTGAGTGATTGCGCGCCTTCAATACGCAGTTCAATCGTGAGGTAGGCGATGGGCATGGTAGTTTGCGAAAAGCATACCGCGGATTTACGCGGATCAACGCGGATTTCAAAAATAACCCTAACGCATGCGCACGCTGATTTTATCGGCTGCGCTCCCGAAC
>DASXKZ010000062.1:0-6192 GCA_036496525.1 Candidatus Angelobacter sp.
GCCTATTCCACGTGGCTTGACAAAGTTACTCTCACATATTGGTAGTGCTCTGGTAGTGTTAAGGGTGCTCAATCCAGAGAGAACTTGCCTCAGGAGCCTTAGGGGAATGTGAAGAACGATTAACATCCATGAATACCAAAGGAGCGGATTTCAGTCCGCTCCTTCTTTGCTTTTGGAACTAAGTTTTCGCCTTAATCACCTAGTAGTTCGCGATTTTTGCTTTCTCGCGCAGGCAACCGAAAAGGGTTGAAGCAGAGTAGATGCGTCGTTAATCTCAGCTTCGCCGTTGGAAATCGCGCGGCAAACAAATCCCCTGGAGTAAAAGTAGTGACAGTAAATAAAACAATCAAAAGCGTTTCCATTCTCGCAGTTGCACTGTTCCTTTTGGCGGCCATTTCGCTTCGTTCATCCGCCCAGACAGTCAAGAGTCAGATCCAGAGAATGAGTGGATGGCAAAACTGTGTGGCTTGTGCCGGCGCCAATGCCGCCGGTCCCGGAGCATCCATCTCAACAGCGACTACCTCATCGCCCTCTATGAGCGGCGTATCCAGAGTTTTCTCCATATCCAGCAGCCACCCCTATGCCGATGCATTGTGGTGGAAGCAGCTTGGCGCGGCCAATGGGGCGACCAACCTTAAGTACGATGTCGATTTCTACCTGACTGCGCCTCAGAACGCCCAGGCGCTGGAATTTGACAGCAATCAGGCTAACGGCCACAAGCGTTGGATTTTTGGCACTCAGTGCAACATCGCCGCAGGCCAATTCGATGTCTGGGGCAACGCCAATGGCAACTGGATTCACACCGGCATCCCCTGCCACGCTCCTGCAGCCTTCAAGTGGCACCATCTGACTTGGGAGTTTAAGCGGACCGCCACGACCCTGACCTATATCGCAGTGACGCTCGATGGTGTAAAGCACTACGTCAATCGCACCTACACGGCCCGGAATTCGAGCGTAAACGAGCTGAACATCGCAATCCAGCTCGATCTCAAGGGCAACCACGCAGCCTACAAAGAATGGGTTGATAACGCAAAGCTCACTTATTGGTAAACCGAGTTTGTTCCTGTCGGCTCCGCTCCCGGGTTTCAGGCCCGGGAGCTTTTTTACGTCCGATAAAATAAAATTCCCCTTTTATTCGCCATTATGGTAAAAATATATTTGGCTTCCTGATTTGGGAAATCCAACCGCACTTACACTAAAAACTGAAGTCTCTTTTTAAAGAGGCTGAAGCATGGAGATAAGAATGGCCGATGAAAGACAGGAAAAAACCAGGGCGATAGATCTTGCGCTCTCTCAGATAGAAAAGCAGTTTGGCAAGGGATCCGTTATGCGGCTGGGGAGCAAGGAAGCCATTGTCCCCATCGCCGTGATTTCTACCGGCTCCATCTCCTTTGACGCTGCTCTGGGCGTGGGCGGCTTTCCCCGCGGCCGCGTGGTTGAAATTTTTGGCCCGGAATCCAGCGGCAAGACGACCGTGGCGCTGCAGGTGATCGCTGAAGCGCAAAAGACAGGCGGCATGGCGGCCTTTGTCGACGCCGAGCATGCGCTTGATCCTATTTATGCCAGAAAGCTCGGCGTGGACGTGGATAACCTGTTGGTGGCCCAGCCGGACTATGGCGAGCAGGCCCTGGAAATCGCCGAAGCGCTGGTGCGCTCCAACGCCATTGACGTGCTGGTGGTCGATTCCGTGGCGGCGCTGGTCCCCAAGGCCGAACTGGAAGGTGAAATGGGAGACAGCCATATGGGTCTGCAGGCCCGCCTGATGTCACAAGCCCTGCGCAAGCTGACCGGCATCGTTTCCAAGTCGCGCACCTGCCTGATCTTCATCAACCAGATCCGTGAGAAGATCGGCGTGATGTTCGGCAATCCTGAGACCACCACGGGGGGAAGAGCCCTCAAGTTTTATTCGTCCGTGCGTGTCGATATCCGCCGCATTGGCGCTATCAAAGATGGTGATGCCGTGGTTGGCAACAGGACAAAAATCAAGGTAGTGAAGAACAAGACTGCTGCTCCCTTCCGCGAAGCCGAATTTGACATTATGTATGGCGAAGGAATCTCCCGCGAAGGCGACCTGCTTGACCTGGGCGTGGCCAAAGAAATCGTGGAGAAGTCAGGGGCCTGGTTCAGCTACAAAGGTGAACGCATTGGCCAGGGACGCGAGAACGTAAAGCAGTTCCTGAAAGACAATAAAGACATGATGGCAAAGCTGGAGGCTGAACTGAGGAAAGAGCTGGGCTTGCATATCGTGGCGCAGGAGCCACCTGCACCCTCGGTTGAGCAGAAACAGGCTGCCGCAGCCCATGCCAAGATGCCGGCAAGGCGCTAGAACGCGTACGCCAGTCTCAACAAACGAGGGGTGCAGATTTCAGCACCCCTCTATTTATGTTTTATTTCGCTCCCGTCAGGGCAGCAGGCCGTACACATTAAGCGCGTTGGCGGTTCCCACGTAAACGTGACCGTTGGCAACCGTGGGAGAGGTAAACTTCAGGGCGTTTCCGGCCTGATCGCGTGTGCCCGCCTGGGTGCTGTTGTACAGCTCTTGCAATGTTGCGCCGTCATAAGCATGCAGGACCGCTGGGCCAGAAGTGTTAACGGTTCCATCTGGAGTTCCTCCCACATAAGCATGAAGATCCAGTGCCCAGACCACGGAACTGCTGCCATTGGTCGAGATCATAGGAGAAGTCCCCGGATAAAGAAAGACATGGCTTGTCTGCGCCGTTGGAGCGCTGGAGAGCAATCCGCTTGAGAACGTGAACAGCCCTAGCGGCTCATTTACTTCGCCAAAGTAGATACGAGAGCCCAGCGCCGCCGGGGTGGCGAACAGGCCATTCGTTGGTTCCGGATTGCCGAGGGGAACTGTCTCGACGTTGCTGTTCGTGGAGGGATTGAATTTCCCCATGTTGGAGCGATTTACCAGGTAGATCTTCCCGTCTTTGCCGCCAACGACTGCCAGGCTGGGAGCTGCGGCTCCAGTCTGCGTTGACGGAAGAATTGGCCCGCCTGCCCCTAAATCCAGATCTTTCGACGTAAGATCAGCGGTGTTCGATGGCGTGAAGTAATCCTCCACCACCAGCGCTCCAGATTGCAGTGCCAATTTCAGCACGGTGTTACCGGCATCTCGTCCGCCGGTGTTAAGGTCGAAAGCACCATTGCCGGTTGCAACATAAATATTGCCGGAAGGATCAGCCGCAGGGCCGTCCCCGCTTTGCCAGATGGCTGAAGCGCCTTTGTCAGGGCTGGTGCAGAAAATCGCTACCTGATGCAGTACCCCGGTTCCAGAGGCGCTGTAGGCAAAGAGCCATCCGTTATAGGGAAGCTGGTCGCCGTTGGAGCCATATGCGATGTAAACATTGCCATTGAGAAGCAGCAAGGCAGGCCGCTGCAAATGTTGTTTGGGGACGAATGGTACGCGGCCATTGACGGCAATTGGAGGGTATGTCCCCGGCACAGAGCCCTGAATTTTTATCGGGCCTCCAAACTTTTCCGCTCCACTGGTAAGGCTGAGCGCATGCAGCCGATGGACAATGCTCCCGTTTTCGCTGGTAGAAACAGCCACATACAATGTGCTGGTGGAGGTATCGATCACTGGGGTGCTGCTGATGCTGATTTCCGGCGCGATCAGAGCATTGGCAGGCTTGGAAATTGTGGTAATCCCAGCAGAAGGATTGATAAAGCTGCGCTTCCAGAATGGCGCTGTGGTCTTGCCATCCGCCTCAAAGGCATAGACGCTGCTATGCTCGGTCGCCACAAAGACTACATTGTGTTTCACCCCGCCAATCGTGAGATTTGCCACATATAAAGGCTGCGCATAGATTTGCCCATCCACGCTGCGAGAAAATACCTTCCCGAAGGTCGACGACTTAACCGTGGCCTTCGTTAACGCAAACTCCTGGAGATTCACTCCGCTGCGAAAACGGTCAGCATGATACGTAAACATGCCGGGATAATCCGTGATCCACACCTGGGCCGATCCGGTTGCGCTTGGCTGCGCCACGCTGGATGCTTTGATGGTGTGAACGCTTCTCTTGGCGGGAGGATGGTAAAAACCCGAGGTAGAGATGGTGCCAACCGTTGAGTTGCCGCCTCGAATTCCATCTACAAACCAGAGAACACTGTGATTTGTGGTATTGATGACGGTGGCTGTGTATTGTTGCGGCTCGGTCAATGTAAGGGAAGCTTTGGCTGGATGAACTGTGACTCCGACTGCTGCAAATACGCTCATGCTGAGGCAGAGCTGGATTAACACTAAAAACCCTGGGGTTCGGCCCGATTTCATAAAACACCCACTTGCAAATTTGAATCTGCTGCTTACATAGGAATGCAGATAAACAAAGCGGGATGCTTTGCAATCATGATTGGCCGATTCTCGCCGGAGAATTAATGAAACTCTAATATTTTTTAGAAGGAGCGTATCCTTAGGGTGGCTTCAACAATGCAATCTCCTGTCGTGAAGAGAGTTCTACGGGTCATGCCGCTTCTGCTGCTTGCTCTTTATGTCGGCCTGTTTTTGTTCGCCTATTTTCTCTCAGACAGCATGATCTTCCTGCCGCATCCTTCTTCCTATCGAGATTCCGCGGAAATCCTAAAGATCACCACGGCCGAGGGAAAGAAAATTTCGGGTGTCTATCTTCCTAATCCGGCTGCTAAATTCACTCTGCTGATAAGCCACGGAAACGCTGAAGATCTGGGCGACGACAAGTATTGGTTAGACAGTCTGCGGCACGCAGGCTTCAGCGTGTTTGCCTATGACTATGAAGGATATGGCACCAGCGAGGGCAAGCCGAGTGAGAGGGCCTGCAATGAAGATGTGGCCGCAGCCTATGACTTTCTCGCGGTTGATCTCAAAACGCCTCCGGACAGAATTATTATCTTTGGCAGATCGGTGGGCTCGGGCCCTGCGTCATACATCGCGGCCAAAAGACCTTCAGCAGGAGTGATCCTGCAAAGTCCTTTCGTCTCTACCTTTCGGGTGCTCACTCGCATTCCGTTGCTACCATTCGACAAATTTCCCAACTACAAATATGTCCGGCACATTCACAGCCCGATCCTGATCATGCACAGCCGCGCGGATTCGGTGATTCCTTTCTGGCACGGACAGAAGCTGTTCGACCTGGCCAACCAGCCCAAGCACTCATTCTGGGCAATGAATGCCGACCACAATGATATGGATTTGGCCAAAGGCTACATCGAGGCAATCCAGTCATTCGCGGCGACCTTGGGTAAGGCCGAACCAGCGTCTCTGCCACCTCTACCGACGCCAAAGCTTCCCTAAAGCAATTTCTTCCTCAGAAAAGCCGAGGCCCGGGCTTTACTGCATCGTCGCGGGATGGCACGTCGAGCCCACTCCCGGCGGCACTGGAACTCCGGTCGGCGGTGTGGTCCAGGGCTTGCCCGTAAAGTCAAAGAAGTCGAGCAAGTTGGGCTGGGCCGCATCGCGATTCGTCAACGTCGGCAGGCCAAAGCGCTCTTCAACAAAATGGATCACGGCAGTGTGGTCCATGGCTGTATGTCCCACATAGTGACGACGCGCAAACGGCGAAACGATGATGTTGGGAACGCGGAAGCCTAGTTGCGCACCAAAACCCTGATGTCCCGCCGCGGCCGCGTCAGCCGGATGCGCTCCCGGACTTGTGGGTCGCAGGTCACAATGGTTGGTATAAACCCCCGCCGTGGCGGGTGGGCAGGGCAGGAATCCATCTGGATTTACCGCGATCGGCGCAATATCGCCTTCCAAACCTGACAACGCCGCGCTGGTGTTCTGGTTGGTATGGCCGGGGACAGGCGGCACGTGGTCATACGGCCCGCCGCCTTCATCGAAGGTGAAGAACAAGGCTGAATCCCCCCAGGACGGGCTGGACATTAGAGAGTTGATGATGTTCGAAATCTGGGCCTGTCCTGAGAGAATCGACTGCCCGGAGCCGGGGTGTTCATCGCCATGGCCGAAGTTGGCTTCAACATAAGCAAATTGCGGCAGCGTATTGTTCTGCACGTCAGTAAAGTATTGGCTTATCGGCGCGATGTGAGTGGCGTCAACTGTCAATACCCCGGTGGAACTTCTGAAAATGTACTTGCCGCTGTAAGTGAAATACGTAAAGGTTGTGGATGGAGCGCCATTGGTATTGGTGGTGGAGTAATAAATCTTCCAGGAAATACCGTGTTCATCCAGCAACTGGAATATGGTCTTTGCCGTGA
>DASXKZ010000063.1:0-5282 GCA_036496525.1 Candidatus Angelobacter sp.
GTTGACCGCTCCATCCATAATGCCAAGGAATTTATCCGCACCAACATTGAGGGAACATTCCAACTCCTTCAATCCGCACGCCATTACTGGTCAGGCCTTGGGGAAGCAGAAAAACAGAATTTTCGTTTTCTGCACGTCTCAACCGATGAAGTGTACGGCTCGCTTGGTCCTGCCGATCCGGCCTTCACGGAAAATACTCCATTTGCTCCCAACAGCCCTTATGCAGCGTCAAAGGCTTCTTCTGACCATCTGGTGAGGGCGTTTCATCACACGTATGGGCTGCCTACGCTGACGACGAACTGCTCAAACAATTATGGTCCCTACCAGTTTCCGGAAAAACTGATTCCGCTGATGATCCACAATGCCACGGTGGGAAAGCCCTTGCCGGTCTATGGCGACGGGTTGAATGTCCGCGACTGGCTTTATGTGAAAGACCATTGCGAAGCGATCCGCCAGGTACTCAGGAAGGGGCGCATCGGCGAGTGCTACAACATCGGCGGCAACAGTGAGAAAAGCAATATTGAAGTGGTCCGAGAGATTTGCGCAGTCCTCTCCGAGCAAAAGCCTGGCGGGGGATATGAATCCTTGATTAGTTATGTCAAAGATCGTCCCGGCCATGATCGGCGATATGCAATGGACTGCACCAAGATCCGCAGCGAGCTTGGTTGGACGCCGAGCGAAAGTTTTTCCAGCGGACTGCGCAAGACCGTGCAGTGGTACCTGGCGCATGAAGAATGGATCTCATCCGTAACTTCAGGCGCGTATAGAGAATGGATTGATCTCCACTATCACACCGCACCATGAAGGCCGTTATGGATCAGGGCATGAATCAGGAACGCAAAGGCATCATTTTGGCAGGCGGGGCGGGAAGCCGGTTGCACCCGGTGACCCAGGCGGTTTCCAAGCAACTGCTGCCCATCTATGACAAGCCGATGATCTACTATCCGATCAGCGTACTCATGTTGGCCCGGATTACGAATATTCTTATTATTTCCACCCCGGCAGATACGCCGCGTTTTGAGCAGTTGCTGGGAGACGGCCATCGCTGGGGACTCAATTTGAGCTACGCAGTGCAGCCCACACCAGGAGGGCTGGCGCAGGCATTCATCATTGGCAGGCAATTTCTTGCAGGGAGTCCGAGCGCACTGATTCTGGGTGACAACATTTTCTATGGGCAGGATCTATCGAACAATCTGCGGCACGCTTCAGGGCGCAGTGAAGGCGCAACGGTATTTGCCTATGCTGTTAACGATCCGGAGCGTTATGGCGTGATTGAGTTTGATACTAAGGGCAAAGCACTTAGCATTGAAGAAAAGCCCAAAGCGCCGAAGTCCCGCTACGCGGTGACGGGGTTGTATTTTTACGATCCGGAAGTTGTGGAAGTTGTGGCGCAACTGAAGCCTTCCCAGCGAGGCGAGCTGGAGATTACGGATGTGAACCGCTGGTATCTTGAGCGGGGCCGTTTATCGGCAGAAATCTTTGGCCGCGGCATGGCGTGGCTCGATACAGGTACGCATGATTCTCTGTTGGAAGCATCTTCGTTTATCCAAACCATTGAAAAACGCCAAGGACTGAAGGTTTGCTGCCCTGAAGAGATCGCTTTCAAACTTGGTTTCATCAATGCTGGTGAGCTTGAGGCGCTGGCGCGGACGCACGGCTCCAATGGATACGGCCAGTATCTTCTCGGCCTGCTGGAAAGGCCTGCTTTCTAAGCAAGCCTGATGCAAGCCCATGTCTCTGCATAAATGAATCAAGCTGATCTAAAAATCGTGATTGTTGGCCGCAACGGTCAACTTGCATGGGAAGCCAGCCAGCGGTTTCAAGGGTTGGGCGAAGTCATTTGTATAGGGCGTCCCGAGTTTGATCTAACGGATATCGAGGGCATGCGAGCGGAGATTCGCAGGGCAAAACCCTCAGTGCTGGTAAACGCTGCAGCCTATACGGCAGTGGA
Organism: Candidatus Angelobacter sp.; assembly: GCA_036496525.1. Classification (GTDB taxonomy): domain Bacteria; phylum Acidobacteriota; class Terriglobia; order Terriglobales; family Acidobacteriaceae; genus Angelobacter. The sequence continues at coordinate 1,952 of DASXKZ010000063.1, forward strand.
CCAGGCGGAATCGGAACCGGATGCCGCAATGAAGATAAACGCCGAAGCGCGTGCAGTGATGGCGGAGGAGATGAAGCGGCTGGACGGTCTATTTATCACGTATTCCACTGACTATGTCTTTGACGGAAAGAAATCTTCTCCGTACATCGAGACCGATCCTGCCGCGCCGCTCAACGTATATGGCGCCACCAAGTTGAGCGGCGAGAAGGCGGTCGAAGCCGTAGGCGGAAGCTATCTTATATTCCGGACTTCGTGGGTGTATGGCGCCCGCGGCAAGAATTTTCTGAAGACCATTCTCAAGCTGGCCGCGGAACGGCCAGAATTGAGAATCGTCAATGATCAAGTGGGCGCGCCGACCTGGAGCCGCGATCTGGCGGACGCAACCAGGAAGATTATCGAACAGCTAGCGGCGCAATCTTCTTCTGCCAGGATTTCTATAGGCGAAGCATTGGGAGATCGGCGGGGCATCTATCACATGACTGCTGCAGGAAGCGTTTCATGGTGCGGGTTTGCAGTCACGATCCTGGATGAAATGAAGAAACGTGGCTTAGCAAAGGGCAATTTGGCCAACATTGTGCCAGTATCAACCAGCGAATATCCGACACCTGCAGCAAGACCACGGAATTCACGGCTTTGCAACGATAAGTTGAAGAATACTTTCGGTGTGGCGCTCCCGCCTTGGCGCGCGTCGCTTACTGCTGTGATGGACGAGCTTAGCTGATTAAGTTTTACCTCTGACGAGCGACCGCCGGGATTACGGTCATAATTTGAATAATCAACCCAGAGCAACAGCAATGGTACGATCTTGCAGTAGGCTCTATTTGTTCTAAAGCAGCAATTGGTCAGAGCAGGAGCAGGTTCCAAAGATGTGTGGTATCGCGGGATTTTGGCAAACGAAACGTCAAGCAGAAATTCCTGCCGAAATTTTGCTTCGCATGGGCACCGCGCTCAAGCACCGCGGCCCCGACGATTCTGGCGTGTTCTATGACGATTCGACCGGCGTAGGGCTTGTGCATCGCCGGCTGTCTATCCTTGACCTCTCGCCCGCCGGTCATCAGCCGATGGCCTCACATTCAGGCCGTTATCTCATTATTTTCAACGGCGAAGTCTATAACTTTGAAGAAATCAGAAAAGAGCTTGGGCCTGTCCATACTTGGCGAGGGCATTCCGATACTGAAGTGATGCTGGAAGCTTTTGAGCGCTGGGGTGTGGAAGCGGCAGTGCGGCGGTTCGTCGGCATGTTCGCGTTTGCCCTGTGGGACCGAAGCGAACGAAAGCTCTATCTTGTCCGCGACCGGCTCGGCATTAAGCCTTTGTACTATGGCTGGGTGGAAGGGCAGTTTGTATTTGCTTCAGAATTAAAAGCCATTCGGCAGTATCCGGGATTTCAGGCGCAAATTGATCGCGATGTTCTGGCGCTTTACATGCGCCACAATTACGTTCCTGCGCCGCATTGTATTTATCAAGGTATTTCGAAGCTAAACGCCGGTTGTATTCTGGCGCTCTGCGGACCGCAAGATCAGCCTGTGATAAGCCAGTATTGGTCGGCGACGGAAGTCGCTAAAGAAGGTCTGCGATCTCAGGAGGATGGCTCTGAAGCTGAGATCATTGGGCAGCTTGAACGCAAGCTTGCAGAAGCGGTGAAGCTGCGCATGATATCCGATGTCCCACTCGGCGCTTTTCTTTCCGGCGGAATTGACTCTTCTACGGTTGTGGCTTTGATGCAGTCCGAGAGTACGCGTCCGGTAAAGACCTTCACAATCGGCTTCCATGAAGATGCCTACAATGAGGCGAATCACGCCAAAGCTATTGCGGCGCATTTGGGCACTGACCACACGGAACTTTATGTGACGCCACAGGAAGCGTTGAACGTAGTGCCGCTGCTTCCAGCTATGTATGACGAGCCGTTTGCCGACGTTTCACAGGTCCCCACATATCTGGTTTCAAAGCTGGCGCGGCAAAACGTTACGGTGAGTCTTTCCGGCGATGGAGGCGACGAGCTTTTTGGAGGATACGGCCGTTATTTCCTGATGAAGCGGGTGTGGAACTCAATGCGTCCATTCCCCAAGCCGTTGCGGCAGGCCGTGTCGCGAATGATCGCCTCGGTGCCTCCTGAAACCATCGATAAGATGTATCGGGCGGCGTCGCCGTTGGTCCCACGAAACAAGCGTGCTTTTCCCATGGGAGACAAAGCCCATAAGCTCGCAGGGGTATTGGGAGCAGAGAGCCAGGAGCGCATTTACATGCATGCGCTAACACATTGGGAGAATCCTTCAGCGGTAGTGAATGGCGCATGCGAGCCGGAAACGGTGCGTCGTTTTGTGCATGATGCGCAATGGCTGCCAAGCATGGAAGAAGCCATGATGCTGACCGACACAGTCCATTACCTTCCGGATGACATTCTGACTAAGGTGGACAGAGCAAGCATGGCGGTAAGCCTTGAGGCGCGCGTACCGATTCTGGACCATCGCGTAGTGGAGTTTGCCTGGAAACTTCCCATGCGTTTCAAGATTCGTAATGGCAAAGGGAAGTGGGCGCTGCGACAAGTGCTCTACAAATACGTTCCAGCCGCCATGATTGAGCGGCCAAAGATGGGCTTTGGTGTGCCCATCGATAGCTGGCTCAGGGGGGAGCTGCGGGAATGGGCTGAGGACCTGCTTTCCGTGGAGAGCCTGGAGCGGCACGGGCTGTTCAATATTGAGGCAATTCGCACCAAGTGGCAGGAACATGCGTCAGGCAGCCGTAACTGGCAATATCTCCTTTGGGACGTGCTTGTTTTTCAAGACTGGATGGCGCACAACGTAGGCGCTTTGCAGATGGCATGAAAGCTCAGGCGCGCCAGACCCCAGAGTACTAAGACATGTCCTGTTGCCGATTGTTGTTATTTAAGCAATCTTTCGTATGCCGGGTTGCTGTTGTACCACTTACAATATAAGAAACCGCAAACGCATTTATGACACCTCAGGAGAAACTCGAAACCCGTCGTCTGGTTGAAGACCCGCAGGATTCCGTTTACGAGACGGAAAAGAAGCACTTTATTGAGCCATTGATCGTGATGGCAAAGCATAAGGTGCTGATTCTGAGCACGACGGTGGGCGCGGCGCTGCTTTCGGTTGTGATTGTGCTGCTATTGCCGCAATATTTCACGGCTGAAGCAAAGTTGCTGCCGCCGCAGCAGTCCCAATCGATGGCCTCTGCCATGATGAGCCAGCTAGGCCAGCTTGCTCCACTGCTCCAGGCCGCGGGCGGAAAAGACTTGGGCATTCGCAACCCCAATGACATGTATGTTGCCATGCTGAAGAGCCGCACCGTCGCGGACGCCCTGATCGAT
>DASXKZ010000064.1:0-7350 GCA_036496525.1 Candidatus Angelobacter sp.
CGCAGAGTCTTCTTCTCTATACGGCGAAATCAACGCAACAGTAAGAGCCTCGCCAAGCAATATATCGCATCCACACGTGATAACTAGACAGCTTCCGGACCACCACTGATATTTACTGTCCAGTTAACTAGACCCAAGTGCGAATGAGCTGAAACCCGGACGACGGAATCCGGTTGCCGGCTCGCTCTCAACTTTGCCGCATCTTCAGCTTCAATCTGATTGCGGCAGTCTACAGGAGCGCAGTCAATGAGTATCTTCTATCTTCCAAAGAATGCATCGAAAGCCCGCGTGCGAGCGGCAGAGAAGGCGCGCAAAAACCGGGCTGAGATCATGAAAGCATATTCACAAGGCAAGGTCTCGCGCCGAGACTTGGTGAAGTGGGGCTTGTTTACCACGGCTGGCGTGATCGCGCCGATCAGTGGTTTGAGCCCGTTTGTGGCGCATGCCAGCGGCGGTTCCAGCGGCGGAAGTTCCGGCGGAACAACCAGCAACATTCCTACAGGAATGCCGGCTAGTCCTCTCTTTGGCGTGCAGGCATTCACCACGCCCATGCCACGTTTCGACGTGATTTCACGTAACTCGCTAAGTTCGCTGACCCCCACGCCGACTGCAGAAGCCAATCAAACCCAACAGCCGCTGAATCCCGCACTCGTTGGCGGCCAGACTGGCTTGACGGGTCCCATTGAAGGGCGTCCTCCGGGAGCGATCTGGGCACATCAGCAGTTCGGCAAGTTTCCGCCGCAGGTTGCAGCTGAGATGACGCAATTAGGCGCAACTGCAAATACGGTTTACAACCCGGGAGTCCCTTCCAACCTTAATTCCGGCATTGATCCCACCGCCAACATACCCCTGAAATTTCATCCCGGGCTGCCTACGCAAGATGCAAACTCGGTTTGGACATTTAACGGAACAATTCCTCCCAAGCTCGTCCAGGGCCGTTACGGTGAGCCCATCCTGTTCCGTCATCACAACGGCCTGCCGTTTGATGTGACACAAAACAATGGCTTTGGCCGGAACACGATTTCCACCCACGAGCACAACGGACACCACGGAGCGGAGAATGACGGTTTTACGGGAGCGTATTTCTTCCCGGGCCAGTTTTACGATTACCACTGGCCCATCGTTCTTGCCGGCATCTTCAGCGTGAATACTGATGCTACCGATCCCATGGCAAGCAGTCCCGCCGATAACGGTGGACTGAATAAGGTTCCGGGAGACTGGCATGAAACCATGTCAACGCACTGGTTCCACGATCACATGTTCAGCTTCACATCGCAGAACGTCTACAAAGGCAACGCGGCCATGTTCAATATTTACAGTGGCCTCGATCGCGGAGATGAAACGGTCAATGACGGCGTGAATCTGCGGCTGCCCAGCGGCTCTTCAAACGGCAAAGGCTGGGGCAATCTGGACTATGACGTCAATCTCATGCTTGCCGACAAAGCTTGGGACATCAATGGGCAACTGTTCATGGACATCTTCCAGTTTGATGGCTTCCTGGGCGATGCCATGACCGTCAATTTGACCTACAAACCGTATTTCGAAGTGGAGCGGCGCAAGTATCGTTTCCGTATCCTGAACGCCAGCGTTTCCCGTTTCTTCAAGATCTGCCTGAGTGACGGTTCAACCTTCACCCAGATCGCGAATGACGGGAACCTGTTGCCCCACCCTGTGCAGCTCACCTCGCTCGACGAGCAAGGTATTGCCGAGCGCTATGACATCGTGATCGATTTCTCGCGCTACAGCGTCGGGAGCAAGGTCTGGCTTGTGAACCTTTGCGAGCATCAGGATGGCAAGAAGCCCGCGAAAGACCGCACGCTCGCTGACGCGCTGGGCGGAAAGTCTCCTGATCCATGTGTCGGCAAATTCATGGAGTTTCGGATCGTTCGCGATCCGGCAACGCCTGACCAAAGCCAGGTGCCTGCCACGATGATCCCGAACCCTGACCTGTCGAACATCCCGATTGCGCGCGAGCGCACGTTCGTGTTCGGTAGTGGAGCATCGCAGAATCAAAGCGATCCAATTACCTCCTTTATTACTGGCGCGGGTGGCCAGACCGGACCATGGGGCATTGCGACCGACAACGGCAAAATGCTCAATGCAGACTTCGGCCGGCTCTCTGCCGCGCCTAAATTCGGCACACGAGAAGTGTGGCACTTGGTCAACGGCGGTGGTGGATGGGATCACCCGATTCACATCCACTTTGAAGAAGGCCAGATCCTCTCGCGAACCGTGTTCGGTGCCGCGGTGACGGTTCCCGACTGGGAACTGGGACGCAAAGACGTCTATCGGCTGCGTCCCAATGGCAGCGTAACGCTCACCATGCAGTTCCGTGATTGGGGCGGCATGTTCATGGAGCACTGCCACAACACCGTGCACGAGGACAACGCCATGTTGCTGCGATGGGAATTGGATGACAGTGGAGCGCCTTTCTTGCGTCCCCTGCCCACGCCCGTCCCGCATCCGACCGGCGTGACCTTCCAAACCCCCGATGAGGTGCTGCCAACAGCGTACTAACACGCTTGGCGCCGAATGAAAGCGAACCGCCCTGACCCAAACCAGGGCAGGGCGGCTCGCGATTTTCCTGAATCAGGAGCAATTCATGTTTCAACTGAAATTCCGTATGGGGCTTTCCTTGGCCGTCCTCTTGTCTTTTGCGGCCCTGATTTTTATCTTTCGCTCGCCTGCGGCAAAGGCGTTCGACAACGCCCATTGGGGAGCCGGTTACTTCCCCAATACAGAACTGATCACTCAGAATGGCAAGAAGGTGAGGTTCTACGATGATCTTGTTCGCGGAAAGATCGTAGTCATCGACCTTATTTATACCCACTGCGTGGATTCATGCCCACTGGAGACCGCCAGGCTGGCGCAGGTGCAAAAATTGCTTGGCGATGCTGTGGACAAGCAGATTTTTTTCTATTCCATCACCATTGATCCGGAGCATGATACTCCCGCGGTACTCAAAGAGTATGCGGAAAAGTATCACGCCGGCCCGGGCTGGCTGTTCTTGACGGGAAAAAAAGAGGATATTGACCAGCTGAGCAAGAAAATCGGACTCTACACCGAGCCTGATCCGAATGATCGTGATGGACACAGCCCCAGTGTCTTGATCGGCAGCGAACCCACCGGGCAATGGATGCGAAATGGAGCCACTGATAACCCGCGCTTCCTTGCCACATTAATTGGCGACTGGTTGAACAACTGGAAATACTCCGCCACCCAGAAGCAGACAACTTCCGCTGATCTTAAGCCCGTCAAGCTGAATCCCGGCCAGTATGTCTTCGCCAGCCATTGCGCTGCCTGCCACACCGTTGGCCATGGCGATAAGATTGGCCCGGATCTTCTCGGTGTGACAACCGCACGAAACCAGAGCTGGCTGAAGCGCTTTATTCAGGAGCCTGACAAAGTAATTGCCGAAAAGGACCCTACTGCTCTGGCTCTATTCAAGCAATACAAGCAGGTACGCATGCCTAACCTCAGGCTCGCCGACGGAGACGTCATGGCGATTCTCAAATTCCTGCAGGAAGAAAGCGGTGCCCATCGGGAGACACAATCGCAAGATCAAAGTACCGAAGGTTTGCGGCGGAGTACCGATGGTTTGCGCCGGCAGGTTGCCAACAGGAATCGATAGGCGATTCCTTCCACAGAATGGCCCCATCGCGCGTCTTTTTGACACGCAAAATTAAGAGTTTCAACGATCTGGCTCACAGGACTTCCGTATGAAAGCGGCGCTCTGCAAAAAAAACGGCGCGCGCCGCTTTCATAATCGCCGGCATGTATGCCGCGATTGTTCCTGTGAAGCAGCAACGGAGCAGAAGGATGAGAATGTCTTCACACAAGTATTATCGGGCGCTGCGAATCGCAGTGTTAGCCATTACTACGATTTTCGCACTCGGTTATTACGGTCATGTGCGGGCCCAAAGCACCGCAACACCTTCGAAAGTAGTTCCCATTCGGCCTCTCGCGGCTCTAAGCACGGTTCCCATCCCTGATGTTCCGGGATTGAGTGACTATGTCGCGGATAGAAACGCCGCCATTGAATTGGGCAAATCACTTTTCTGGGACATGCAGGCCGGCAGCGATGGCATGACGGCTTGCGCCTCATGCCATTTCAATGCCGGCGCTGACAGCCGCACAGTGAACGAGGTGAGCCCCGGAATCAGAGCAGGCGACACCGCTTTCCAGTTGGGCGTGCACCTGAATGGCGCGATTTATCCCAATTACAAATTGAATCCAGGAACTGCGAGCGCCGGATTCGGCGGATACCATGATGGCGATTTCCCTCTGCACAAGCAAGGCAACGTCGACACCCGAAACAATCCCATTTCTGACGTGAATGACATCGTGGGATCGCAAGGACAGTTTTCCCAAGCGTTTGACAGCGTCCGCTTGTTCAATGGAACTGAAAACACCACGGTGACTTCTGACCAGATATTTTTCTACCCAGATCCCACAGACCCTACCAAGAAAATCGATACCCGGCAGGTGGAGCCGCGTAACACGCCCAGCGTTGTCAATGCCATTTTCAACTATCGGAGTTTCTGGGATGGCCGCGCCCAGAACACCTGTAACGGCGCCAACCCGTTTGGGGAACGCGATACAACCTCACACTTCTTCTCGGCCACCGCCATATCTACGCCCCTTACGTCCACACTGGTACGGCTCCAGAACTCTTCCCTCTGTTCGCAAGCCCTTGGACCGCCGGGAGCGTCGTTTGAAATGTCGGCTGCAAACCGAAATTTCCGCGACATAGGGCGGAAGATGCTGACAGTGGATCCTTTGTCGGGCAATGTACCCCTTCCGCTCTCGAACCAAAAGGTAAAGATCTCTGACAGCAAACTCGGCAAGGACAGCAGCAACACCGGCCTGGGACTTGATACCGGCTACGAGACACTGATCAAAACCGCGTTCCAGCCGAAATGGTGGCAATCGCGTCTGCAGATCTGCGTTTCTGACAGCGGCACGGAAACCATTGTTGATCCTGACTTAAACCAGAACTGTCCATCTGATGTGGCGAAGAAGCCATACTCGCAGATGGAATACAACTTCTCTCTGTTCTGGGGAATTGCCATCCAGCTTTATGAAAGCACGCTGGTTGCAAACCAGACGCCTCTGGATCAATACCTCAGTCAGCAGCAAACATACGCGCTGCAGGGTGACAGCCTGAAGAATTTCTACACCATTCAGCTGCCAGTCGGCGTTGATCCCATGACCATTTCGGTTGTGGAACTCAACCCAACGCTGGACGCGAGCGACCAGGAAGTATTCGGGTTCGATGATGGCTCCGGACAGGTGAGCGGCGTGGGTATCACCAGCGGAACGATCAATTATTCAACAGGAACGCTCTCAATCCAGTTCGACGTGCCTCCGCCCACTGCTTATCCCATCAACATCAGTTACTCGGTCGGTACCATTCCGCTCACGCAGGGACAGCTTCGCGGTCTTCTCACATTCCAGACAAAAGGCCGCTGCATTTCGTGTCACGGTGGACCAGAACTGTCGAACGCTTCAGTCGCCAATGTTTCCACCATGCCGCTTGAGCGCATGGTCATGGGCGATTTCAATGTGCGCGTCTATGACAACGGGTTCTACAACATCGGCGTACGGCCCGGAGTCGAGGACATAGGTCTGGCTGATGTTGACGGTGTTGTCGGACAGCCGCTTTCGCAGGCCGAACTCGAGCGTGAGCGCGTTTGCAATGATCCAAGCTACTCCGTAATGGTCCAAGGCCGCCCGGGAGAAGGGCTCACCGCGTCGCCTTTGAGCTGCTATGACGACGTTGCACAGAAGGGCTTTCTCAAAACGCCTATGCTGCGCGACGTAGCTCTCACTGCTCCCTACTTCCACAACGGCGGACAGTTAACGCTTGAGCAGGTGGTGGAGTTCTACAACCGCGGCGGCGATTTTCCGGATGGCTTCGACCAGATCCCTCTGATCGATCCCAACATTGTTCCTCTCGGCCTCACCATGCAGGAGAAGACGGATCTCGTGGACTTCCTGCGCAATGCGCTCACGGATCCACGAGCCGTGAACCAGTCGGCTCCTTTTGATCACCCAGAATTGTTTGTGCCGAACGGGCACCCGCCGGATCTGATCACCGGATATCCGGTGCAAAACGATCCCAAAAATCCTGGGCGAGCAACCGACCAGTTGCTGGATATCCCTGCCTCCGGAGCGACTGGCGGAACACCGCTGCCCACATTCTTACAAAACCTTCAGCCGCACTGAGTGGATTCATAGTTCCACTCAGCACGCCTCAGGAACAACCAAAACTCGCAAATATTAACGATGGGACGGTACGAACAATTGAAAATGAAACGACTTGGCACTTCCGGATTACCTGCAACAACAGCCGCGTTGCTCTTGTTGATTGCAATTGCTGCATCAGCGCAAACACCAGACATACCGCCGCAGCCGGCGAAGGTGCCTGCCTCTCAGGGAGGGGTAGCGCCCTTTGACATGACCGGTTTCATACAGTTCGCGTCATCCGATGCGATCTGTGCGCCTAACAGCAATCCCTCCGCGACGAATCCGCCGATGCCTGCAGGGTGCAAATCGGCGGGCGGCTGGATTCAGCTCAACGGGCATGTGGTCCGTGTTCCGCAGAACACGATTCTTCAAATGCCGGCAAGAACACTGACGTGGGAAGAAGTTTTTGAATACAACTCGCTGGCTCCAGGCAGCGAGAGTGGCCTGGCCATGGCGGACACTGCGCGGCTGCCCGGGACATTCGAAGTGCATATCCAGGGAAACATTGTGAATGGGACTTACATTGCCGGACTCATCTTCATTTCTCAGCAATCCCTGAACTCGAGTCAGGGATTCATTGAGTCATTGGATTATGCCAATGGCATCATGGTGGTGAACGGCAACAAAATCCAGATCAATGACCCACTTGGCCGCTTCAGCATCGGCAAATCTCCCGATGTGCGTTTCTCCATCGATGAAGACAATCCGACGGTCCGAGCGCAAACAGCATTTCCCATGTGCATTCCACGGCAAGACCCGGCCACAGGCAACGATCCTCTTTGCCCGCAAAAAAACCGCCCGCGTGATGGATCGGGCAATCCGCTGATGAAATTCACCATGGATCCATACGGCTCTTCAGTTTCCGGTTTCAGTCAGCCAACAGATTCCTCGGTCTTCGCTCCCTTTGAAGTGGGTGACTACGTTACATACGCGGGAACGCTGATGGATGTGAATGGAACGCGCATCATCTCTGCGCATACCATCATCGCTAATGTAGGAATTTATACTTCTCCTGGTAACAGTCCTGCCTACATTGCCATAGATGTAGTGCTGCAAGGCGCTCCGGGAGTTCCGAATCCCGCATTTCCGCAGGAAGCAACA
>DASXKZ010000065.1:0-3307 GCA_036496525.1 Candidatus Angelobacter sp.
ATGGATTCATCGAGCCAGTCGCATGCCTTCTTAGCAGCTGCGCGAGCAGCAGCGCCAACGGCTGGGTCGTTTTTCAGATCGGTGAACAAGAATTGAAAGATCGTCGTTCCCCAATCCACCAGATCCTGCTCAGACGGCGGCGCGCAGCCGAAATAACTTGATACCCACTTAGCGGGAACGGCTCGTCCCAAATGCGTCGCTACGTCCAACTTCCCGTCCGCAGCGGCGGCCACACACTCCTCCGCCGTTTTGGCTACGAAGGGCACTATGTGCTTTGGAACATCATCGCGTCGCATCACGGATCGCATGTTCGCCACGTCGCGTTCATAGGCAGCCGAATTCTGCATGCCCAGAAAAAAGTCATTGCCACCTGTAATGACACGCATTTTTTCGCCGTAGGTGACATGGAAGACATCATCGCGGGACAGCACTTCCTGTACGTCGGCAAAGCGCGTCACAATGGCGGTATTTTTGAAAATCATAATCGGCTTTACCTGCCGAAGCACCGCAAACACCGGTTCCGGGTATTGCAGCGTGTGTTGCTTTATGTGGTCCACAAATGCACTGATATTCATTTCGGCCGCATGCAGGGCGGCGGCGCCATCGGCCTGGACACGCTGCAACTGGTTTTTTAGATCTTCTATGAGTGACATGAGATTCCTTGGATCCAACTTGTGTTAACGCGGATCGACCGTTCCTGTGGAGAGCATCTTGAGCGCGGTCATGCTGGGGATGAAAAAATAATCGCCGCCGCGCAGTTCAACAAAGTTTGTCAGACCGCCGCAAATGAACGGCGGATTCTTCGGGTCTTCCGAACCCTGCACAACAAACTTACTTCCGTTCGGACTGGCGCTATGGTTCCCTAGCAAAAGATCTCTGTCGTTTCCCTGGTGTGAGTCGTTACCGTATTCAATCCATTGCTGTTGAATAAATTCAAATTGCCGCGCGAAGCTCGCGTTCAGCGCCATAAAGGCCACCCCGCGGTCTTCCTTGTCATCCACCGGCTGGCCTTCGGGCACGTACGTGCCATAGGTCATACCGCGCCGTGTAATGCGCCGCCGGTTGACGAGTCCGGTTTGAAAACCAAATGCGTCGCGAGGGTTCACGCGCCGCAAATGGGCTCCCAGCGGACAGCGTGAACCCGTGGGGTCATTGCCGTATGTAAAGTTGGTGCTGCGGTTGCCATCCTGCACGAGCGCTTGGTCTTCTTTGTCGGGCGACAGCATGGTCGGCGTACCATCGCGCCAGCGTCCCACAAATTTGGAAGCTAATTTCTCTTTGCCGCCGGGATAAGCGCTCCCTTTTTCGTCTAAATATCGCCTAAACGCGCCCACATTCTGATGCAACTTCCGGTAGACCATAAACGTTCCGTTGTTCGCCAACAAATGAGGGAGTGGCGCCGGCGGCAGCTCGCCCCCTTCGTCGGCATAGCCCAGCAGCAGTTCGCCAGTTGCAAGAGGCTGCCATGAGCCATCCTTCATGAGCTTGCCCTGCCCCGGCTGTGACTTTCGCTCGAATCCGAGATAATCCGGATTGCCGAAGCCATCCGTATAACCGAAATGCTCTTGGGTGCAGAACTTGCCGTCTTTCTTAATCGCGATCGCGTCTTGCTGTCCCACAATGCGTACGCCGCCGGTGGCGCTAATGAGTTGCTGAATCTGATCCGCGGCACTGTCCAAAGCCTCCGGAGATTGTGCATTAATCGCCAGCCAAACATGGACGCGCTCTTCGCGCCAGATCTCGTCCCAGTTTTCGGGCGCGTTGCGGCCGGTGTCGCCCAGCACAGACCCGCGTGCCTTCATACCTTGCAAAAACTCCACCGGGAAGCTCAACAGCGAGGCATCTGGCAGTTCCATCAGCGTCAGCGCCTTATGCGTAAAGGCTATGTTGATCGTCGCTTGCGGCTTGCCGTCGTCCCAGCGTTCGCCGGTAGTGATAAACGGTAAGAGCTGATCTACAAATTGTTTCGCCCCTTCCGCGTTCAGTACTTCCAGAAAGACGTAACGCCCGCTCGGCAGATTGTAGCCACGCAACACAAATCCTTGCAAATCGGTTTCGTTCAACCTACTCATGATGGATTGTTCCCCCAATAATTGGCGTCTGATATGCCTGCAGACCCGTCAAACCGCTGCCAGGCACAGGAGCCGGAACGTTTTTCAAGGAGTCGAGCAACGCTGCAAATGCCTGCTGTATCTCTGCCGCGGGCTTACCTTGATTGCGTTCAATGAAGGCCGCAACCGCCGCTTGCGTCTGCAGGGCCCGCAGGGCTTGGTCTACCGTTTTATCGTTCACATCCGCGAAGTAAAACGTGCTGTCGAGTTCGCACTTCTTCATGTAAGCCTGGAACGCTTCCACGTTTTTCGTTCCCGGATAGCCAACGCAGTGACTCCAGACGGCCTCTACGTGTTCGGGGATCTGAGTAGCCATCGTCTGGAGGTAAGGATCAAGATCGCCATCGAAGTTCGATTCAAATACCAGGTATTGCGATTTGAGGTGTTCCTCTTTCGACGGACTGCCAACGAACACTACGTCGTTCATCACGGCGAGGCGCGCTACATGGGTACCCGTCACTTTGGCAAACGGGCTGCGCTCATCGCGTTTGAGGGCGCCCAAATACATGCGAAGCTGCAGGTCGTGTGAAATAGACGCATGAGGATCGTCAATAATCGGCGAAAGAATAGTAAGACCGTAGACACTACCGCTTTTGCTTGCCATCAGCTCTCTCTCCTTTTGCCTACACGCCCACGGGTGCCACGCCGGTGCTCCCCAAATCGCATTGCACTTTCAGTACGAATTGCAAATAAGCTTTGGAAAACTGCTCAGCGGTGAGCCCGCTGCTTGCTTGGGCGAACGCATCCACTGCGGCTTGCACGCGGTGGGCCGCCTTCACATCGTTGGTGGCGGCGTGCGGGTAGGCGCTGTAGTAATGATCTGTCTCAAATTGAACACGTTGAATGTAGTTTTTAAAGGGCGTGATGGGCACTGCGCCGGGATACTTATCACTCCAGTGCCAGAAGAGGTTCAGTCCAATGGCTAAGACGCTCGAAAACGCGTCGATGTATTGGTTCCAGGTACCGTTGAAATTGCTGAAGAACAGCACGTAGTCATGTTCCAATTGCTCACGTTCCTGGCTACCGCCCAGGTAGGGGAATTGATGCTTTGTGATGATGACCCAACGGGCAAAATGAATAAAAGACAAGTGGATTAAATCGTTATTCAGCGCCTTGAAATGACTTAAGCACCAAATGAAGATTCGTAGAAAGATCGTTTTCCACGGCTTCATAGGCGTAATGGCAGTCAGTGCATA
>DASXKZ010000066.1:0-28807 GCA_036496525.1 Candidatus Angelobacter sp.
TTCTTGCCGATGTAGAGAAGGGGCGAAAGAAGTTGTCGGGGAAAGTGTATGTCTTTCATCCGGAAGAGAATCCGTTGATTGGGCAATGGCATGTGGATACGCGTGTAGCTTGTGGAGAATCGCAGGAGATCAAAGCCGCAACGGCAAGCCCGCTTAGTCTTCGCGGCTATGACTGGAGCTTTCATGCCAGCCGGGAGTTCTGGGTAGGGAGGGAACACAGCATTGCGGCGCGAACCATGCTGACCGGCAGCTATGAGCATGATCTGAAATCTGCAAAGATCAAGTTGACGCCCACGTGGCCTAAAAAGCCGCCATCGAACTGGAGCTATCTTTTGAAGGATGGCGGCAAGACGTTAATCCTGCACCCGCTGGAACCTCAGGCAGATCTGGAAGCTGGATGCGGTTACATTCTGATGCGGTAGAAAATGTCCGTTAAGAAGCTCTTATTGGTACGATGATATTTACTCGGCTTTGCCGACATCGCATTGACGAATGACTTTATCGGCGGCCGCAGATTTCTCAGTCGTGGCGCCGGTTCCAGGCGAACCCTTCTCTTTGAGTGATGCCGCGCTGCCACCGCGTCGCAAGGCCACGATCTGACTCATGATGCTCAAAGCAATTTCTTCCGGTCCGGCAGCGCCAAGATCAAGCCCTGCAGGCGCCCAGACGCGCTCAACTTTTTCTGCCGAAAGGCCTTCCGCCAGCAGATAATCCAGAACCAGGCGTGAGCGATGAGCGCTGGCGATCAGCGCTACGTAAGCGGCTTCACCTTCCAGCGCGCGCTGTAGCCAGAAGTGATCATTCTTGTGGAGCGTGGCGATCACGACATACGTTGCGGGGCCAAAAGAAATCTCTCCGAGCGCAAAATCTTTGTTGATGATGCGCTGCGCTTCAGGAAAATTTTCTTTCGTGGCAGAGGGATCATGAACGGTAACGGCGAAGTTCATTAGTTGCCCGAGCTGTGCCATCGTTTCTGCAATGCGCCCGTGACCCGCGATGATAAGCTCCGGTTGCGGCAGGACCGGCTCGATGTATACATCCATCATTCCTCCGCAGGGCATGCCCACGCCCAGGATCTCATCCTGCATATCCAGCGTAATCAGCTCGGGTTTCTCAGTGCGCATGCAGCGCAGCGCCTCACTGCGGACAGCGCTTTCCGCGCAGCCTCCGCCTACCCAGCCCGTCAGGATATTGCCCTGGGCATCAATAAGAGCTTTGGATCCTCGCCGCGCGGACGATGACCCTTCCACGCGTACAACAGTTGCAATCGCAAAAGGCTTGCGCTGGGCCGCGAGTTCAGCCGATCTGGAATAGAGGTCCATGAGGTGTTGCCTAACGCGTATCATAGTCTCTAGCGTCTTGCGAGTTCAATTGCGCGCATTTTCCGATTGCCGCAACTCGAGCGGTGAGACTTTCGCGCGCGTTGGGCCCTGTGATATAAGGGACGCCTCCCCGAATAGCCTCTGTATGCTGTTCTCCGGAGCAATAGTTTGATGTTGAAAGAGGTGGCCCATGATACCGCCAGCTTTCGAATATCTCCGGCCCAAGACACTTCCTGAAGCCGTGGGCCTGCTACAACAACACGGAGACGACGCCAAGATTTTGAGTGGCGGCCAAAGCCTTATCCCCATGATGAAGCTGCGCCTGGCGCGGCCAAGCCACTTGATCGATATCAATAGGATTGCCGGTCTTTCTTATATTAAGGAGGAGGGCGGCTTTCTGAAGATCGGGGGCCTTACGCGGGAAGCGGAGTTGGAAGCATCTGAGCTGGTGCGGACGAAGTATCCTATTTTGCTCGATACCGCGACAGTGATTGCCGACCCACAGGTTCGCAATCTTGCGACGGTGGGCGGAAACCTTGCTCACGGCGATCCCGCAAATGATCATCCAGCTACCATGCTGGCGCTCGGCGCACAGATTGTCGCCACAGGGGCCAAAGGCGAGCGGGTGATTGCGATCGATGATTTCTTTGTCTCGCTGTTTACCACCGCGCTGGAACATGGCGAAATCCTTACTGAAATTCGTATTCCTATTCCACCGGCAAAGAGCGGTGGCGCTTACTTCAAGCTGGAACGGAAAGTCGGTGATTTTGCCACGGCAGCAGTTGCCGTGCAGCTTACGCTGGATGGCTCAGGCGCAGTACAGCAGCCTGGTATCGGGCTGACCAACGTAGGCGGGACGCCGATTCGGGCGAAAAGCGCTGAAGATTCACTTCGCGGCAAGAAGCTGGATGCAGTCACGATCGGCGCGGCGGCGCAGGCAGCGGCCGATGCAGCGCAGCCGAGTGCCGATCTGCGCGGGCCTGCAGAATACAAAAAGGGTCTCATCAAAGAACTCACGAAGCGTGCTCTGGCACGCGCCGCTGAGCGGGCCGGCAAGTAGCAGCAGGCGGACGAAGGAGATTCGGATGGCGAAGAAAGAACTGATCAAGCTAAAGATCAACGGCAAGGAGCGCGAGGTTGCGGCCGAGCCCAGGCTGCTGCTGGTGCATTTCATCCGTGAGCAACTAGGGCTCACTGGGACGCACGTCGGCTGCGATACCAGCAACTGCGGAGCATGCACTGTGCTGCTGAATGGGAAAACGGTGAAGTCGTGCACCATGTTTGCCGTCCAGGCAGATGGCGCGGAGATCATGACCGTCGAGGGGTTGCCCAGCAATGGCGCTCTCCATCCTCTGCAGGAAGGCTTTAAGGAAGAGCATGGACTGCAATGCGGTTTCTGCACGCCAGGAATGCTGATCTCCTCTTATGCGCTGTTGAAGAAGAACCCGAACCCCACGGAAGCCGAGATACGTTGGGGAATTTCCGGCAATCTTTGCCGTTGCACGGGATATCAAAACATAGTCAAGGCCGTACAGTTCGCCTCCAAGAAGATGGCGCAGGGAGGTAAGTGATGCAGAAGACAAGCGCAGAAATCAGCGGCATGGGGCATCCGATGAAGCGCAAAGAGGATTCACGCTTCATCCAGGGCAAGGGTAATTATGTTGACGATGTGAACCTGCCCCATATGGTTTACGGCCACATGGTCCGCAGCCCGTACGCGCATGCCCGGCTGAAGAGCATCAATACTGAAGCGGCGAAAAAACTCCCGGGCGTGCTGGCGATTATTACTGGTGAAGACCTGGCTAAAGCGAACCTGGCATGGATGCCGACCTTGTTCTTCGACAAGCAGATGGTGCTGGCCACGGGCAAAGTTTTATTTCAGGCACAGGAAGTAGCGTTTGTGGTGGCTGAAGACCGCTACACGGCAGCCGATGCCGCGGAACTGGTTGAAGTGGAATATGAAGAGCTGCCGGTGCTGGTGGATCCTCACAAATCGATGGACAAGGATGCTCCCATTCTGCGCGATGATCGCGAGGAGAAGAGCAACCATATTTTCCACTGGGAAGTGGGCGACAAGCAGGCGACGGACAAAGCCTTTACTGACTCAGCGGTGAGTGCGAAAGTGCATGCAGTATTTCAGCGCTGCCATCCTGCGCCGCTGGAGACGTGCGGCTGCGTGGCCGATTACAACAAGGCTACAGAGAGGCTGACGGTTTATCTGACGTCGCAGGCGCCGCATGCGCACCGTACTTTATTTGCACTGGTCGGCGGAATCCCGGAACAGAATATTCGCGTTGTCTCGCCGGACATTGGCGGCGGCTTTGGCAACAAAGTACCGATCTACCCCGGCTACGTTTGCGCGGTCGTGGCTTCACTCACGCTGGGCGTTCCGGTTAAGTGGATTGAGACACGCTCGGAAAATCTGCAATCGACCGGCTTTGCCCGCGACTACCATATGACGGCAGAACTGGCGGCAGACAAATCCGGCAAGATTAAAGCTATGCGGGTGAAAACGCTTGCCGACCACGGAGCCTTCAACGCTGCTGCGCAGCCCACAAAATTTCCTGCAGGCCTCTTCAGCGTCTGTACCGGTTCGTATGACTATCCCGCAGCTTTCTGCGAAGTGGACGGCGTGTATACAAACAAAGCGCCGGGCGGAATCGCTTACCGCTGTTCATTCCGGATCACGGAAGCTGCGTACCTGATCGAGCGCGCGGTGGACGTGCTGGCGCTTGATCTCAAAATGGACCCGGCAGAGCTGCGCCGCAAGAACTTTATTCAGCCCGCACAGTTTCCTTACAAAACGCCGCTGGGCTGGACTTATGACAGCGGCAACTATGAAGGAGCGCTAGATAAAGCGCTGGGGATGGTTGGCTATAAAGACATCCGCAAAGAGCAGGAACAAAAGCGCAAGAAGGGCGAGTTGATGGGGATCGGTATTTCCAGCTTCACGGAGGCTGTTGGCGCCGGCCCTGCGCATACCTTCGACATTGCCGGCATCAAGATGTTTGATAGCGCCGAGATCCGTATTCATCCCACGGGCAAAGCGATTTGCCGAATGGGAACCAAGAGCCAGGGACAGGGGCACGAGACGACATACGCTCAGATCGTGGCGCAGGAACTTGGCATTCCTGCGAAAGACGTGATCGTTGAAGAAGGCGATACCGACACCGCTCCTTACGGTCTGGGCACATACGCCAGCCGCAGCACGCCGACTTCGGGCGCAGCCACGGCTATGGCAGCCAGAAAGATCCGCGAGAAAGCCAAGAAGATCGCAGCCTTCCTGCTTGAAGCCAGTGAAGAGGACCTGGAATGGGAGCCGGGAAAATTCTTTGTGAAGGGTGCGCCGAGCAAAGCCAAGACGATCCAGGAAATTGCTTTTGCCGCATACACCAATATTCCGCCGGGATTGGAAGCGGGGTTGGAGGCGGTGAATTACTACGATCCGCCGAACCTTACCTTCCCGTTCGGAACTTATATTTGCGTGGTGGACATTGACAAGGGAACGGGCGAGATCAAGGTGCGGCGGTTCATCGCCGTGGACGATTGCGGGAACGTGATCAATCCAATGATCGTGGAGGGCCAGATTCACGGCGGTCTGACAGAAGGATTGGCTATCGCATTCATGCAGCTGATCGACTATGACGAGAACGGAAACGTTTCCGGCGGTAGCTTCATGGATTACCTGATCCCGACTGCTGTGGAGACGCCGCATTGGGAGACCGGGCTGACCTGCACGCCGTCACCGCACCATCCTTTCGGCGCGAAAGGCGTGGGAGAATCACCGAACGTGGGCTCTCCGGCGGCGTTTGTGAATGCGGTGGTGGACGCGCTCTCACATCTGGGCGTGAAGCACATTGATATGCCGATTACGCCGTGGAAGGTTTGGAACATTCTGAAGGAGAAGGGAATTACGGGCTAAACATGGCAATAAAGATCGAAAAGACGTTCCAGGTGGACGAGCCGTTGGAAAAGGTCTGGGCGTTTTTGAGCGATCCGAAAAAAGTGGGCGTGTGTGTGCCCGGAGCGCAGATAACAGAGCAAGTTGACGAACGAACTTACAAAGGCGCAATCAAGGTCAAAGTGGGCCCCAGCGTTACCGATTACAAGGGCGAAGTTCAGATCGTGCGCAAGGATGACGCTGCGCACGAGATTGAAATCCTGGGCAAAGGCCAGGACGTGCGCGGCAAAGGCAGCGCATCGATGAAGATGACTGGCAAGCTGCGCGCCATGGATGGCGGGACTGAGGTCATCAATATTTCTGAGCTCAATGTAGTTGGAATTCTGGCCCAGATGGGCGGACGCGTGATCACGGAAGTTTCAAACGTTATGTTTGAGCAGTTTGTGAACAATTTCAAAAAGCAATTACAGTCTCCAGACGCAGCGGGCACGGAAGCCACCACTGCCGCCGCAAAGCCGATCAGCGCCGTGGGCGTGGCTTTCTCCGCTTTGAAGGCTGCTGTTACCCGGCATTCAGGAAACGAAGAAACCAAGGCCGATCCTGCGAAAGCTTCCGACAAGCCCGGCGCCAAGTAATGCCCTCTCTTACACTCCATCCAGGCAAGGCCATTAGCGATCCGCAGGAACTGGCTCGCCGCTTTGAGCAGCTTGGCTATATCACTGATCCGGCGCTGGCAACTTCCATCTATCTGGCGATGAATCTGGCCAAGCCGCTGTTGCTGGAAGGCCATGCGGGCCTGGGCAAGACCGAGGTTGCAAAAATGCTTGCGGCAATGCTGGAGACGCGGCTGATTCGTTTGCAGTGTTATGAAGGGCTCGACGTTAACTCCGCCGTCTATGAGTGGAACTATCAGAAGCAGTTGCTGGCGATAAAGATCGAAGAGCGGACGAGTCTTTCCGTCGAGGAAAAAGAGAAGCATATCTTTAGCCTGGATTTTCTAATGGAGCGACCGCTGCTGCAGGCGATCCAGGAAAAAGAATTTTCGCCGGTCTTATTAGTGGATGAAGTGGACCGCGCCGATGAAGCGTTTGAAGCTTTTCTGCTGGAACTGCTCTCCGATTATCAGATCAGTATTCCTGAGCTGGGAACGGTGAAGGCCAAGCATACGCCGCTGGTGATTCTTACGTCGAACCGAAGCCGCGAACTGGGTGACGCGCTCAAGCGCCGCTGCCTGTACCACTGGATTGAGTATCCCAGCCTGGAAAAAGAGATGAAGATTGTGGCGGCACGGCTGCCGGGAATTGGCACGCAGTTTGAAAGGCAGATTGTTGCCTTTGTACAGGCCGTGCGACGGCTGAACCTGGCGAAAGCTCCCGGGGTGGCGGAGACGCTGGATTGGGCGCAGGCACTAGCGTCATTGGGCAAGAGCCATGTCGGTCGCGAATCGGTGGAAGATACGCTGGGATGTCTTTCCAAGTCCATGGAAGACACGGCCAGGATTAAGGCAGCAGGGATAGAAAAAATGCTGACGGAAGTTGGCTGAACCATGGCCATGTTACAAACGACGGGCCTGGATCAGACGATTGTAGAGTTCTGCCGATTTGCGCGGGCGAGCGGAATCGCGGCGGGAGTGAAAGAGAGTCTGGAGGCAGTCCGCGCCGCTAGCGTGATCGGAATCGCCGACCGGCAGAATTTGAAATTTGCTCTGCGTGCTGTGCTTTGTTCCACGAAAGCTGACTGGGACATCTTTGACGAAATCTTTGAAGTGTTCTGGAGCAGATCGGTGACGCGAGAGATTCTGGAACGCGACATGCGTAGTAAGAATGTGCACGAGCAGGACTCACAGCAGAAGAATGCTGAACTGGCTTCGATGACTCACAGCAGCGCAGCGATGGCTGAAATAGAAGAAGGCAGCGCGGTGATGGGTGCGACGGTGCATGAGCGCCTGAAGAAAGCCGATTTCTCAGAAGTGAAGCAGACAGATCTTGCTGAGTTGAAAAAGATTTCGTTGCGGCTGTTGCAGCAGATGAGCCTGCGCCTGTCGCGCCGTATAAGGACGCTGGCAGTGCGGGGCAGAGTCGACCTGCGCCGGACGATTCGGCGAAGCATTGGCCGTGGTGGCGATCCCATTGATCTCAGCTTCCGCAAGCGAAAGTTGCAGCCTTTGAAGCTGGTGATTGCGCTGGACGTGAGCGGTTCCATGAATGCTTACAGCATTTTCTTTGTGCGGTTTGCTTACGCGCTGCAAAAATATTTCAAGCGCGTGGATACTTTTCTCTTCAGCACACAGCTCACGGAGATTACTTCAACGTTGCGCGCACGGCAACTCAAAGATGCTCTGGAATCATTGGCGGGGCATGCCGCAGGATGGTCGGGCGGAACAAAGATTGGCGAGTCCCTGGGGACCTTGGCAAGAGTGCACGGAAGACGGCTCTTTTCACGCGACACAGTATTCATGGTCCTGAGCGATGGCTGGGAGACAGGCGATCCGGCGGTGCTTGCTGAGGAACTAGACGCAATTAAGAGGCGCGTGCGCAAGCTGATCTGGTTGAATCCGCTACTGGGGATGGTTGATTATCAACCCATCACGCGCGGTATGAGCACGGCACTACCTTACATTGATGTATTTGCCCCAGCGCATAATCTGGAGAGCTTGCTGAACCTTGAGACGCACTTGAGCCGCTCAAGGTAGGCCAGCCGGTGTGGTGTCTCGGAAACAGTTTTATGTGCGTATCCATTTATGTCAGGGCTGCATTGCAAAGCTCGGGATTGGAAGGCGGGATGTTTGGATGGAATTTATACGCACCAGGAAGGAAAACAGGGTGTCGTGAGAATTCCCTGACGCTGCATGGTGGGGAAAATATCCTCGGGATTCTTCGACTTCGCGCTCGAGGGTCTCGGTTGGGAAAAGGCGTGGCGGCGCTGCGCTCAGGATGACAGAGATAGACATTTTTGCCTGCAACATACACACCAGGGATTAATAGAGACAGCACGATGATGTTTGATCAGTTTCTCAAAGAAACGGCAGAGTTGATCGCTCATGGCGAATCATTCGTCACCGCGACGGTGGTGCGCGCTTTGCCACCCACTTCAGGCAAGCCGGGAGACAAGGCGATTATTCACGCGGACGGCAGAATGACAGGATGGATTGGCGGCGGTTGCGCGCAGCCGGTGGTAATAAAAGAGGCATTGAAAGCGCAGGCTGACGGACATCCCAGACTGGTGCGGATCAGCCCTTCCGACAGCAATCCGGAAGAGGGAATTGTCGACTACACAATGACGTGCCACAGCGGAGGAGCGTTGGACATCTATCTTGAACCGGTAAAGCCCAAGCCTCAGATCATGATCCTGGGCCGGTCGCCCGTGGCGCAAATTCTGGCGCGATTGGGAAGCACGATTGGATACGGTGTTTCCGTGGTTTCATCAGAGAGTCCTAAAGACGGCATTGCCGGAGTTGAGAACGTTGCGGCTGCTGATTTCAAGCTGCCGGATGGAAAGATCCATAAGCAGACGTTTGTTGTTGTATCAACACAGGGTGAAGGCGATGAAGAAGCGCTGGAACAAGCAATCAACAGCGATGCGGTGTACGTGGCATTTGTTGCGAGCAAAACGAAGGCCGGCAAGATATTGGATTTTCTGAACACGCGAGGCGTGAACGCGGAAAAAATCAGCCGGGTGAAGGCGCCTGCCGGCTTGGATCTCGGGGCGACGTCTCCTGAGGAGATTGCTGTGAGCATCCTGGCGGAGATTGTGCAGATGCGCGCCAGCCTAGCGAAGATTCCCGCCAAGCCTGCACCCACCCTTACGCTGAATGTGATTTCAAACGAGGCGAAAGACCCCATCTGCGGCATGACCGTAGAAAAAAGCAAAGCGAAACATAAATTGGAATTCCAGGGAAAGATGTTTTATTTCTGCTGCGCCGGTTGCAAACAGAAATTTGAGCAATCGCCGGAGAGGTATCTGGCGGGATAATTTTGGTCCAGCGAGAAGACTTTCTGGTTCGATCCCATCGCACTGCGCATCGCTGAAACTGCAAATATTTATCTATAAATAGAAGCACGCTTCCACATTTGCACTCACCAGAGCCGAGCGTTTCATCGCCTTCAGATTCGGACGTAACATTAGTAACCATCCTGAGACCCTTCTAAGCGTTTTTTAATGCGCTCTGGGGATTTAGTTGAGATAACTTATCGAGCAATGAGGTGTAGAAAATGGCGGATACCCTTCCGGGTGCATTTTCCAGTCGCTTGAAGGAAATCTCGAGCGAATTAAGAGAGATAGACCTGGCTTTGAAAGCTGGAGCATCTCCAGAACTGCCGCATCTGCAGGAATTTCGGCACGTGCTGGACAATGCTCGCCTTACGGCGTGGACAGTGAGTGAATTGCTCAGCGCGGTCGAATCAAAAAAAGATCCCGCCAATGTCTTATCTTTTGTGGCTGCGGAGCGCCTGCGTCGCTCCAACCAAATGCTGAAAGACCTCTCTACCGATATCGATCATGAAGGCGTGACCTGGCAGACGAACGGCATTCAGGCGCTCTTTGAAACCGTGAGCGCACTCCAGGTGCAGCTCCGCAAGCTGGTAGAAGAGCATCGCGGACGCTTTGAGAGAACAGGCGACCGGTTCGGGCGATAAGCCTAATAAAATCAGTGATCTACAAGTCTTAACAATCTTTTTCTTCCAAAATAACTAAATAATTAGTTACTATTTTCCTTTGGGCGCGTCTATATAAATAACAGGGAAATCTCTCAGGGAAGTAAAAGGAGCAAAAGGTCCGTGCCGCCAAAGAAATCGCCTACTTTAACGGAAGCTGAACTGCGGCTTATGGAGGTGCTTTGGCAGGTTGGGCCAGCGACGGTGCACCAGGTTCTGGAGGCATTGCCTGCGAAGATGCCACTGGCGTACAACTCAGTGCTCACCACGATACGGATCTTGGAGAAAAAAGGCTATGTGCAGCACGTGAAAGAAGGGCGAGCCCACGTCTATGCGCCACTGGTAGGGAAGCAGGAAGCAACGCGGTTCGAAATCAAGAACCTTGTTGGGCGCTTCTTTCAAGATTCCCACGAATTACTGGTACTCAACATTCTTGAAGACAAAAGCATCAACGCGGAGGAACTCAAGCGTTTGGGCCAACTGCTGCAAGAGCACAGGGGGAAATCATGATGGTTGATTTCCACGGCGTGGCTACAATAGTTTCACAACGCTTGTTGTTCAGCGTGGTCGGCGGGACGCTGCTTGCTGCTGCCGTTTGGCTTCTTTTGCGGATCTTTCCTAAAAGAGATTCACGGACTAACTTTGCCATCTGGTTCTCAACCTTACTGGCGACGGCAATGTTGCCGCTGTTAAGTGTTTATCTGGAGAGCAGAGCTGTTGCCCCCGGCGGCTCTCCGGCGGTCTTCACGGTTTCGACTTCAATTGCATGGTACGCATTTATTGCCTGGGCAGTCATAGCTTTTATGGGCTTGGCGCGTGTAGTGCTGGCGACATTTCAACTGCGGAGGTTGCGCGCGGATGCGATGCCGGTGGAGATGGAATCGCTGCCTGCAGAGATAGGTGCGATTGTTGAAGAAGCACAGAAGTCGCGTCCAGTTTCAGTGCTGGTTTCAGATCGGCTGGAAGTGCCAACGGCGATTGGTTTCAGCAATCCCGCAGTGATCCTTCCGGCATGGATGGTGGAGAGCACTCCAGCGGAAGAACTGAAATATATCCTGCTGCATGAACTGGCGCACCTGCGCCGCCGCGATGATTGGACAAATTTGGCACAAAAAATATTGAAAGCACTGCTGTTCTTTCTCCCCAGCGTGTGGTGGATTGAGCGCAGGCTTTCACTCGACCGCGAAATGGCTTGCGATGATGCTGTTCTGGTGCATTCCGGTACGCCGCACGGCTATGCGGAATGCCTGGCCCATGTAGCGGAAAGAAGTTTCCTGCGGAAGCAGATTGCGCTGGCGCAAGCCGCTGTAGGCCGTGTTCGGCAATTGACTGCACGCGTTACCAGAATTTTGGATCCTGAACGTCCGCAGGCCACGCAACTGTGGAAGCCGGCAGTGCCTGCAGTGATGGTTGTTGCCCTGCTATGCGCGGTGCCAGCGTCATTCACTCCGGAACTGATTGGGTTTGGCGATGGCGCATCAGCAGCGACAGCTCAGACGGCTAGTCAAGGCAAAGTTCACATCAATCCGTCATTGGCCAGCAATATAAGCGCTCAGGTACCGGAAGTCCAGATGGTACCGGCAAGTTTAAAGACTAGTAGTGAAGAGATCGCACCTGGAAAAGTGAAGGCGACGGTCGCGTCTAGAAACAATCGTGTTCATGCGCATCCGGCCAACCGTCGCAAGGGCGCACAAACGCTGGTGATGGCTAAAAATCAATCACCCGCGCCGGAGCAGTACGTAACGGTACGAGAAGAGATGTTTTTTGTAGTCACGCAACGCACTCCGTCCGGCGAACAGCAGAGCTGGCAAGTGCATATGTGGCAAGTGAGCTTACAGCCCAGATCCAAGGTCGTGCAAAAGCCCCAAAAGATCTAGGGAATTTTTCAGCAACGCCAGAGGCGGCAAGTTGAACTTCGGCTTTTTAAAACTAAATAACTAGTTGTAAGAAATTATTCGGCAATCAAATTTAATACGGAGAAAAGTAACAAATGAAAACGCCAATACAGCAATGGAAGACTCTCCTAAAAGGCAAAACGCTGGCAGCAGTGTTGATGTTAGCTCTGACAGCCGGCTTTGGAGGATATGAATTTCTTAAGCCCGCGCCTGCGAACGCAGCAAGTGTAGCGTCCGCGGCTGCGGCCCTTGACGACAACAGCGTGAGCGCGATTTCCGCGCTTGACCACGCCATGGAGACGCTTGCGGCCCACGTGACGCCCGCAGTGGTGAACGTAACCGTGACTTCGCGCGCAAAGCAACAGCAGCTTTCTGATCGCGACCAGGACGAAATCCAGCGGTTCTTTGGACCGTTTGGCTTTGGACAGCAGATGCCGCAAGGACGCCAGGGACCGCGTGTGGAGCACGGGCTGGGCAGCGGAATCTTTATTTCGCCTGACGGATATATCGTGACGAACAATCACGTAATTGACGGCGCAACCGATATTCGCGTTACGCTAAATGACCGTCGCGTTCTGCCGGCAAAGTTGATCGGCGCCGATCCCATGACGGACCTGGCGGTGATCAAAGTGAACGGCAACGGCTTTCCGAGCTTGCCTTGGGGCGACTCAACCGTGCTTAAGCCCGGACAGACTGTTCTGGCTTTCGGCAATCCGTTTAACTTCCGATTCACTGTGACTCGCGGCATCGTGAGCGCGTTGAACCGTCCTAACCCTTATAGTGATGATGCGCGCAAGCCCGGCGAATTCATCCAGACCGATGCGGCCATCAATCCAGGCAATTCCGGCGGACCGCTGGTGAATGCGCATGGTGAAGTGATTGGCATCAACACGTTCCTGATTTCTCCTTCGGGCAGCTTCGCAGGCATGGGCTTTGCCATTCCCACGCAGATTGCGCGGCCCGTGGTTGACACACTACTAAAAGACGGCAAGATTGAGCATGCACGAATCGGCGTGGGCATTAACGATGTGACGCCCGAGAATGCTACTTTCTTCCATCTGGATAACGCGAGCGGCGCATTGATCAGCCAGGTTGAATCTGATTCTCCTGCCGCGAAAGCTGGTATCAAAGTCGGTGACGTGATCACTGAACTTAACGGCAAGAAGATGGAGAACTCCGGTCAGTTGCAGGCAGCTATCAGTGCACAGCGTCCGGGAAATAAAGTAAATCTCACTGTAATGCGCGACGGCAAGAGCCTGAACCTTCCGGTAACGCTGGAGAGCATCAACAAGAAATCCGATGAGACCGCGTCCAACTCGGGCGGATCGCATGGCAAAGCGCGTTGGGGCGTATCGCTGGAAAATATGAATGCCGATTTGCGCGACCAGCTGCAACTGCCTTCTGACGTCAAAGGCGTGGTGGTCGCCAACGTACAGCCCGGAAGCCCGGCGGATAACGCTGGCATCAGCCGCGGCGACGTGATCCTTGAAGTCAACCGCAAGCCGGTACAGAGCGCTGAAGACGTAAAGCGCGAACTGGGCAACGTTCCTGCCGGTAAAGACGCCATGGTGTTGCTCTGGTCCAACGGCGGCAGCTCGTTCCGCGTGATGCACGCAGCCGAACCCGGGACTGACCAGAACGGCGACTAATTCTCTCCCTAAACAGCAGGCGCACTCTTGAAATAGAGTGCGCCTTTTTTTGTTTGCCGCGAATTTCGCGAAATACACGAATCAAAAAATCAATATGATTCGCATGGGTCGTGTTGCTTCGTGGCTGAACTTTTTCTATCAGCATCATCAGCGTAAATCTGCAGCAGAGGTCTTAAGCCGGAATCGCCCCGCCCGCCTGCACATAATAGAAAAATCCGGCCCGAATTTCTTTCGAGCCGGATGAGTTTTCTTACAGCCTGGTTAGCGTCACTGGATGTTCAGCGTGGCGCTTGTCGAGTGACTCACAGTGGCACCAATGCCAGTGATGGTAATGGTCACAGCGCCTTTGCTTGCATTACGGGCCGGCTGCACCGAGAGAGTCGAAGTTCCCGATCCCGTTACTGACGCGGGGCTAAAGCTTGCAGTCACGCGCGAGGGCAATCCACTAACACTCAGGCTTACCGTGCCGGTGAATCCATTTATCGCGCCGATCGTCACGGTGTAATTCCCGGTATTTCCACGGCTCACGTTGAGACTGGCGGGCGAAACGGAGATGGTAAAGTCTGGCACGCCGCCCACTGGATTTACCACCAGCCTGACTGTGGTGGAGTGGCTCAGGGTGCCGCTGGTTCCCGTGACGGTCAGCGTGTAAGTGCCGGCCGGAGTTGTAGTGCTGGTGCTCACGGAAAGGGTTGAAGATCCCGAGCCGGTCACTGAAGTCGGGTTAAAGCTGGCGCTGGCGCCACTCGGCAAGCCGCTCACGCTGAAAGATACAACGCCTGTAAATCCGCCGGACGCTGCTACGGTCGCGGTGTATGAAGTGCCTGCGCCCGCGGTAACCGTCTGCGATGCCGGTGTTGCCGTTATCGAGAAATCTGGCGTGGGTGCTCCGGCCGGCGGCAGCACGCAATTATTCGCAGCATTCGAAAATTCCAGCTGGATGGTGTATGTGGTGCCGTTGGCGACGTAGGAACCTTGCTGCCCATTGCAGATGTCGCCAATTTCACCGTTGACCATGTCATACCAGGCCAGCGGAGGCGCAAAGGTGGTTGCAATGCCTACGTCCGCGTCTGTAATTGCTTCTGTCAATTCGTGGCTGGTGACTGACGTGTAATTGCCGAACACTCCGCCATTGCC
The DNA here is from genome assembly GCA_036496525.1 of Candidatus Angelobacter sp. GTDB lineage: Bacteria > Acidobacteriota > Terriglobia > Terriglobales > Acidobacteriaceae > Angelobacter. Next base: position 14,557 of record DASXKZ010000066.1, read on the forward strand.
GCATCCGCCGGTGGAGCAAAGGCCGCTCTGCATATCCGGCATTACGCCGTATAAAACATTCTTCCCATTAAGCAGGGTCGATGTGGTGCCGTGATAGGCGCAGAACCCGCCAGCCACGCAGCTTGATGATCCGCCTTGCGTAATGGTTTTTCCCGGCGGGAAAAAGATCATGTAAAGAGTGTTCACGTTGCCCGCGGCATCTAGGACCGGCGCCGGCAGGTGTCCTGCGGTGATCTGGGCCAGCAGTTCAGACTGGATCTGCGTATCGCTGATGGTGGAACCGTTGTTCCCGGCAGAGGGAACAATCTGAAACAGTCCATCAAACGTGCCGTTCCCGATCGTCTGATTCGTGCCGCCTGAAGCCGGCGTGTTGTATTGGGTCAGCAGGGAAGTGTATCCGCTGTTGGCGCCGGTAAGGTCGCCATAGAACTGGCCCATGGTAGGGCTGGTGGTTCCGGCAACTTGTGCGTTGTAAGAGCCGCTTCCGTACAGCACCTGCACCACGTGGACGTTCGAAATCACCGGTCCGCCAAAGTAGCTCAGGTGCGCGCCAGCCGGGGCCGCCGGAGCTATACCGGCCGCGTTGGGATTGTTGGGATCGAGCACTGGAACAATGTGCAACCGGGGACGCGCAGGCGCCACAGGGAGTGCCTGAACAGAATTTCCGGCTGCCGACTGTTGGGGCGCTGCTGCATTTGTGCCGTCGGCAGGATCAGCGGGTGCTGCCTGCGCCAGGGCGGAAAGGGCGCTGAAAAGCACCAGGGTTGCTACACAAAGAAACATCCACGCGGGGCGACGTGTTTGCTTAAGCATTCATGATCTCCTAAAGCCGTAATTTCGAGCGAATAAGGCCGGGTCTTGCTATGAATACGAATGAATGTAATGAATGCCAGCGCCCACGAACCAGCGTGTCTGCTGAGTTTACTATGAATCATCTGGGAAGGAACCGGTCATTTTCTTCTTCTGTACCTGTAAGGGTTTTGTTTCCGATCACGGTGATTCCGCGCGATCAAGACGATCCTTGGTCTTTCTCCTTTGCGACCGCTGCGTCCTTTGCGGTGAAAAGATTTCGGGCTTCGGCTTTTCATTTCCGGTTTACCCGATGCCGGAACCCTCGGTACACTCAGGTCCACCGCCCAATATTTCGCGGCCTCAAAATCGGCATTTTAGCCCCGCCTGATGTATCCTCTTAAGAGCACAATTTTAAAGAGTCCCAATTAAGCACCCACTTAACTTTGGCTCCGGAGGAACAGCTTGGCAGAAGTCCGATTACAGGAAGGCGAACCGCTGGAAAACGCGTTGCGCCGGTTTAAACGTAAAGTCCAGACAGAAGACATCATCAAGGAAGTAAAGCGCCACTCGTATTATCTAAAGCCGGGTGAAAAGAAGCGCGTAAAACAAGCCCTGGCGCGCAAACGGGCAAAGAAAAAGATCCGCAAAGATCGCGACTCCCGTTCTGAACGCGACTAGCGTTTCCCGCTGCCTTTACGTGCGGCATCGCTGGATTCCGATAACCTAATCTGCGTCCTCTCTCTGGCCCTTCGCGGTCCACCCAGAGAAGGGCACAGGTGCATCTGCGCGTCGGTAGTGGATCAGTTTGAAAAATGATTCGCTAGCAGTATCAGCGTCTAGCGCTTCGCTAACGAATCGCGCCTTTAGGCAGACGGTTCATCGAGTCAGCGATGAATTGGCGACAACCTTCATCACTTCCAAAGCTTCCGTTTTTTAACTTTTTAAAATAATCGGAAACCGATGGCAGAAGCAGCTTGCATGGCCCATGGCGATGGGGTATATCTTGCCATGCCAAGCCAGAAAGGGCCGGACCGTGATGAAGTCATCGCAGCATCTCCTTTCCAAGGCCGTCCTTATCGCTTTTATCATGTTCTCGTCGACCCTGTATGGCCAAACGAGAGCGAGCGATTCCACGCCTGCCCAGGCCGCCGATTCCGGTCAAAACGTCCCTTCAGTCAAAGTGACCACACGGCTTGTGATTGTGGATGTAGTAGCGCATGACAAAAAAGGCCACGCTATTACCGATCTGGAAGCTACGGATTTGCGAATTCTGGAGGATGGCAAAGAGCAGCCGATCAGAAGTTTCGTTTTTCAGCGTGGCGGCCAGTCTGCTGAAAACGCCGCGCAGGAACCTGCGTCTCTCCCTGCCAACATGGTCAGCAACGCGCGCAAGTATCCCCCAAACACCGCATTGAATGTGATTCTGCTGGATTCCTTAAACAGCAATTTGCTCAATCAAGCATATGTGCGGACTGAAATGGTGAAATTCCTGCAAAGACTCCCACAGGGCCAGCCGGTGGCAATTTTCACTCTCGGCAGGAAGCTGCACATGGTGCAGGATTTCACTACAGACCTTACCGCTCTCAAGCGAGTGATTGCGGAGTTCAAAGGAGAGGGCCCTCTTTTAACGCAAAATCCAACCGGGACCTCTGAAGTGCCTATGGCTCCGACGGGAATTGCGGAACAAACGCTGGCGGAGAAGGCCCCGCAGATGCTGGCTCAGATCAAAGACTTTGCGGAACAAACCACTTCTGACCAGAACGATATTCGGATCCAGTACACCTTTGCTGCGCTGACTTCCCTGGGAAGAACGCTTTCCAAATACAAAGGAAGAAAGAATCTGATCTGGGTGTCTGAATCCATTCCCATGAATATTTTTTCTGATTTCAACACCATTACCCGTGTGAACCCGAATGCTGGCAGTGACGGCAAAATTCAGGGACAGAATACCGGATATAAAACGAATCGCGGCTACGGAGACAGGCTGGCATATCTGGGTAGTCTGCTGGCTGACGCGCAGGTCGCTGTATATCCCATTGATGCTCGTGGGCTCATCGGCAGCCCTCTTTATAACGTAGCCAGCAACATCTCCGGGCAAGGCGGGAGCGCCTTGGGCGGCTTGGCCATGAAAGCGGAAGGAAAACAATCAGAAGAACTCTTTCAATCGCACGTTGCCATGCTGGACCTGGCGGACAAGACCGGCGGCAAGGCTTATTACAACCGCAATGACATCAATAATGCGCTGAGCGATGGGATTGACGATGGTTCCACTTATTACATGGTGGGCTATTACCCGCAAAACAAAAATTGGGATGGCCGCTTCCGCAAGATTGAAGTAAAGACGCGCCGCAATGGAATCAATCTCCGCTATCGTACAGGTTATTTTGCCATTGACCGGGCCGCATATCTGGCCCAATATCCGGAACAGACGGACATTGAGTTCAGCCAGGCGCTGAGTCTGGAAGCCCCAATCGCCGGCGCGCTTCAGTTCAAAGCAGAAGTGAACCCTCCCCCCGCCGATTCCAGAACGGTCCTTCTGCGCTATGCGATCGATCCTTCAGAGATTCAATTCACCTCAGGAGCAGACGGCCTGCAACACGCCCAGGTGGATTGTGCCGTGCGGGCATTTGCGCCCAACGATCTCGATAAGCCGGTGAAAACCGACGGCACAAAAGTGAATGCTGCATTGAAGCCGGATGCCCTGGCCAAAATCAAATCCAGTTTTTTCCCATGTGAGCTGAAAGTTGATCTGCCTCCTGGGCGGTATCTGCTGCGGTTGGCCGTAAGAGATGGCAGCAGTGGAGTCGTGGGATCTGCGAATGCACAGGTCACCGTGCCTCCGCAGCCTGTGGCAGAGCGCTGATCGGAAAGCGCGCGCCTTCACTACCAAAGCCTCCGATTTTCACCTCTTCAAAATAATCAGGAACAAATGGCAGAAGCAGCTTGCATGGCTCATGGCAATGGGGTATATCTTGCCCTGCCGAGCCAGAAAGGCAGGATCGTGCTGAAGTCATCGAAGCGTCTCTTTTCCAACACCATTCTCATCGCTTTCATCGTGTTCTCTGCCGTTATGTATGGTCAAACGGGAGCGAGCGATTCCACGCCTGCCCAGGCCGCCGATGTCGCCCAAAACGTCCCTTCAGTCAAAGTGACCACGCGGCTTGTGATTGTGGATGTAGTAGCGCATGACAAGAAAGGCCACGCCATTACCGATCTGGAAGCAGCTGATTTGCGAATTCTTGAAGATGGCAAAGAGCAACCGATAGGTAGTTTCATTTTTCAGCGTGGCTTCCAGCCGGTTGAAACGGCCGCACAGGAAGCGGCGGCCCTTCCCGCCAACATGGTCAGCAACGCGCGCAAGTATCCCCCAAACACTGCATTGAATGTAATTCTTCTGGATTCGCTTAACAGCAACTTGCTGAATCAGGCTTACGTGCGGACTGAAATGGTGAAATTCCTTGAGAAACTCCCGCAGGGTCAGCCGGTCGCAATTTTCACTCTCGGCAGGAAGCTGCACATTGTGCAGGATTTCACCACGGACCTTACCGCACTGAAGCGAGTGATTGCGGAGTTCAAGGGTGAGGCCCCTCTTTTAACGCAGAACCCAGCCGGAACGTCAGAGGTCTCTATTGCTCCGCAAGGGCTTGCCGCGCAAGCGCTCACCGGCGCGCACCAGGATCTGATAGAAGGAGATCCTTTGATGTTGATGCAGATGAAGGACTTTGCAGAACAAACCACTTCCGACCAGAATGATGTGCGGATCCAGTACACGTTTGCTGCGCTCACTTCGCTGGGCCGAATGCTTTCCAGATACAAAGGAAGAAAGAATCTGATCTGGGTGTCTGAATCCATTCCTATGAACATTTTTGCCACGGTCGATTCCCACAACCCTGTGGACTCATTCGCCGGCAAGGTGCCAGAGAAGAACACGGGCAACAATCCTAATCGCCGATACGAGGACCAACTGGCATATCTCGGCAGCCTGCTTGCTGACGCTCAAGTGGCCGTTTATCCCATCGATGCTCGCGGTCTCATCGGCAGTCCTCTCTATAACGTCGCCAGCAATCTTTCCGGTCAAGGCGGAAGCTCCCTGGGCGGTTTGGCCATGAAGGCGGAGGGAAAACAATCTGAAGAACTCTTTCAATCGCACGTTGCCATGTTGGATTTGGCGGACAAGACCGGGGGGAAGGCGTACTACAACCGTAACGACATCGACACCGCGCTGAGCGATGGGATTGACGATGGTTCCACTTATTACATGGTGGGCTATTACCCGCAAAACAAAAAATGGGATGGCCGTTTCCGCAGGATTGAAGTGAAGACGCGGCGCCATGGGATCAACCTGCGCTATCGGACGGGTTACTTCGCCATTGACCGTGCCGCATATTTGGCTAAGCATCCGGAACAGACGGACATTGAGTTCAGCCAGGCCCTGAATCTGGAAGCCCCAATGGCCAGCGCGCTTCAGTTCAAAGCAGAAGTGAACCCTCCGGCGGCCGATTCCTCTTCCTCGCCAGCGGCCAATTCAAAGACCGTTCTTCTCCGCTATGAGATCGATCCTGCAGAGATTCAATTCACCTCAGGAGCAGACGGGCTGCAACATGCCCAGGTGAATTGCGCCGTGCGGGCATTTGCGCCCAAGGATCTCGATAAGCCGGTGAAAACTGAAGGCACAAAAGTGAATGCTGCATTGAAGCCTGATGCCCTGGCCAAAATCAAATCCAGTTTTTTCCCATGTGAACTGAAAATTGATCTGCCTCCCGGCCAGTACCTCCTTCGGTTGGCCGTACGGGATGGCAACAGTGGAATCGTTGGTTCAGCGAATGCGCAAGTCGCCGTGCCTGCCCAGCCGGTGGCACAGCGCTGATTGGAAAGCGTACGCTGAGAAGCACTCGCTCGGTAGGCGTTGCAGGACTGCGCTGCCATGAACCTCCATTCGCACTTCGAAATATAATCAACCCATGACAACTGCCGCCAAGGATCGGGTAAGCGTAAAGCACCAGATCGAAGCGCTGCACGAAACGATCCGCCATCACGAACATCTTTACTATGTCATGGACGCGCCTGAGCTTCCCGACGCCGAATTTGATCGTCTGATGCAGGAGCTGAAAAAGCTTGAGGCGGCGCATCCCGAGTTGATCACCAGGGACTCGCCCAGCCAGCGTGTTGGTGGCAAGCCGCTGGAAGGCTTTCCCAAAGTGCAGCACTCGCGGCCCATGCTCTCACTGGACAACGCCTACAACGAAGAGGAGCTGCGGGAATGGGACAGGCGCGTTCACGAACTGGCCGGCAATGAAAAACTGGAATATGTGTGCGAACTCAAGCTGGACGGAATGTCGCTGGCGCTGACTTACCAGGGTGGCCATTTGCTCAAAGGCGCTACGCGCGGCGATGGGACCATCGGCGAGGACGTGACCTCAAACGTAAGGACGATGCGGTCTGTGCCGCTTTCCGTATCGACGGCTGCTCTAAAAAAAGCTGGTGTGCCGCCTGATTTTGAAGTTCGCGGTGAGGTGGTAATTCCATTGCTGGCGTTTGAACGCCTGAATGAAGATCGCGAGCGCCAGGAGCTGAGCAAGTTTGCCAACCCGCGCAACGCGGCAGCCGGGACGATCCGCGTTTTAGAGCCAAACATTGTGGCCCAACGCCGGCTCGATTTTTATGCTTACTTTCTTTTGGTGGACGGCAAACTTTATCCCGAGCACCATAACGACTCACTCAAGGCCCTCAATGAGCTGGGATTTAAGGTGAACTCAAATCACCGGCTGGCGCGCAATATTGACCAGGCGCTGGAATTTATCGCCAAGTGCGAGCAACTGCGGGACAAGTTGCCGTACGAGATCGATGGAGTGGTCATCAAGGTAAACTCCACGCGAACGCAGCAACGGCTCGGGTTTACCGGAAAGGCCCCGCGCTGGGCCATTGCTTACAAATATGCGGCGCGCAGCGGCGTTACCCAGATTGAAGACATTCTTGTTCAGGTAGGCCGCACCGGCAAACTAACGCCTGTGGCCGCGCTCAAGCCTGTATTCATTGGCGGCACTACGGTCACAAGGGCCACGCTTCACAATCAGGATGAAATCGATCGGCTGGAGGTAAAGATCGGCGACTGGGTGATGATCGAACGCGGCGGTGACGTGATTCCAAAAGTCGTGAAAGTGATTTCTGACAAAGACCATCCGCGCGGTCACAAGATATTCCATATGCCTGAGCGATGCCCCGAGTGTGGCGGCCATGTGGTGCGTGTTGAGGGCGAAGCAGATCATCGCTGCGTGAACACGGCGTGTCCTGCCAAGCTGCGTGAAAGCATCCTGCATTTTGCGGCGCGCTCAGTCATGAATATCGAGGGGATGGGCGAATCCATGGTCAATCAGCTTTCCAGCCGTGGGCTGGTAAAAGACCTGGCGGATATTTATGAATTGAACCAGGAGAAGCTGCTCAGCCTTGAGCGCGTCGGAGAAAAATCTGCGGCGAACCTGCTGCGTGAAATTGAACAATCCCGCAAGCTGCCCCTGGAACGCGTGATTTACGGCCTGGGGATCCGTTTTGTGGGTGAGCGCACGGCCAAGTTTCTTTCAGAACATTTCGGCTCGATGGATGCGCTGATGAATGCATCTGTCGAATCGCTTCAGGAAGTGGATGAGGTAGGTCCGCGGATCGCCAACAGCATTCAGGAATTTTTTGCTGAGCCTCGCAATCGCGATCTGGTAAAGCGCCTGGGCAAATATCTGAACTTTAAGGGAGAAAAGAAGCAGCGTGGCACGACGCTGGCAGGGAAAACTTTTGTGATCACTGGCACGCTGGCAAATTATTCCCGCGAGGCGGCGAAAAAGCTGGTGGAAGATGCCGGAGGAAAAGTTTCCAGTGCCGTCAGCAAAAAGACAGATTATGTAATCGCTGGCGACGACCCCGGCTCAAAGCTCGATAAGGCTCGCGATCTGGGCGTGCAGGTCATCGATGAGAAGCAGATGGAAGAATTGGCCAAAGCGAAGTAGACGCACTCGCTTCATTGCGCAACGCCATCAGGTAAAATCGAGCACTGCGTGGAAAGCCCGCAGAATCGCGGGAGAACAGGCTGGAATGAGCAAAAAAGCTTTGATCACCGGAGTGACGGGGCAAGATGGCGCGTATCTCTCGAAGCTCCTTTTGGAAAAAGGTTACAAGGTTTATGGCCTTCTGGCCCGCCGATCGTCTGACACGCAATGGCGTCTGCGCCATCTGGGCATAGAGAATGATGTGGATTTGATGGAAGGCGACTTGACCGACCTTTCGTCGCTAACGCGGCTCCTCTCTGCCATCGCAGCCGACGAAGTTTATAACCTGGGCGCGCAGAGCTTTGTGGCGACCTCCTGGATGCAGCCCGTTTTAACCGGGATGACCACAGGCATTGGAGCGGTGAATTTGCTGGAAGCAATCCGGCTCACTGATCCTGCGATTCGTTTTTATCAGGCATCCAGCAGTGAGATGTTTGGCAAGATTCAGGAACCCATCCAGTCGGAGCGCACACCTTTTTATCCTCGAAGCCCTTACGGGGTGGCAAAGCTCTACGCGCATTGGATGACGGTGAATTATCGTGAAAGCTTTAACACATTTGCATGCAGCGGTATTCTGTTCAACCACGAATCTCCCTTGCGAGGAATAGAGTTTGTCACCCGGAAAATTAGCGATGGCGTAGCCCGGATCAAGCTCGGCTTGCAGAGCGAACTGCGGCTGGGAAACCTGGAAGCAAGGCGCGATTGGGGCTACGCTGCCGACTACGTTGAAGCCATGTGGATGATGCTGCAACAAGAGAAGGCCGATGACTATGTGGTCGCCACAGGACGATGCACGAGCGTTCGTGAGTTCAGCCAACTCGCCTTCAGGCATGTTGGTCTGGACTATGAAAAGCATGTGGTGACGGACAAGAAATTCGAGCGTCCAGCCGAGGTGGATGTTCTGGTAGGAAATGCCGCAAAGGCCAAAGCGGTTTTGGGGTGGAAACCCAAAACAAGTCTGGAAGAGCTTGTCGCCATGATGGTGGACGCAGATCTGGTGCGAGTGGCATCAGAAGCACAACTCGCCTCTTCGACCAGTTCACGCTAGTTTTCACCCCAGCTATTTTCAGTCAATCTTAGTTTTGATTTCGTGTGGCAGGAATTCAAACGGAATTCCTGCCACTTGTTGCAGAGTTAGGGAACAGGAACAAAGTGAACTACGCTGGCAGGCAGCGGGCCCGTGGCGCAGTGATGTCCTCCTGCCGTGCGTGGAACGATGGCAGGATTGAGCATCTGGGTGAGGTCGATGATCGCGAGCGAGTTTGCAAGTGCATCTGCCAATACGCCAATGGCATTGTTGCTGCTGGGACTCTGGTAGGCAGTAACCGTGTGCGGATCAAATCCATTACTGAACCCGTTTCCTATGTTACAGCTCACCCAATCACTGATTGCGGGTGTGCCGGTCCCGGAAGAAATGGGAAGGGCGATTGCTGTCACCTCATCTCCTCCGAACTCGCCACTGACTATCCCGGTATGAGTTCCTTGCGCTACTGCAATGCCGCTGGCTCCCGCAGCCAGAAAAGACTCGGAAAGGCTCTGTAGCTGTGATGGGGCCGTCCATGTGCCTGGTGTGCCGGGAGTGAAGACTGCCTGTGTTAGATCGCTGATAAAGACCTGCGAGGGCGCACTGAACTCCGCCGGGGCAAGAGCAATACCCGTTGTACAGTCTTCTCCGGAGGAATCGAACTCACCGGTAACTCCGGTGATCGGATTCTCGAAAAAAGCAGGGCTGGTTGAAGTTGATATATTCGTGATCTCGTAGTTGTTGTTTTCTCCTGCCGATAATAAGAGATTGCGAATCGGGTCAATCAAGGGGTCCTCTGAAATTGCGCCGGAAGGAGAGCTGAAAGCAGGCTCCAGAGCGGGTGTTGCTCCCAGATCGATAACCTGGAAACCGGGTGAACCGGCCACACTCAAGCCAATTACCGCTTTATTATGGATTGCGTCCATCGCAACACCGCAGTTTGTGCAAACTCCGCCGGAGAAAAACAGCAGGCCGGAACCGCTGCTGGAAAAAGTGTTTGTCAACGTGGTCCCCGAAAGCAAATAAACGTCAGTGTTGTTGGCGGTGCAGACTGTTTGACCAGATAGCGAGTTTGAAGCACAAGAGTTCACAACATTGGCCGTCGGAATTAAAGTAGGGGTCACCGATGAGCCTTCAATGTTGACGGCCGAAACGCCTGTGATCGGTGTGACACTCCAATTTCCCTTTGGCACATAAGCAACAGCATTTGTTCCGCTCACCAGAACAGTAAGCGAACTTGAGGGTTGGCACGAGCCGGAAGGAGGCACGGCGGCAACTTGGACCTTGAAGTTGTCAGTAGATGAGTCTTTCTTTGAGAAGTTGATCACTTTGGGGTCTGTCGTCGAGATGGATGTGGAAGAGGTTTCTGCGATCAGCCATACCTTGAACTCCAGCCCGGGATTGTCGCTTGTAGAAAATGGCGCTAACTGGACAGGAGTCATGCCATTGGCGGGATTGAAAGTTCCAACCGCGTGAGGACAAGGCGAAGAGGCCCCGATGATGACCCCGCCAGCGACTTTAAGTTGGCGGCAGACGGCATTGTCCGTGGAAAGCAATTGCTTGCCGCTCGGATTGGTCACCTGGAAAAAGTATGTGCCGTCAGCAAGACCTGAGTGATTCGTGTTTTGCGGCCCACCGCTGATATACACGTCAGTTGAAGTGTTAAAAATATTCTGGTTAACGGCGGTTCCCGTTTTGTCGGTCGTAAAGACAGATGCGAACGCCGTGCTCGCGATCATTGTGAGAGTTAGCGAAGTTAGCGAAACAAATTTACGAAAGGCACCTACCATAACATCTCCTTTTTAGTGCGCTCCTAACCCGAATTCCTTCGTGGAGCTGGCGAAGGCACACATTGAGTGTGGAATTTCCCGGGAAACCCGAGCTCGGCCTGGCAAAGAGATGAACGGAAGAGCCCGTTGCATTGGAGGAGGGTAATACCTGCAAGCGCGTTGAAGGCGCTGTGAAGGTGCTGAACAGACCAACACAATGGATTTAAGCCGAATCGAAATTGCTCATCCGGCTTTATCTGCTTTCTGTCTACTTAGTGAGAATCATCGATCCATCGTTTCATCGGCGCCAGATAAGTTTTTTCTAGTGCAAATCTAATTACGAAAAGAGAATCAGTCGGCAAAAAGTTGCAGCATTGCTCGTAGGACGAGCCTAATCGAGGGAAAGATTTTCACGTTTGCGGAATGGCGGGCCCGGCCCGATTCGAACGGGCGACCCTCTGCTTAGAAGGCAGATGCTCTATCCAACTGAGCTACGGGCCCGTGCGTTTATTTTATCAGCGCAAGAGAAATCCAAGCCAAATTATGCAACGTCCGTCGCGCGGGGAAGCTAATGCATACACCCTCATGGATTGTAAGGAGTGGCAAGTTGCCTCAAAGTGACTGACGGCGCGCGTAAGGTATTCACTGCAACTACCTCAAGGCCGGCTATGCTTTCACATAATCGAATGCTAGGCAAAGCAAGACTTTTTGCGATATAGTTCTGGTCATTGACGCCTATCGTTGAGTCCAATTCTTGACCCGGAAGATGCGTTGCATCCACACCGGCCGGCTTAGTTCGTGAGAGCGTCGTATTTCGGAGACTTGCTTCTTAAGATGACAATCTTGCGCTATCAATTGGTCATAATCTTTTTATCCGTTTGCGTTTTTATTGGCGTTAGTTCCGCCCAGATCGACCGCCCCGCAGCCGCGCCGACGCCGAATGACAGTCTTGACCGTCGCTCGACAGGCGTCCATATCACGAATATTCCCAGCGTACAGCCACTGCCACAACAACAGCAGTTTGAGGATCGAATTGAGGAATCGGCGCAAGAACAGTTGCAGAGAGAATCGGCCAAAGTTCCGGAATCTATTCCACTCCCACCCGAGCCTGATATCGAATTTCAGGACTTTGTCAGCAGCTCTTTGGGGTACCATCTCAACATCTTTGGCCAGAGCCTGTTTCGCAATGTTCCGTCCACATTTGCGCCGGTGGACCGCATTCCGGTAACGCCTGATTATCTGATTGGTCCGGGCGACGAATTGGTGTTGCGCGCATGGGGGCAAATTGACGTCAATTACCGTGCCGTAGTGGACCGCACGGGCGCAATCTATCTGCCTAAAGTAGGCCCCATCAGCGTGGCGGGCGTGCGCTATGACCAGCTCAATACATATCTCAAATCGGCAATCAGCCGCGTCTTCAAGAACTTTGAGCTTGATGTGACGCTGGGACGGCTACGCGCTGTTCAGGTATTTGTGGTTGGACAGGTGCGGCGTCCAGGCTCTTACACTGTCAGCTCGCTTAGCACGCTGGTGAATGCTCTCTTTGCTTCCGGAGGCCCATCCAAGCGTGGCTCCATGCGGCGCATATTGCTCAGGCGTGAAGGCAAAGAGGTAACCAGCTTCGACCTTTACGACCTCATCGCTTTTGGCGACAAGACTAAGGACGTGCAATTGCTCTCCGGCGATGTAATTCTGGTGCCGCCTGTGGGCCGTCTGGTCGCGATTGCCGGCAGCGTCAACATGCCGGGAATTTACGAGTTGAAAGAGCATGAAACGCTGGGAGAAGTCCTGGGCTATGCCGGCGGTTTTACCACCACGGCATCTGGCCAGAAGACGTTTATCGATCGCATTGATGATCGCCAGGTCCGCCATACTGCTGCGGTGGATCTTTCCAGCGCTGGATTGAAGACCGAGCTGCGTGATGGCGATATCGTTCGCGTATTGCACATCTCGCCAAAATTTGACAATGCGATTACGTTGCGCGGCAACGTAGCGGTGCCGGGACGCTATCCCTGGCGGGAAGGCATGCGCGTAAAGGACTTGATTCCCAGCCGCGATGCCCTGGTTACACAAGAGTTCTGGAAGAGGCAAAACAAACTGGCGGTTGATTTGGAAAGCCTTACCTTCAAGTCGCGTGACGACATTGAGCAGGGCCTCCAACGTCAGCTTGAGAGTCAGGACAAAAATGCTCCAGCCAACGAGCCAGCGAGCCAGAACATGGCGCCAGATCTATACCAATCTCCATCGCCTTCCACGCCGAACGGTCAGAATCGGAATACGCAACCCGATCAGCGTATGCAGCAGCCACGCAATCAGGACCTGGCTGCGCGGGTTGGCAGGACAGAAGCGCAGCGGATCATGGAAGAGCAGCTTAAGAACGAGGTGAAACGTTCCGCGGCTGAAATTAACTGGGAATACGCGGTCATTCAAAGAATGGACCCGCAGGACCTCAGCACGCATCTGGTTCCTTTTAACCTGGGCAAAGCCATTGCGGGCGACGAAGGCCAAAATGTAATTCTCCAGCCGGGAGACGTGATAACAATTTTCTCCCAGAATGATATGCAGGTGCCCGCAGGCCAGCAGACAAAATTTGTGCGGCTGGAAGGAGAATTTCTTACCGCAGGCGTTTACCAGGCGCAGTCGGGCGAAACACTGCGTCATTTAATTTCACGAGTCGGTGGCTTAACGCCTGAAGCGTATTTGTACGGCGCAGAATTCACGCGTGAGTCTACCCGTGAAGACCAGCAGAAACGGCTGGATGAATACATCAATGAGCTGGAAAAGTCGATAGAGAGAAATGCCAGCGGACAAAGATCACTCACTGGGGACGAGGCGGTGGCAGAGCGACAAGCCGTGGATAGCCAACGCCGCCTGCTGGACAAATTACGCCAGATGAGAGCGACTGGACGGATTGTGCTTGAACTTAAACCCACGGCAGACAATTTAAAGGAACTGCCGGACCTCACGCTGGAAGATGGTGACAGGTTGTTAGTGCCATTCAAGCCGGCCACGGTGAACGTGATTGGATCGGTCTATAACAGCAATTCCTTTATTTTTAAGCCGGGCAAGACGGTAAGCGATTACATGCGTCTTTCCGGTGGCCCCACGAAAAATGGCGATAAGGGCAGATCATTTATCATCCGCGCGGATGGTACCACCTTGAGCGGCAACGGACACAACGCCCTGTTCCTAAACAGCTTTGAAGAGGCGCGATTGATGCCGGGCGACACGATTGTGGTGCCGGAAAAATTGGACAAAGGCGCTGTGCTGCGAGGTTTTAAGGACTGGACCCAGATCATTAGCACCTTCGTGATTGGAGCGGCAGCGGCCAAAGTGCTGTTCCCGTAGCGGCAAATGACAAGATCACAGGAATCCATTCTGGTAACGGGCGGGGCCGGTTTCATCGGCTCCAACTTCATATTGCATTGGCTGCAACAAGAAGGTTCGCGCATTGTGAACCTTGATAAGCTCACGTATGCTGGCAATCCCGCCAACTTGGCTGAGCTGAGTGACGACAATCGTTACGTGTTTGCGCGCGGAGATATCAATGATTCAAATCTGGTGAGCGATTTGCTGGCACTCCATAAGCCGGCGGCGATCGTTCATTTTGCGGCGGAAAGCCATGTTGACCG
>DASXKZ010000067.1:0-15451 GCA_036496525.1 Candidatus Angelobacter sp.
CTCGCGCAATTCCACAATCGTCTGGGGGGCGTGGTTCTTGGGCAGTTCCACGACCACAACCGCGGCATAGGCGCGCATTTCACAGGTGGAGCAAACCTGGTCTTCCAGCCGGACACGCTTTTCCCGGCGCGAGTTCTGGACTGCCAGGCAGCTTGAAGTACGGATTCGGTCAGCTTCCCAGCAAAGATTGCGGTTGGAATAAAGAATTGGATGAACGTAAATGGGGCGGTTGTGGAGGTTGCTTTTTTCCAGCACTTCAGGCTGCACCGACTGCAGGACTCCGGTAAGAGGATGGTCCTGCATCCAGAGCGCGCTGGTGAACTTTTCCATCTGCGCGCGAGGCCATTTCAGCGCTGCCGCCGGCGTGATTTCTCCACTATCAAGATTCACATCAACAACGAGCGCGCGAGGATTGCCCAGAGCAATGATCTCTTCCAGCAACAAGGGAAAGATTTCTTCCGATCGCTCCGCCTGCAATAGACGAAGGACGGCAGGACGGCGAGGCTGGACCGTACGCCGTCCGTTCATACGTGCCGATTGTAGCCGGATTTCGGCCGTAGCCATGCGTGTCCCCAAGTCCAGGCCTTACCGCCGCCGCCGGGGTGTGCGTGGCCTGACCTCACCCAGTTCTCCTTCTTCGCCTTCAGCGGCGCCTTCACCCAACGTCGGACGGGAAACCAGGCCCGTGAGACCCACAGCGTCAGCATACTTGAGATAGGTATCAATCGACGCGACGACGACGCGGGCTTCTACCGTGATCAAGTCAATACCGACCAGTGAAATGCGGACCCAGGCATCAATGACGATACCTTTATCAAGTACTCGATCCAGAACATCAATTAAACTTGATCCGCCGGAAACTCTTTCAACGGCCATTCGAGGGCCTCCTTCAATAGAATCGATCGGCTCACTTCACTCGTTTTGCGCGAACAACGGGCCTCTTCCGGCCAGGCGTCTGGGACGCCGGTGGCGCGCCGGGTAACTGGGTCCGCCGCACTACATTCTCCGGCACAGGCGCCGTGAGATTCGGGTCGTACTTCCACCAGTTGAGACCTATGGCCTCAGCTTTATCGACAGAACAAACAAGCAACCGAATCCGGATCGTGAGCAACTCCACGTTCGCAAGCGAAACGCGAATGTCACCCGCAATCACGAGTCCTTTATCGAGTACTCGATCAAGGATATCCAGCAGGTTTGCTGTTCCGGAAACCGTAGGAACTCTTTGCATAATATCTCAGGAAAAAACAGAAGAGATCGCCGGGGACTGGGAGAATCCACGCGACTCATGTCACCGCATCCTAACCAGCCACACTACAAACTGTCAACCTTTGATAGTTTTTCACTGGCTTCACAAACAAAACCGGAAGGGGGGAGGGCCAGTGCGTAGGGGGTAAGATGCAGAGCACCTCGAAATAGGTTGTCTAAGATTTTGCCCCGGATTCTATCGCCCTGCGATGTTTGCCCCGTTTCACGCCGGTTATTTATCAAGTAGGTTCCCCAGCGGGCCCAATTCCAGGTTCAGGTCTTCCGGCTTCAGCCCAAAAGCACCGGCAATCTCATTGATTTTAGCTTCCAGACGCATCAGCGCCTGCCCCATCTCCTCGACCTTTGTATCGCCTAACGATCCACCTTCCATGCGGCGGATAGCCTGCCGTTCCAGCAGACGCCGCAACAGCTCAATTAAGCTGAGCACAAGCCGCGCAAGGCCTTGTTCGATATTTTCCGGCGAGCAGTCAATCCTATCAATTGCGCCTTCACCCACGGCTTTGAGCTCGCGGTTCATCTCAGAGACCGCAGCGGCTATTTCTTCTGGAGTGATTTTGCGGATGTCTGTCATTGCTCTCGCGAAACCCCATCCATCTGCGGCATCTTTACCTGCTCGCTCAGGAACTCAGCGGCTGGCCACGGGCCGCTCATACGTCGCGACAGGTGCGTTGGTATGGGCACGGCGGTCACCGCCTGCCGAAAATCATTCTCGCGGCCTCGATCCACCAGCACAAAGATGCGTGCCCCGTTCTTGCCTTCCCGTACGCGGACTTGGCGGCTCAAATGCGCCAAAGCGTCCTGCATGGCTTGCGCGAATCCCTCTGACGACCGCAAGGCCACAGCCTTCTGCTCCAGATAAGCTTTACCGGAGCTGCGATCGACTGCAGCTTGTGAAGGCGCGGGATAGATGACGCACTCCATTTGCACAAAGTCTTTCAGCCGGTCCAAGTCTTGCAGGAAACGCTCGCGGTTCTCTGCGGCAAAGGCTGTGAACGCGGACAGATCGTCGAACACCGATAGCAGGCGAAACGGGATTACGGCGGTCTGCTTAAACACCTGCTGCACGACCTCGTGAAACTCAACCGCGCTCTTCTGCATGCGCTGCGGATCAAATGGCCACTCCACTTCTGACCAAAGCAGACTAAGGCCGTCCGCAGCCACCACTTGTACCGCGGCAGCATTGACGCCCGCTGTCGGCAAAGCAAGTCCCGGCGCGTGGTGAAAGCCGCAATAAACCAGAATGCGGCTCACTTCTGCCTCCGCTTCTCCTCTATTTGCAAATTCTTGAGCGCGGTTTCTACAGACGTAAGCACGACATTGAGTCCGAGGTAGACGAGGTCCACGCCGGCAAGAGAGATCACCAGTGATCCATGAATCACGACGCCGGAGTTCAGGACATGGTCCATGATTTCGAGAAGAGAGACTTCATCTTCTCCGCCCAGCGTTTCTAAGGTTTCAAAATCATTCGGCATCAGAGACAAAAGAATACGGAGGCCATGGTCCATTTACTTCGATGCGCCGCTGACCGTCCCACCTCTCTACAAAATTCTTGAGCGCCTGGTCCCACTGCTTGCGTTTGCCGCGAGGCACCAGAAATGTGGCTTGCCACAGCAGGTTGGGCTGCGCTCCACTGACCTTGCCGCTGGGCGCGGAGTGCGTGGCAATTTTGCCCAACGCCGCCGCCAGTTCCTGCAATTCCTGATCATTGCGTTCAGGACGGCTCTTTAGCCGCGCAGCTTTCTGCTGTAAATATTCCTTGCCTGTCTTCGCTTCTGTCACGGCGACGGCGGAGACTTTTCGCTCCGCAAATACCTTGACACCCCATTCATCGCCACCAGCGATGCGGGCAAAAACCTTTTTGAGCGCGGCTTTTCTTCCCTGCACGTCCTTGAGCAACGCGGGTTCACCGGAAAATACGGTTCCAAAGCGGGCAGGAACAATCGTGATCTGCTCAGCCACTTCACCAACCACCTGCTGATGGCGCACGCCATGGAGAGCCAGCCATTCCAGGTTTTCCATGTTGCGCTCAACGGCATCAGCAAAGCTCGCCTGGTCCACTTCACACACCCAGCAGAGGAAATCGCCACACGGCAGGGGCTGTACGGGATGCACGCCATCAATGCCGACGCTGCCGAGTTTTCCAAGCTTTGCAGCCGGCTTCCGCGAAGCAGCAGGCGCTTCAGAAATTCCATACAGATAGAGTGCGCCGCCGACCGCTATTTTTCGGTTTGAATTTGCCATAATTCGCCGGTAAATTTCTTCAGCTTTGACGCGCCCGCAATTTCCGCGGGAAAATCCCTTACCAGATACAAACGATGCTTGCCGTATTTCTGTTGCAATGTCTGCAATATCGCCAGCTGCCAGTTTTGTGCGCGACGGCAAGTCTTGCAGCCGGTCTTGTTCCCTGACAGCCCAGATTCAAGCAAGACCCGGTTCACGAATACAGAGTCCACCGCAACGCCAATCTCTTGGATAGCAGCGAGAAGGCGTTGCGTCTGCCGGTCCGGTACAGGCTCCGGCAGCATCACCGCCCAAGCGCGACTCTGCTTTGGATCGCGCATCAGTTCCAGCAATTTCCGCACCCGCTGCCCTAACCCCGCCAGTTCCACGGCAACATCCTGGGCGAGAGCTAGTGTACGGTGCGCAGCCAGGCTTTTCAATAAAAGGCGCGACCATAGCAGGATCCTGTCCGGCATGCGCAACAATTCCAGCGCATGTCCCGTGGGCGCCATATCGATAAAGACGCTGCCGTGCTTTGCTTCCAGCAGGTCAAGAATGCGGAAGATGGCAAAGACTTCATCCACGCCGGGAGGGACCACGTCCATGAGCGCGGCAAAGACTTCTTTTTCAAAAGTAAGATCAACATGCAAGCCGCCGGATTGCATGCTGGTCCCGGCTGAAAGCTGCTGCTTGATGCGGGCCGCCCAGCGGCGAAATTCAAAGACCGCGTCCATCTCCATGGCGCCAAGGCCGGGGTCTCCAAGAACGGAAACCATCTGATCGCCGATGGGCTTTTGGAAAATGTCATCGAGCGAGGGCGCAGGATCAGTGGAACACACGGTGACGTGAACATCCTTATTCAGCGACCTTGCATGGAAGGCCAGCGCGGCGGTGACCGTGGTCTTGCCAACGCCGCCCTTGCCCAGTGTGAAAGACAGTCGTGTCTTAGGGGAGGGCCATTTGGTTTTTGCGAACTTGAATTTTCGTTTCAATGATGCTTTTGGCGGCGGGGCCGCGAGGTTGGTACGAGCACCGGCAAAGACCGTGTCACCAAAGCGCTGAAGCTGTTGAGCGCCGAGAAGAGGATTTCCGGGATCGGGGCCGAGAAGGCGCGGCACGCGCGGGAACTTTTGTCTCAAAAATTGCACAGCTTTTTTTCCTTGAGACGCGCGGGTGCGGCAGCGGGAACACTTGTTGTCCGCTGATGGGACGACACGGTTCAGGACGATACCGCCCAGACGCATCTCTGCTGCCGATTCTTTCAGCGCATCCACGCAGCGCACAGCTTCATTCAGCGAGAAAGTTTCCGGCGAGGTCACCAGCAGGACTTCTGCCTGTTCCGCGCTGAAAGCTTCTTTCACCTGCCTGACAGTGGCTTGCCATTTTTCCAGAAAGCCGTGGGCGGGAGAGGAGGCGCGTCCGCCAAAGCGCTGGGCCAGCAGATCATCGCGGCTGGAGGCGACCTCAAGAAAATTCAGGAAGCGCTGAAAATGTCCCGGCAACTCAAACAGGCGCAAGGTGTGACCGAAAGGCGCGGTATCCACCACAATGTGATCATGCTCGCCGCTTTCCAGCATGTCACGCAGCGCCAGCAGCCCAGCGACCTCTGACATTCCCGGCAGCGTTGTATCCAGCAGAGGAGCGATTTCTTCGCGGTTGAAGAACGTTCCGTTTTCAACAATGTTGAGAATGCCTTCGCGGTTGCCTTCAAGAAATTTCTTGAACTCGCGGTCACTGTCAATCTGCCAGACAGAGACTTTGCCTTTTACGCCGGCGAGTCGGTGTGAGCCAGCTTTATCTTTGATCTCCAGCATGTCTGCCAGGGAATGCGCGGGATCGGTGGACATCAAGAGCGTCGATTGCCGAGGGTGGCGCGCCGCCAGGTGCAGCGCCAGCGAGCAAGAGACGGTCGTCTTGCCTACGCCGCCCTTTCCCACGACAAAAGTAAGCCTGGCCACTGAGTGATTGTAAGCGGAGAGTCAGGAAAACGTCTTTTCGCCGCAGATATGCACAAATTTCGAAAATATTTAGTTGACACAATCTAGTTTGTTATACAAACTAAATCCGAGAAGCAGCAGAGAAGCATATTTGAGCCCTATGATCGAACAGGCTGACCATCGAGCGAAAGAGTACTGGTTAAGCGATGGCATACCTGCCCTCGTATTTGGCGCAGCCTATATTGTTCTCTTCCTGGAACTATGTGCCTGTTTTGCTCTTCTCTATTTGATTCCCCATGTCGGCAGCAATTGGCTCTGGTTCTTCAACTCCGCGTTGGTCGCATCCCCGGTGGCCGTCTTTTTGTCCGTTGCGTGGTTTGGCCTTTGGCAAGAAGACATCATTGAATTCATCAAGTCGCGGACCACTTATCCCCGGACGGGCTATGTGGCGCCACCGAGCTACTGGACAGAGAAAGAGGAGAAGGATAGTCCGCCTAGCACTCTACTTGGCCCCGTTCTCCGCTGGATAGATCGCCTCCCTATTTTCGAGAGCGGGCTTGGCCGGATGGTAAGAGCATGCCTGCGGATTTTGTTCTGGACATGGCTGCTAGGCATCTTCCAGCCCTCATGGCTTCCTACAAAACTCCGATGGGTCTTTATCGTTACTTGGGCTTTGCCAAGCCCCGCGTCCTTCAGGGAGTTCCGTAGAAAGGTCGCCAATGATAAACGGGAATGGACCAAGGGCCTCGGTTTTACTTTGGGCGTGCTTGTGGTGGTCATTGGCTTTCTCTGGAAGCAACATCCCACGTTTGGCATGGTCCTGTTTTTATTGAGCCCGGGGATCTTGCTAATGCTAGGAGGCGCCATTGAATTGACCCGTTACCTGAGCTGCAACCCTCTGCCGCGAACATGACAGCGCCCCAGGAACTGGCAGCGCTCGATCGTGTGATTCATGAACCCGCCCGCCTGATGATCATGACCTTGCTCTGGGCCATTCCGGAGGCAGACTTCCTCTATCTGCAGCGCGAGACCGGCCTCACGCAGGGCAACCTCTCCAGCCATCTTGCCCGCCTTGAGCAGGCCCATTATGTGCTGATCGAAAAGACATTCAAAGGAAAATATCCGCTGACGATCTGCAGTTTGACCAGCAAAGGCCGCGAGGCATTCCAAGCGTATGCACAGAAAATGCGTGTAGTCTCAGATGTAACTTCAGCAAAGAAGAGGAAATAAAACTTTTGCCCTTCATCCGTATTGCCTTTGTATCTTCGAATTCATCCGCATGAAGCCGCTGACGATGTTCCTATCTCCCGCCGAGACAGAATTCCGCCACCAATGGCAGATGGTCTGACGCCAGCAGGGCCATACGGCTGCGGTGCAGCAGAAATTCTTCCAATGCCAGGTCGCGATCAAAATACATGTGATCGAGATGCATGATGGGCAACACGCCGGGATACGTCCGTTTGCGATTGAGATGTAGCTGAATATCGACGCTCTCAAATGAATGCTGCAATGACTTGGAAACCAGGCCGCGCGTCCACTCATTGAAGTCGCCGATGATCAGTCGCGGGTGTTTGAGTTGCGGCGATAGCAAAACTTCACGGCTCATCAGCAAACGCGCCTGCTTGCGGCGCTCCATGTATCCCGTGCCCAGATGAACATTGAAGAGATGCACAATTCTTCCCGGCGCAATTTCCAGATCGCATCGGATACAGCCACGCGCTTCACGCCGAGACGTCGTGAGATCGTAAACGCGGACTTCGCGCACGGGAAAACGGCTGAGAATCACGTTGCCATACACAGCGCCGTGCAACTTGCGCGTCTCACCAATGCGATAGTCATAACCGGCGACGTCAGCCAAATACTGCGCCTGGTTCTGCTCTTTACGTCCGCCCTTCAGGCTCACCACTTCCTGCAGAGCGATGACGTCAGCCTCGAGCTCAGTCAGAACTTCGGCGACCCTGGACGGACGGATGCGTCCATCAATGCCACGGCATTTGTGAGTGTTATAAGTTGCTACCCGAAAACGAGGTTGTTCTTTCATTGCTGCAATCGTCTTTGAGAATAACCTTAGTTATTGCCGAGGGGCAATGTGCTGCACGGACATTCATTGAGGGGGAGAAAAGACCATCAGAAGGATTAAGGTGGTTTTGCCAGAAATCCCGAGCACCTGCCGGACAACCGTGCTGCAGCAGCACACATCTGTTTTGGGCAAGCACATCCCCCACCGGTATCCCCTGTAACGGAATCAGTGATGCTGCATGAGGAAATCCATGCTCAAGCCACTTCGCTCCGCCACACTTTGCTTCTTGCTCAGTGCCATTCTTAGCTTTGCCGCCGAGAGTCCAGCTACGTCTCCTTCGGTGAGCATCCCATTTGCCATTGAAATCAACCACGGACAGACCGCGCCGCAGGTGAAATATCTGGCCCGCAGTCCTGAAGGCGTGCTGTTTTTTACCGATCAGGGCGTGACTGTGTCTGTGCCCAGAGTGGGCGCGTTCCGAATGTTGTTTGATGGCGCTGCGGCGCCTGAGATATCTGCTGAACAGAAGATGATTGCGCGCAGCAATTATCTGGAGCACAAAGGCCACTCGATCACCAACATAGAAAATTATGGAGCGCTGCGTTACAGCGGTATTTATCCGGGAATCGACGTTCGCTTTTATGGCAGCGGAAGACATCTGGAGCATGACTTTGTGCTTGCTCCGGGAGCCAACGCCAACCAGATTGCGCTGCGATTTGAAGGCATTGATCATGTGGCGATATCGCCGTCAGGCAATGCCGAGCTCTCACTTGGCAAAGTTGTGCTGGGGGAAACACAGCCAATTGCATGGCAGACCACCAATGGAAAGCTCAATGCTATTGAAGCACATTGGAAGATGATGGGCGATGCGCGGCTTGGCATTACTCTGGGTGAATACGATCACAGCCGGCCGGTAACGATTGACCCTGTGCTTGCTTACTCGACACATCTGGGAGGCGCTACAGGAAACGACATTGACACCGGCACCAGCTTTCCCGCAGATACTGCCATCGTTAACATCGGCATAGATGCCCAGCGCAATGTGTATGTCAGCGGCACCACCAGTGCGGCCGATTATCCTACGACAGCAGGAGCTTTTGACCGCACCGCCAACATCCAATCCGTGTTTCATGAGGATGCAACTACGCAAAGCGGCTTTGTGTCGAAATTTGATCCCACAGGAAAAATCCTGATCTATTCAACTTTTCTGCGTGTTTCTGTTGAACGCATGGCCGTGGACCCTGCCGGCCACGTTTACAGCGCGGAAGAACAATTCATTGAAGATCCCGGACCAAATTTCAGTTTTGACGAAGGCATTCATCTGGACAAGCTGAGCGTGGACGGTTCACACCTACTATTCAGCACCATGTTTGCCCAGACTTTTGACAGTTCAGCCGCATGCCAGGCATTTTCCAGCTCTTTTCCCACCGATCTTGCCGTGGACAACTCAGGCCATGTCTGGATGGTAGGAGACACGGTGAATCCCTGCATGCCGGCAACTCCGGGAGCTTTCCAGACGAAAATGCCAAATACAAACGGAAACGGCTTTGTAGCTAAATTCGATACCACCAAACCAGTGGCAACAGCGCTGGTGTATGCCACATATATCAGCGCCAGCACGAATACCAGCGGGATGAGCAGCGTTGGGATCGATTCAGCCGGCAACGCCTACCTTGCAGGAACCACATCTGCCACCAACTTTCCGCACGGCGCAAGTTTTGGCAGCGGCGGAGCGGCAATGTTTGCTGCCAAACTCAATCCCACTGGCTCAGGCCTGCTATTTTCCACGCTTATACATGGAGCCACGTCAGTGTCGCTGGCTTTGGATTCATCCCACAACATCTACCTTGCTGGGCAGGCGGTGAGCGGCTTTCCCACAACAACCGGCGCATTCCGGCGCACGGTAACGGGAACAAACTGCCACGACTTTGTTGGCAACGCTATCCAGTGCGCGGACGGCTTTGTGACCAAGCTCAGTCCCGGCGGCGGCACGCTGCTCTATTCAACTTTCCTAGGCGGAAGCAATGACGACACTATCACTGACATCAGCCTGAACAGCGCCCGCATGGCGTTTGTTACCGGATTTACCAACTCTACCGATTTCCCCACGACAGCCAGCGCGTTCAAGAAATCGATTCCAGCAGGCGTGGTCAACTCATTTGTCACCGCGCTGCAGCCGGATGGAAAATCGCTTTATTACTCCACGCTGCTAGGCGGCAGCCATTCCACCAAAGCAGGATCCATTGTTGTGGATCCGGCGTGGAATGCGTGGGTCGGCGGCAATACTTCAGACACGGATTATCCTGTCACCTCTAATGCTTTCCAGCCCGGGATGAAAGGCGAATCTGACGGCTTCTTTGCCAAGATTGTGATTGCAGGCGATCTGCGGGCCACGCTTATTCCGGCGACTGCGACAGCACTGCACAACAGCGTCGTGACATTCACCGCCACAGTAACCAACCTTGGTCCCGATGGAAGCGACGCCGTTGTCCTAACTGATGTTATCCCCAGCGGCTTCAGCTTCTCTGGCATCAGCGGCAGCACGGCTACATCGTGCACCGTCCCGGCGATTGGGGCGACGTCCGGAAGCGTTGTCTGCCACAAAACGCGGCTGGAAAATGGGCAGAGCTTTGGCGTAAAGATTCTGCTCAAGGCCATTGCTGCTGCCGGATCCACCAGGGTGAACAAGATCACAACCAGCGCCCGCACGCAAGACTTGCATACTGCAAACAACAGCGCACAGTCAACGGTGTTTGTGCACTAAACCGCGGTGAGGAAGGGCGGAAGCAGAACCTGGCTCCGCCCTTTTTATTTTCTGCTGCCGTCGCGACTCGCCCTAATAGCACGATTACTGTTCGCGAGCAATCAGCCAGCCGAGCCATTCCATGCCGCGCTCCCAATATGAGCGGTGCTCCCATTCCTGCAGCGTTTCACGATGTGACTTTCCCAGGTCTTCATCAAAGTTGGCGGTCAGCTTGCCAGCCAATGCGGGATCGGCAGCGGCAAGGTTCACTTCGTCATTCCAGCCGAATGAGCGATGGTCCATGTTGGTGGAGCCTACAACGCACCAGAGATCATCGACAATCATGATCTTGGCATGGATCATGGCGGGCTGGTATTCATAAATTTCAGCGCCTGCTTTTAGAAGGTCGCCATAAGTCCCGCGGCTGGAGCTGCGTGTCATGCTGTGATCACTATGCTTGCCGGGCAGCAATATCTGCACGCGGACGTGGCGCTCCTGTACTGCCCGGACAATTTCTTTCCTCAGGCTTTGATCGGGAAGAAAATATGGCGTGGTGATCCGCAGGTTTTTGCGGGCTGAGGCAATCAGCGTTTGGAAGAGAATGCGTGCGCGGGTGGAGCCACCTTGTGACGGGCTGCTGTCCACCACCATGGCTTGCGCGCCGTCACTGTTGTCTTCTGATACGAAATATTTTGGCCCGATCAGGATTTGTCCGGAAGATTCCAGCCAATTTTCCACGAAGGTGCTCTGCAACGAGCGAACAGCGTCGCCAGTGACCTTGAACATGGTATCGCGCCATGGCGCGTCTTTCTTCACACCATGCCACCATTGGTCAGAGATGCCTGCGCCGCCCAGAAACCCAACCTTGCCGTCAATCACTATCAGTTCGCGATGCGTGCGGTTATTGGCGCGCGGCCAGTTGTACCAGCGCAGCGGATGGTACCACTCAACGTGTCCTCCGGCTTGTTTCAGCTCATTGAAGAATTTCTTGGGCATGCTGGCGCTGCCAATTGCGTCAATGTTCAGGTTCACTTCAACGCCGGCGCGGGCGCGTTCCGTGAGCGCATCGACGATCCGCCTGGCAACTTCACCTTTGGCGACAATGTAGGCTTCCCAGTTCACGCTCTGTTTGGCATCTTTGATCGCGGTGATTTCCGCTTCATAAAAATTCACGCCGTTGGGCAGCGCTTCAATGTGGGTGTGCGGTCCAATGCGCGAGGCGGAGAGCGCTTCCAGTTCTTGCAGATATTCGGGCGAGCTCAAGTCAGCCGATGGCTGATTGTTGAGCTGGTATTTCGGGATTGGGCCAAAGAGATCAATCAGCACCCAGGAAATGATCGCCAGCATTGATATGACGGCGAACCAGCGCAGCACTCGATAATGCTCCAGCGCGCGAGCAACCTTGTCATCCTGCTGCTTGTCTTTAGGATGCCGAGGTTGGGTCAATGTCGCCATTGAGGTACTCCTACCTACTTGGTTCGATGCCCATATCCAGAACAGGGCGTACTTGCACCCTGTTGATTTTGAATGCAACCTTAGGTGTGGTTCCTACTGTTCGCGGGCAATAAGCCAGCCGAGCCATTCCATGGCGCGTTCTGCTAATGAGCGATGTTCCCACTCTTGCAGCGTTTCACGATATGAATTGGCCACGTCTTCCTCAAAATTTGCGTTGAGCCTAGCCGCGAGCGCCGGATCCATTACGGCAAGATTCACTTCGTCATTCCAGCCAAAGGAGCGATGGTCCATGTTGGTGGAGCCCACAACGCACCAAAGATCGTCAACGATCATGATTTTGGCGTGGACCATAGCGGGCTGATATTCATAAATTTCAGCGCCTGCTTTTAGAAGATCGCCATAGGTGGCGCGGCTGGAGCTGCGCGTCATGCCGTGGTCGCTGTGCCTGCCGGGAACCAGAATTTGCACTTTAACGTTTCGCTCCTCAATGGCGCGGACCAGTTCCTGAACCATCCTGTGGTCAGGCAGAAAATAAGGCGTGGTGATTTTCAGGCTCTTTTCCGCGGAGGCAACCAGCGTCTGGAAAAGAATGCGCGCGCGGGTTGATCCGCCTTGCGAGGGGCTGCTGTCCACGACCATGGAAACAGCACCGTCAGTGTCTTGCGGCGCGACGAAATATTTTTCGCCGGCAAGGATTTCACCCGATGATTCCAGCCAGTTCTCAAGGAACGAGCTTTGCAGAAAGCGGACCGCGTCCCCGGTGACCTTGAACATGGTGTCCCGCCAGGGAGCTTGTTTCTTGATGCCGTGCCACCAGTGGTCCGCTACGCCAGCGCCGCCGATGAAACCAACTTGGCCATCGATCACAATCAGCTCGCGGTGCGTGCGGTTGTTGGCGCGAGGCCAGTTGTTCCAGCGCAGAGGATGAAACCATCGCACGTGGCCTCCGGCTTCAGTGAGCGCGGCAAAAAACTTCTTGGAGGTGGAGAAGCTGCCTACGCCGTCAATCACCAGGTTCACTTCCACGCCGGCGCGCGCCCGCTCTGTGAGCGCTTCCACCATGCGCCGCGCAATCTCTCCCTGGGCAAAAATGTACGCCACCCAGTTCACGCTTTTCCGCGCTTGCGCAATGGCCTGGATCTCGGCTTCGTAGAAGTTCACTCCGTTGGGCAGCGGTTCAATCCGCGTGTTCGCCACCGCGCGTGAAGAGGCCAACGCTTCCAACTGGCGCAGGAACTCAGGCGAATCCAGAGCGCCATCCAGCGGGTTGCAGATTTTGTAGCGCAGGACAGGGCCGAACAAATCAATGATTACCCAAGTGATGATTGCCACCATGCAAACCACGGCAAACCAGTGCAGCATGCGATGGTGGAGGATAGCGATGCCAACGCAAGCCGCGGCAAACCACAACACAAGATGATGGCGGCGCAGGACGGGGCGGACACCATGACTCTTGTCTTCGCTCTTGCGGCGCGGCTTGGTTCTGGACTTGGTGACGGGATAAGTATGGTCAGGAGTACTCATGGCGTTATTTATTTCGATGCGGGACAGGCGCAGCAGGCTTGCGCCGCGAATTAAGGTGTGCCAATTAAAATAGGTGTGTGGCAATTTTGAGCAAAGCTTCTTTGAGAAAAACATCCAGAGTGCAATCGGTGACGCGGGTCAAGCTGCGGCTGTTGCAATCGCCTGATTTAAAGCGCTTTCCGTGGCTCGTCCACGGATTCACCACGCGCCCCGGCGGTTTCACCACCAGCTATGGCGGACAAACGCTGAATCTCGGCTTTACCAAAGACGATCTTCGCGCCAGCGTGGAGCGCAATCGCAAACAAGTGCTGCTGGCCATTGGCGCTGCAACCAAAAGCAAACCGTGGCCGCTGATCACGTTGCGGCAGGTTCATTCCGACCTAATTCATGTTGTGCGCTCGCGCAAGCCTGGTTTGCTTGAACAAACGCGGTTTGTTGGCGATGGCATGGTGACTGATCTGCGCGGACTGGCGCTCGGCATTCTTACCGCCGACTGCTTCCCTGTCCTGCTGGTGGATGTGAAGAAGAAGGCGGTCGGCGCGTTCCACGCCGGTTGGCGCGGGACGGTGAAGCGCATCGTAGAAAAAGGCGTGGGCATCATGCGGCTGGAATTCGGCTCGCGTCCGGAAGATATTCATGCGGCGATTGGCCCGGGCATCCAGCAATGCTCGTTTGAAGTTGGGGAGGAAGTGGAAGAAGCTTTTCATACGCAGTTTGCTTACGCCGCTGAACTTTTTCACAGCGTGCAGGAATCAGACGCCGTGCGCGAGCGTTATCCCATGCTGTTCATGAACCAGCGCGCGCCCGGCCATGGCGATCCTTGTATTAAGGTGCATCTTGACCTGCGTGAGGCCAATCGCCGCCAGTTGCTGGCCGCGGGCGTGCCAGCGGCAAACATCACCGCGCTCAAAGACTGCACCGTCTGCCAGCCGAAAAAATTCTTCTCTCATCGGGGGGAGAGAGGAAAAACCGGACGCCAAATGGCGCTGGCGGGCATCAAATAGGGGGGCCCAAAATCCACCACGGAGGCACGGAGACACGGAGAAAAATCGGGAACAGGTCTCACCGCGGAGGAGTCGCAGAAAAAACTAAATTGAAGTATTCACAACCGATGTATTCTTTTGGCAGGGCTTTTTATGTTGGATATTTTCAAATTCAACTTTTTAAAGACAGTCAAGTCGCCGGAGCAGCGCAAGGCCTGGTTCGTCGCCATTATGGCTGACGCCATCCAGATTGTGGGCATGCCCTTGTTTGCTGAAGGCGGCCTCTCGCCTCTTGATACCGGACTGGACGTGATAGTGGGCGCTGTCCTGATCAAGCTGCTGGGATGGCATTGGGCCTTTCTGCCAACCTTTGCCGCGGAGCTTGTTCCCGGACTCGATCTTTTCCCCACATGGACAGCCGCAGTGTTCTTTGCCACGCGCCAATTGAACAGCGCACCCGAGCCGGATGTGATCGATCATGATCGCAAACGGACAACGGAGCCGGAGATTTTAGAGCCGGGACCCGCACCGGCGAGAAGAGTGTAAGAGATCGCCGGAATCGCGCGACATTGGTGGAATAACAAAGTGCTTACCGCGGATCAAAGCGGATGATCGCGGATCGAAAAGACAAGTCTCACCACTGATCACACAGATAACACTGATCGCAATCGGATGATCAGCCGTTCGGTCACGCACGCGATGGAGAACCGTGGGAAGTGCCGCCAATAACAAGTTCGTAGATGCCCGGCGCGTCCCGGGCAAGGATGGTTCCTGAGAGCTTCAACCGTCGCGACGGTTCCTGTGGCCAGCCGTCTGGGAAAGAGCATCGGTGGAACTCCCCTGATGCGTCATGGTGCGATAAAAATCCTCGGGATAGAAGGGCTCCCTCGACTTCGCTCGGGATTTCGCCTGCGGGCTCCGACGCCGCAGAACGGCTCAACTTCGACTCCGCGCCCATCATTCAATCGAGCTATAGCCATTGCTACGGCGCTTCGCTCAGGAAGACAGCGGTTGGGAGTGTTGGCCCAGGTGAACGTCACCTGAGCAGCATAGGCGCATGTGGAAGAACAGTGTCAGGCAGAGGGTCGCAGATTTTTTTGTTGCGGCGGGAAGAAGTGGTGCTAAAGTAGTTTCGCGTTTTGTTTGTAGCTTCCAGGATGACGGCTTCAAACATCGCAGGCGAGGGCTTCTTTGCCCAATCAAGCCAAAACCGGGCTTGCTTGTGGCCCGGCCTGCGGTCCACAATTCATTTTTTTTAACACCCGGCCTTTAAGGCCGGGTGTTCGCGTTTAGGGGTTGTGAC
>DASXKZ010000068.1:0-2746 GCA_036496525.1 Candidatus Angelobacter sp.
CATGGACCGGCAGAGCGCGGGTATCCGAATGGCAATCCGGCGATCCCATTTCCATAAAGATTGATCCCACGCAGCACGAAAAAGAGTGCGGTCGCGGCGATGCCGATGGTCAGAATCCATTTGCGGCGGTCCGGCCGGAGCAGCAATTTTCCAAAAGCAAAACCCAAGCACATCACTCCGACATACGGAACCAGAGCGTACCTAACAGAGAACAAGTGACCGGCAATCTGAAGACGGCCGGGCGAGTGTATAAACATCCACGCCCAGTAAAACTTTCCGAATGATGCCGGATTAATCGGATCAAGCAGATTGTGAGTGGCAACCATCACGAATCCAAGCACTGCGATCCAACGCAGCGGAAGGCGCACGATCAGCGCCATCACTACCATGCTCCAACCCAAAATCCAGATCACTCCCGCCTGCGCCCACGGAACATAACCCCAGGCAAAATCAACGACCGTCAGTTCGAGTAACACGAGCCACAGACCGCGCGTGAAGAAGAACCAGGAGACTTGTGGTATAGATTTTCCGCGGCGAGTGGATAAAAACGCGCCCGTTCCAGCCAGAAATGCAAATACGGGCGCACAGTAATGAGTGATGAACCGTGTGAAGAAAAGTGCTCCGTAGGTGTGCGCCATGTCCTCAGGAGGGAACCGCAGATGAGTCATGAAATCGCGCGTGTGGTCCAGCGCCATAATAACCATGGCGAGCCCGCGCAATACATCTACAGAAACCAACCGTTGAACCGGCGACGCGAGAGGAAAAGGTTTGTTACTGAAAGTGGGAGCCGCAGGGGCCGCGACGGCCGTCACCATCCGCAGAAACTCAAAGCAAACGCCAAGTCTTTATTCATATGTAATCGTATCGTGTGAAACCGAATTGGAGGTGTTGCATATGTCAAGAAATTGTAAATAGACAATGATCTGTCAGCTGTCAGAGTCAGATCGCATTCGATCTAAGTTCGATGGAAACCTTCCATCAAACCCAGGCATAACCTACTCTATCATCCGGACCCCGGCTTTTTACCTTCTCGGCGGTAATTCTAACTGAGGCTGCCAACTCTTTGAAAAGGGGCTATCTTATAACCAGCTTTCACCTTAGAAAGTTGTTGTCAGTGCAGAAATTGCTAATTGTCGAAGATGATGTTGCCAGCCGAGAGCTGCTAATGCATCTCCTTCAGGAGCTTAAAGCCGAGGTTCACGCCACAGCTACAAGCGAGGAAGCCGCTGAACGAGTAGAAAGCGAAAAGTTCGATGGGATTTTTCTTGATCTCTCTATGCCGGGGTTGAGTGGTTTTGACCTAGCAAAGATCGTGCGCAATTCTGCCTGCAATAAGACGACGCCAATCATTATTGTTACCGGCACGGAAGAACAAGATTCTTTGCATCATGCCTTTTCTGTTGGGGCGACCTACTTTTTGCAAAAACCGTTGGCCAAGCAAAGCCTTGTCACAATCCTGGATAAGATACACAAACCTCAACGGGAGAACCTCCGCCGCTTTACTCGTGCCCCACTAAATACTGGAGTTACTTGTACTGTTGGAACTAGAACATTACGAGGGTTGACCTGGAACATAAGTCAAGGCGGCATTCAGTTGGAAGTCTCCGGCCTTCAAAAGGGCGACACGCTTGGAATGTCTTTTATCCTGCCTGATCCAGCAACGGTCATTAAAGCTGAGGGAGCGATTGTCTGGGTGCAGGAAGAACGCCAGGGCGTCTATTTCACAGGGATGAGTCTGGAAGCACAGGAGCGAATTCAAAATTTCGTAACAAGAGCAGGCTATGGGTGAACTCTCCCTCCCCTGGATGGACGGACCTGTCTGTTACTCCACCCTTCCTCCAAAACTAACTGAGGCTTAAGGACTTGCTCCAGCAGAATAGCCTCTTTCAATTTTCTTTTAATTCTGTATATACTGAAATAGCAGTATTTAAGGAAATATATGGCCTTTCCAAATACAGCGCACGCAGAGTCCATCACTAAGTCGGTGCCCGCAGAACCCGCCGTTCCTCAAATTGGCCTGGAACAGTACTACCGCGAGGCTGGTCCTGATTACGCAGCCTGGAGCCGCGAGTTCAACATGCACTTCGGCTACTACCGCGCCGGCATAAATCCGTTACGTCGCGAAACCATGCT
Organism: Candidatus Angelobacter sp.; assembly: GCA_036496525.1. Lineage (GTDB taxonomy): Bacteria > Acidobacteriota > Terriglobia > Terriglobales > Acidobacteriaceae > Angelobacter. The sequence continues at coordinate 2,134 of DASXKZ010000068.1, forward strand.
CGAGCAGATGAATGCAGAAGTTCTTACGCGGCTGAAGTTGGATGGTATTGCGGAACCGCAGCTTTTGGATCTTGGATGCGGCCTGGGCGCGACGCTGCGCAGCTTCGCACGGCGATTGCCGCACACGTGGCTGATAGGAATTACGCGCGTGCCGTGGCAGGTGGAAAACGCACGTGCCTTGAACCAGGCAGCCGGTTGCGGTGAGCGCGTGCGCATCGTTGAGGGTGACTACGAAGAGACAGTACTGCCGAGCGCCAGCTGCGACGGAGTCTATGCACTCGAAAGCAGTTGTCACGCCCACGGTGCGGACAAGGGCGCTCTTCTGGCGGAGGCGCACCGTCTGCTACGGCCAGGAGGACGTTTAGTTGTTTCAGACGGATTTCTCACAACAGATCGTTTCGTCAACGCTCTACAGCAACGCATCTACCGTAAACTGTGCGAGTGCTGGGTCATAGAACAGTTGGCCCAGCTTGACCGATTCAAGGCACGGCTGGAAGAGCTAGGTTTCACAGACATCACCGTTGAACATTTGCAGATGCGTGTAGCGCCTTCAGTCGCGCACATCCCCTGGGTGACACTGAAGTTCCTGTTGACCGACGTCGTATTCGGAAAA